>CAJMHR010000010.1 GCA_905213265.1 uncultured Collinsella sp.
ATTAATGGATGGAAACGGGTGTTCTATCGGGACACACATTTTGTCCTATAAGCCAGAGATGACTTTGATTATGAATCAAGCCAGCAGCCCTGACATAGCTGCAATGCAATTGCTACAAGAAAGGCCGCCCTTGCTGGCGGCCTTTCTTCTTGTTGCTAGTCGCGCGTCAGCTTACGGTGAATACGATGCGGCTGGGCTGCATCCTCGCCCAGGCGCTCGATGCGGTTGGCCTGATAGGCCTCGAAGTTGCCCTCGAACCAATACCAGTTGCCCGGGTTCTCATCGGTGCCCTCCCACGCCAGAATGTGCGTGGCGACACGGTCCAGGAACATACGGTCGTGGCTAATGACCACCGAGCAGCCCGGGAACTCGAGCAGCGCCGCCTCGAGCGAGGACAGCGTCTCGACGTCGAGGTCGTTCGTGGGCTCGTCGAGGAGCAGCAGGTTGCCGCCCTGCTTGAGCGTAAGCGCCAAGTTCAGACGGTTGCGCTCGCCACCGGAGAGCACGCCAGCGCGCTTCTGCTGGTCCTGGCCCTTAAAGCCAAAGCTCGCCACATACGCGCGGCTGGGGACCTCGGTCTCGCCGACCATCATGTGATCCAAGCCGTCCGAGACGACCTCCCATAGGTTCTTATCGGGGTCGATGCCGGAACGGTTCTGGTCGACGTAAGAAATCTTGACGGTCTCGCCCACCTCGAGCTCGCCCGAAGTCAGCGGCTCCAAGCCCACGATGGTCTTGAACAACGTGGTCTTACCGACGCCGTTGGGGCCGATGACGCCCACGATGCCGTTACGCGGCAGGGTGAACGATAGGTCGTCGATGAGCACACGGCCATCGAACTCCTTGTGCAGGTGATGGGCCTCAAGCACCTTGTTGCCCAGACGCGGTCCAACGGGAATGCGGATGTCGGTCCAGTCGAGCTTCTGGCTTGCGCGGGCCTCGGCCTCCATCTCCTCGTAGCGAGCCAGACGGGCCTTGTTCTTGGCCTGACGGGCCTTGGGCGAGCTGCGCACCCACTCGAGCTCGGCCTCCATGCGCTTGGCGAGCTTGGCGTCGCGATTGCCCTGCGCCTCGATACGGGCGGCCTTGGTCTCCAGATACGTGGAGTAGTTGCCCTTGTAGGGATAAAGGTGACCACGGTCGACCTCGCAGATCCACTCGGCAACGTTATCCAGGAAGTAGCGGTCGTGCGTGACGGCAAGCACCGCGCCCTGGTAGTTGTGCAGGAAGTGCTCGAGCCACAGGATCGACTCGGCGTCCAGGTGGTTCGTGGGCTCGTCGAGCAGCAGCAGGTCGGGAGCCTCGAGCAGCAGCTTGCACAGGGCCACGCGGCGGCGCTCGCCGCCGGAAAGCACGTTGACCGGCATGTCGGAATCGGGCAGCTGCAGGGCGTCCATGGCCTGGCCGAGCTTGGAATCGATATCCCAGCCGTCGGCGGCGTCGATCTCGTCCTGGAGCTTTCCCATCTCAGCCATGAGGGCGTCCATGTCGCAGTCCGGGTCGCACATCTCCTCGCCGATCATATTGAAGCGATCGACCTTGGCGATCATATCGCCAAACGCCATGCGCACGTTCTCGATAACGGTCTTGTCGTCGTCGAGCGGCGGCTCCTGCTGCAGGATGCCCACGGTGTAGCCGGGGGTGAGCCTGGCATCGCCGTTGGAGACCTCCTCGATGCCGGCCATAATCTTGAGCAGGGTCGACTTGCCCATACCGTTGGGGCCCACGACGCCGATCTTGGCACCGGGGTAGAAGCTCAGGGTCACGTCGTCAAGGATTACCTTGTCGCCATGGGCCTTGCGAGCCTGATACATCTGGTAGATAAACTCCGCCATTTGTCTGTTTTATCCTTTCTACCTGTTGTTTCCCTATTCTTGATTCGCTTTAGTGGAAACGAAATGAGAAAACCAGCTCTGAAACGTAACGAAAAAGGGGCATGGTTGCCCACACCCCCTAATACTACCTGGGAAAAGTCCCCCGGAACATACTATGAACTGCGTACGCTAGTTTTCCGCAACCTTAACGAGCGGCTCGCTGCGATTTGCGCCACAACAGATACGAGTAGACGTAGACGGCTCCAACCGAACCAAACGCCAGAACCGCAATCACCGCGGCGACGACTTCACTCGAAAGCACGCTGCCTGCCACGCCCATCACAATCAGGCCAATACCCAGCACCATAAAGCAGGCGCCGCCAAAACGCTGCGTACGGCGCCAGTTTTCGGGATCGGCAAGCGCCCAAGGTGTCTTGATACCGAGCGTATAATTCTGCTTCACACGCGGCAAATAGTTGCCTACGCCGATGAACAGCAAACCGACAACACCGGAAATCAGCACGTTAACCGAACCGACCGCCGGCACCACGCCCCAGACCGTAAGCTCTCCCAGCCAGCTTATGGCGCACATGAACAAGGTGAAGGCGATTACGAAGCCCTGGTAGAACTTGCCCGAGGTTCGATATGCCTCACCTTTGGGGTCGATGCGCGGCACCACGCAGAACATTGCGAGAAGCGCCAGAGGCAGCACGCCGAGCGCGGAGGCCATCCAGCTAGGACCCCAACCGTCGACGGCGCCGTTCGCGCCCCAGTGCGTGGGAATCTGCGCAGGCAAGCTCGGCATCACCATGAGGTGCGCTACGACATTGGCGACGCACAGAGCGACCAGCACAATCCACACGCGCGACGATACCCCCGTGGGGTGAATGCCCTTGTTTTCGTTATTCATCCTTATCACCTTCCGTGTTTGTAAAGCCCATAAACCAGCCAATTAAATCCTGCATGACGGTGGTGTTTAAGCTGTATACGATGTTTTGGCCATGGCGCTCGTCGGTCACCAACCCGGCGTTTTTGAGCGTCGCCAAGTGATGGCTTAGCGACGGCTTACTGATATCGAAATGCTCGGCAAGCTCCCCCGCCGTGCAATTGCCCTCGCGCAGCAACTCCAAAATGCGCCGTCGCGTTGGATCGGCAAGCGCCTTAAAACCCTCTCCCGGCATAAGACCTCCTCTCATCATCTCTCATGACGCGCACACTATACTCGATATTTAGATGTTTGTCTAACTATCTAATCTTGTACTCAAAAAAATAGCCGCCTCCGCGTAATGCGAAGACGGCCACTTCTCACGCTACAAACGTGTTTGGGAGTTGGCCAACCCGCTGCAACGGGTGCCATCTGCTTCATCTTATGCGAACCCCGATCCCATTTCAACAAGCCCAAGGGCTCAAATGGAATCGCGATAACACCTATAATGGCGATAGCTAAAACACGATTCGCTTCCCCATCGGAGGATGTCTATGACCGAAACCGCTGCCGCTCTCGTCGAGACACGCGACACCAAGCTCGAGATCATCATGGGCCGCGAGGCACTCGATAAGCTCGCCGATGCTACGGTGTTGGTGCTCGGCTGCGGAGGCGTGGGCTCCAACTGCTGCGAGGCACTCGCCCGCGGCGGCATTGGTCATTTCGTCATTCTGGACAAGGACATCGTCGCGCCCAGCAATATCAATCGCCAGGCTATCGCCTTTCACAGCACTATCGACAAGCGCAAGGTCGATGTTATGGAAGCCATGATCCACGACATCAATCCCACCGCCACCGTTATCAAACGCACCGAATACCTGCTGAGCGACAACATCGACGAGTTCTTCGCGAGCGTTTTGGAGCAGACGGACGGCAAGCTCGACTACGTCGTCGACGCCATCGACACCATCTCGGCCAAGCTCACCATTGCCAAATATGCTCAGGACCACGACATTCGTTTGGTTAGCTCCATGGGCGGGGCCAACAAGCTCCATCCCGAGTGCCTCCGCTTTGCCGACATTTTCGATACGGTACGTGACCCCATGAGCCGCATCATGCGCAAAGAATGTAAGAAGCGCGGAATCAAGAGTCTGCACGTGCTGTTTAGCTGCGAGGAATCGGTTAAGACCCAACCCCGCGACCCGTCCAACATCCACGAGCGTACCGAGTTGGGTACCGCCAGCTTTATGCCGCCCATCATGGGTCAGATGATTGCCGGCGAGGTTATCCGCCAGATCAGCGGGCGCGGCACCGAGCGCGTACGCGCCGACGGCCAACGCCTGGACTAGCAGAATGTCCTGCGATGGAACCGCAATTCTTTGACACGCATTGTCATCTTGATTTGATGCTCGGCCCCGATGCTGCAGCCAGTGAGTCGGCGGCGTCGGGTCTGGGGCTCTTTGACTGCGGGGTCGACCCACGCGACTTTTCGGCCGCAAACGAGCGCGCCCGTCGCCAACCAAGCATCATCGCCGGCGTTGGGCTTCACCCCTGGTGGCTCGCCGACGGCCGCTGCGGTCCCGCCGAAGTCAACCTGCTTTGCGAGTTTGCTGCCCAAGAGCGCTACATCGGCGAAGTCGGACTTGACTTTTCCGCTCGTTTTGCCTTAAGTGAGCCGCTACAAATACAGGCATTTGACTGGCTCTGCGATACACTCGTGCAGCATCCTCTTACCGGGCGAGTGATATCAATTCACGCCGTTCGTTCAGCAGGAGCCGTACTGGACGTCCTCGAATCGCATGGACTACTCATCCCAAACCCCGACTCCCCCGCTATCATCTTCCACTGGTTTAGCGGTACTTCGGACGAACTCGTCCGCGCGCGTAATGCGGGCTGTTATTTTTCCGTGAACGAGCGGATGCTCGCCACCAAGCGCGGTCGCGAATACGCCCGACAGATCCCACTCGATCGTTTACTGCTCGAGACCGATGCGCCGGCGGAGGCAAACACAGAAACAAGCGCACAGTCGCTCATCAGATCGCTCACAAGGACCTCGATGCGCATTGCCTCACTCAAAAACTGTGACGCTAAGCACATTGAGTCGGCAGTTTTAGCAAATGCGCGCTCTGTATTTGACCTTCGCTAACCCCTGTGGGCAAAAAATGCCAAATATGAGTACTGCTACCGGAATGGATACATTACTTTTAACTTCCCAACCGCCAGAATAATCCTCGATTGTCCGCTAATTAAAGCTTTTACAGTCATTCATCCTGCGTTTTCGCAAATCTTAAACCCCTCCAGACGCTCAAATCACATCTGAAGGGGTTGATTTTGCTGCGACTAAATTAGTCACAGTACTCATATTTGGCATTTTTTGCACACCGAGTCCCGGGGAGGCACCCGCACCTCCCCGGGACCGCTCGGCTATTCGACGATTGGTGCTCCGTGGCCCCAAGAACCTTCCATGCCGCACACGGTCGAGGCAAACCCGGCAGCAAAGTCGAGCGCGCGCTCGATGGCCTCGGCGCCATCCTCACCACGCTTGACGGAATCGAGATAGCACATCAAAAACGAGGTGAGGAACGAGTCGCCCGCCCCCATGGTGTCCTTCATGTCCGTTACCGGTTTAGCCAGCTGGCGGTAATAACGCTCGCCGTCGTAAGCAATGCAGCCCTCGGCGCCCGCCGTAGCCGACACAAAACGCGGACCCAGACCCTTCACCCATGCCAGACGCTCGCGAATCTCGTCCTCGCTCGCGGCATCCGCCGCACTAAAGAAAGCGAAATCGACGTAGGGCGCAATCTGCTCGTAGTACTCGTCGGTGGAGTCGTCCGAAAAGTCAAAAGAGACCGTGACGCCCGCAGCCTTCAACTTGGGCAGCTCGCGCTCGGTAAAGCAGTAGTTGCCCGAATGAACCACATCGAACTGCTTCATGTACGCAAGGTCAAAGCGATCGAGGACATAGCGCGCATCGCCACGGATACCGCCCTCGTTGGAGCCAAGGAAGACACGGTCACCGTCAACGACGGTCACGCGAGCCGCTCCGTTCTCGCCAATCATCTGCTCGCACTTGTCAAGCTCGATACCCTCATCCTCGAGGCTTGCAATGACATGCTCGGCAGCGGCGTCATTGCCAAAAATGCCCATGTATGCAGAGCGTGCGGCACCGCATTTCTTGGCATAAACGGCGAAGTTCACCGCATTGCCGCCGGGATACATGGTGTGGATATGCTCGTAGCGATCGACGACGTTGTCGCCAAATCCGAGCGCGTTAACGTTAAATGCCATGGCCTTTGCCCCTTCTAGTACTCGACGACGCCCATGTAGCGACGGAAATCGGGATCATGGTCAAACACCTTGCCGCGTGCGGCACGCAGCTCGCAGTTCATGGCGTAGAACAGCACCGGGTCCAGATAGGCACGGACGCTCGCCGGCACGGCTTCCATACCGTACTCCTTGGCATCGAGCACCATCAGCGTATCGGTATGCGTCTTAAGGAACGCCAGGGCGCGCTCGTCCATAGCACGGCACTCGCTGGAGCCCATCTGCAGGAAGTAAAAAACGCCATCCTGAGTAGCCTCGAAGGGGCCATGGAAGTACTCGGCAGAGTGGATGTAGCTGCAGTGCTGCCACTGCATCTCCATAAGAGAGCAGATAGCGAAACCGTAGGTCTGGCTAAAGTTGGGACCGCTGCCCAGAATATAGAAGAACTCGTGCTCCTGGCAAAGCTTGGCAAAGCGATCACCCAGCTCGGCATTTACCTTCTCGCGTGCCGGGGGAAGAATCTTATCCATCTCGGCAATACCGGCATACATATCGGCAAGATCGGCGTAGCCCTCCTGCTGATCGAGCAGCTCGGCCGCAAGCGACAGCGAAATGCCAGCGGGGACCTCGGCCTGCGGCACGCCCTCGCCCCACGGGTAGACCCACGTGGTCCACTTGCCGGAGTCAATCTTGGATCCAGCGTTGTCGGTCTGGGCGATCACCGTAGCGCCGGCAGCAAGGGCAATCTCACAGCCCTCGACGACCTCGGGGGTGTTGCCACTGTGGCTGCAAGCAATGACCAGGGATTTCTCACCCAAGCGGCGCGGGCGCATGATATCAAACTCGCGAGCCGTATAGATATACGAAGTGAAGGTGGTTGCCTCGCGCTGCAGAAGCTCATGAGCCGGGATCAAATCGATCATGGAGCCACCGCAAGCAATCCAGTAGACGCTGTCGAACTTGCCCTTCTCGGCAATTGCCTCTTTGATCAGGTCGTGTGCGTTCATATCCAGTTCCTTTCTTGTTTGGTCCACAATCAATGACGTTGGTTGCGTGGCCGATAGTTGTTTTAGTCAATCAGATATTTCTCGAATGCGGCCATGTTCTTGGCATCTGCCGCCGCCGGGTCATCATAGTAACGACCGTCCGTGATTTCCTGGCCCAGCATGCCGTCGAAACCATGGGCGTTGAGCGTGGCAACGAAGGCGTCCATATCGTGCTTGCCATCGCCCCACACCAGATGGCCATACGGATCACCGTCGATAAAGTGCATCTCGTGAATTGCCCCATCACCAAAGGCGGCAAACCAGTCCTCGAGCGTCTCGCCTGCAACGCCCATCGCGGTTGTATCAACCATGGGCTGTAAGTACGGGCTCGCGACCTCGTCAATCATGCGCTTCGCATCGGAAACCGTCGTCACAAGGTTGCTCTCCTCGGGACGCAGGCTTTCCATCGTAAGCACCAGACCGTGCTCGCCGGCATACTCCGCCAGAATGGACATGTGCTCGCGGCTGCGCTTCCAGGCTTCCTCGCGGTCCTCGTCCCAGTCGCCCCAGCCCGAGTTGACGGACATACGGTCGCACCCAAGTACCTCGGCAAGCTCAATGCCGTGCTTAAAGTACGCCAGGCTGCGCTGTTCATGCAGCGGTTTGCGTGCGCAGTATTGCCAAGGATAGACAACATTCTCGGGACACAGAGTACGATACCTAAGCCCACGGTCTGCAGCTTTTTTCGCCAGGACCTCAGCCTCAAAGTAGCCCGTATGGTCGAGTGTCACATGCGGCTCCGCACACCACAGCTCAATGGACTCAAAGCCCAAACGCTGCTGCACATCAAGGAAGTAATCGAGCGACCACATGATGTAGTGGATATTCATGCCCGCAATCTGTTCGCGGCGCAGCGTCGGCTTGGATTCAGACATCTTATGCCTCCTTATTTCGATCGAACACGATTTGTCCGTCCGACATCGTCATATCAACCGAAAGATCGCGTGCGTCGCGATAATCGAGGTCGAACACATCCCGATCGAGCACGCAGATATCAGCAAGCTTGCCGACCTCGAGCGTACCCAGCTCGTCTTCGCGCATCAGATCGTACGCGCCCCCGGCAGTCCAAGCACGCAAGAGCTCGACAAGCGTCAGCGCGTTGGCCTCATTCACGGGCAGTCCATCGTCGAAGTATCCGCCGCACGCACTGTAGATTGACTCGCCCAGGCTCGGAATCAGCAGCGGCAAATCCGTACCACAGCACACCGTGCATCCGGAATCTTCCATGCCGCGGCGATTCCAGCTGTGCAAAAGTCGCGTCTTGCCAATTTGTCGACGCATCATCGACAGGCAATCCTCGCGCCGGTCCAGCGTCAGAATCTGCGGATAGACCTCGCAAATTCCACCTAACTTGCCAAACTTGACAAGATCGGTCGGATCAGAGTTCTCGAGATCGGTAATCGCATGGCGGCGAAGCAACCGTCCATGCTCGTCTCGAGGCAGCGAGGCATAGAGCGCCACGGTGCGACGAACGGCGCCATCGCCCTGGCAATGCAAGGAATATCGGAAGCCGTCAGCATCAATTGCGCGCAGCTCGTTCTCAATCAGATCCCACTCGGGCTCCTCGACAACCGTCTTGCCGGCAGCGCCCGCATCGGCCGTGTCCTCATAGGGGTCAATCATCTCGGCAAGCCCCGCCCATACGCCGCGATCGGTCATACGGTTGAAGCCAGAAAAACGAACGAACGGTCCCCGGAAGCGCTCTCGTGCCTCGCGGGCATATGCCAGATTTGCACCGGCACCCACCGGCTGCGACATCATAGAGACGCGAACCGTCAGCTCACCAGATTCCTCACGGCGAGCCATTTCGTCGGCAAAACCGTAGTAGTCATCAAACGCCATCTCCTTGATGGCGGTAACGCCGCGCTCGTTAAGCATGCTCATGTAGTCCGAATACCCCGCACGTACCTCGGGCAGCGCGAGGAAATCGCTCATCATGCGCCAGATCTTCTCGGCATAGCACGCCTGGGGTGTAAAGCCGTATCGTGCACTGGCGGCAGCATTGAGAACGCAGGTCTCCGCACCCGGTGTAAAGCAGACGACAGGGATATCGCCAAAACAATCGTCAAACACAGCTGCCGTATTTGCGTTCTCGGCATCCGATGCCAACGTTTCGGGTAGGCTGTGGCCAAAAGCCGCCGCGCAATCCGGATGATCTTCTTTCCATGCACGCAAGAGCGACACGGCCTCTTTGGCATCAGCGATGCCGGACAGATCAGACCCCAACGTCCGCAGCGCCCAGCCTGTATAGAAGGTATGCACATCGATCAGGCCAGGCATGACGGTACGGTCGCCCAGATCAACTACCTCGTCCGCTTGGGTCAAATACGAAGCTACCTCACACTTGGTGCCAACCGCCTCAATTCGATTGCCACGGACCGCTACGAAACCTTCGAACGGCAGGTCCCCCGTACCGGTAAAGACGCTCTTAGACGTCAGGACCGTTAAACGATCAGACATCACAACCACCTACACCGGAAGCATGCCAGAGATTGCCGTTACGATCAGGCCAAAGACGACCATGAAAATGAAGAACTTCCAAATGGTCTTCCACCATTGGCCAAACGAAATCTTAGCCACGGCAAGGCCGGCGACCGTCATGCCCGCCACGGGACTGATGGTGTTGATGGTCTGATTAGCAAACTGGAGCGCGGTAACGGCAGCTTCGGGATTGAGGCCCATAAGCTCGGTCAGCGGACCCATGACGGGCATGGTGAGCGCCGCAAGTCCAGAACTCGAGGGAACCAGCAAAGAGAGCAGGCCAAGGACGATATACATAAACGTGGTGTAGACGGCAGCGGGTGCACCGGCGAGCGCAGTAGCGAGCGCCTGGAGGATGGTGTCGATGATCATGCCGCCCTCGGCGATGACCAGAATACCGCGAGCGATACCGATAACGATAGCAGCGTACGCAAAATCGGCGAGACCCTTAACGAACTCCTCAGCGATCGTCTGCTGGTCAAGACCGCCCAGGATACCGGCAAGCAAGCCCATGCCAAGGAACACGGCGGAAATCTCATTCATGTACCAGCCCTGGGTAACAAGACCCCAGACGATAATGCCCATACCGCAGGCAAAATCGATAAGTACGAGCTTCTGACGGGTAGTGAACTCTTCCTCGATGGAGGCATCGGTCACGGAAAACTCAACACGCTTGAGCTTGTCGTCCTCGTACGTAATGGACGACTCGGGGTTTTTCTTGACGCGCATAGCGTAGCGCATGGCCCATGCGATACCGACGGCAGTAAAGATGACCCAAGAAACGGCGCGCAGCCACAGCTGAGGATTGCCCTCGATGCCAATGATGCCCTGGGCGATCAAAACATTAAACGGGTCGATGGTCGAAGCACAATATCCCAGGTTAGGACCAAGGAAGCAGATGATGAATGCCGTCATCGAGTCATAACCGATACCCATCATGATGGGAATGAAGATGGCATAGAACGGCAGGGCTTCCTCAGACATGCCAAACGTAGTGCCGCAAATGGACAGCAACGTCATCGTAATGGGAATGATGAGGATGTCCTTGTTCTTGAGCTTTTTAATCACACGGCTCATGCCGGCATTCAAAGCGTTGGTCTTGGTGATGATTGCGAACGATCCGCCAATCAATAAGACGAACGCAACGACGTCGGCAGCCTCCTGGATGCCCTTAGTGGGCGCTTGCAGGACCGCGAAGATATCCTGACCCAGATTGATGGTCTCGCCGGTCTCGGAATCGGTGTAGTTCTTATCGACCTGTTCATAGGTTCCAGCAACGGCGACTTCGCGCTCGCCCGCCGCTGTCGAAATCGTCTTGCGCTGATACTGACCCGAGGGAACGATCCAAGTCAGGACCGCAAAGACAACGATCAGCAAGAACATGATCGTATAGACATGCGGTAATTTGAACTTAAAACGTCTGTTTGTCTTCTTCGCCTTCGTATCTGACATAGATACCTCCAAAGAACTCGAGACTGCATCGCATCTCGCTTCAACGCTTGCATAAGGCAAACGTTCTATGACGTTCTATAGATTACCAGCAGCTTTTCCCGTCATCAAGATAATTTCAAACTGATTGCCGCAACGCGGTTGAACGGTCGCGTTCGCGCCGTGAACGGTATGGAAGCGCCCGGTGAGATGATCCACCGGGCGTTTCCATTCGCAATGTCCTAGATGTCAAAAACGTAGCGAGACCCAACGATCCGCTGACGACCGATGATAAACGGCCGCCGTTGCTCATCGAAAAAGAAGGCTTCCATATAAAACAAGGGTTCGCCAACGGGAACCGCCAGCAACCGAGCGACCTCGGGCGATGCGCACGCGATCTCGAGCGTGCACGGGTCGGTAAACGCGGGCATGCGGCCAGTCTGGTTGCGCACGAACTCAAAAATGGATTGGTTAGATAGAGGCGCCGTTGATAGATAGGCGTTGTCCTCGTAAACGTATATGTTGTTCTCAAGCATGACGGGGACGCCATCGGCAGTACGCACGCGCTCAACGCAAATCAAGTCAGTTCCAACGGGAACACCAAAGAAATGTGCTTCGGTGGAATCCGCCGGCAGTATCTTTCTCGAAATGACACACGCCCCCGGTTCCATTCCGTTAACGCGGCATGCGTCCGAAAAACTCTGAACGTCATCCTTCTGGCGAATCTTGCGCTTGAGCTTGGGGGCATTGACAAACGTGCCTTTCCCCTGTCGCTTCGTTAGATAGCCCTGCTGGACGAGCTCCTCAATAGCACGTCGCACGGTAACGCGGCCAACTTTATAGCTCTCAGCCAATTCGAATTCGTTGGGTATCCGCGCGCCTGCCTTGTAGGCGCCGGAGTTGATTTCGTTTTTAATGATATCGATAACCTGTTGGTACAGCGGTATCGCTGCTTTACCGTCAGTTAGCCCTTCAGTCGGTGGCATATACCCTCTCCAAGCACGATTAAGTCTAAAGCGGGCTCAGGGGCATTCAACAAGCCCTTAAGCCCGCATTAGCTTAAAGTATGCTAGGTGTCGCACCAAAATGTTGGCTATTTACTCATCAGACCCGAAAAACGCGCAACTACCGCGCTCCTAAGAAAGCGTGAGCAGCTCCGGCAGCTGGTCGATAATCTTGTCCGCGGCATCCTGGCTAAAGCCAAAGCGTTCCTCGCGCTTGGCAATGACTGTCAGGCCGGCTCGCTTGCCAGCGGTGATGCCGGGCACCGAATCCTCAACGCAGCAGCAGCGATTCGCGGGCAGCCCCAGCAGGTCCAGCGCATGCAGGTAGATGTCGGGCTCGGGTTTGCTCTCCTTAAACTGCTCGCCGCTCACCACATACTCAAAGGCATCAGACAGCCCGCATGCGTTGAGCACTTCCTCGATGCTAACCATGGGAGACGAGCTGGCAAGCGCCACGCGAACGCCACGGCGCGGCAGCTCTCGAATCGTATCCACGGCGCCTGGGTTAATCAAAGCCTGATAGTCACGCGGACGCTTATGCGCCCACTCGTCCCAACGGGCCAACGCCTCCTCGCCAGTGAAGTGTCCCTTACCGGCGCGCTCAAACCAATCGACCAGCATATGCAGGAAGAACTGATGCGAGGTACCGACCTGCCCATTCAACTCCTCTTGAGTCAGATTAAGTCCAAGCTCCTTGGCAAACGCGGCAGTCTCGCCCAAGTAGTAATACTCGGTATCGACAATGACGCCGTCCATGTCAAAGATAACGGCGTCGAACGGAAATGCGGACACGGCACCCTCCCTAGCAAAAGGACGCCCGCAAGCAGGCGCCCGAGCCATGCATTAATCGGCGATTCTAACCCAGCAGCTTATCCAGCGCCACCGCAATGCCATCTTCGTTGTTATCGGCGGTCACCATCTGGGCTACAGCCTTAACCTCTTCGACGGCGTTACCCATGGCAACACCGGTGCCGGCCCACTCAATCATGGACTTGTCGTTCTGGCCGTCGCCAAACGATACGACCTCACTGGCATCGATGCCGAGCTTGGGCAGGGCACCCTCGAGTGCGCGGGCCTTGTCGATACCGGGCGCCGTGTACTCAAAGTACCAGTCGGCCGTAAACATGCCCGAAAGCGTCTGCTTAAAGGGCGCATACATCTCCTCGTAATGCGCCTGCAGGTAGGCCGGATCGCCCGCCGTCAGCAGCTTGTCCACGGGATAAGCATCAGCGACCTCATGCAGGCTCTCCACCTCGCGAATCTTAAGATCGCACGCATCGCGCTCGTATTTGACGATGTTTTTCTGCGAGCCGTCAGGCAGCGTGATCATGCAGTGATACGAATCCACGACATGCAAATCGCGACCGAGCGAAATCATAGGGATCACGTCAAAATTACGCAGGTGATCAATCAGACGGTGCAGCTCGTCAGCCGGCATAGCCTGGTCAAAAAGGACCTCATCGGTCTGAGCGTCGACCACATGCGCGCCATTAAAGGCAACCAGCAGACCGTCATGGTTTTGAAGGTCGAGCTCCTGCGCCAAGGCGTGCAGTCCCCATGCGGGACGGCCCGAAGCCAAGATGAGCTTAATGCCCGACTCCTGCGCCGCGAGCAGCTTCTCGCGCGTACGCGGGCTAATCACTTTCTGATCGTTGGTGAGCGTACCGTCGATATCCATCGCGATGGCTTTGATTGCCATATATGCCTCCCTGTCATTGAACAACCTTGTCTGAGCCATCATACAGAACACCCATCGCGACTCCGTTTACAACGGGCAAAAAGTCATATTGTCTCGAACATGAACGGCGTGTGGTCGTGAAGCTTTATCGCTCAGGTCAAATACGTCTGCTAGCGACGCTCATCCGTCGGTGCGCCCTCGACGATCGCGATGCCCGCCGATGCGCCTAACGCGCTGGCGCCGGCCTCGATGAATGCGCAAGCCTCTTCGTAATTATGGATACCGCCCGCCGCCTTGATTGCCACGGCATCGCCGAGCACCTCGTGCATCAGCCGCACGTCCTCGAGCTTAGCACCGCCAAAGCTTCTGCCGGTCGATGTCTTAAGGAATCCCGGCTTGGCCTCCAGCGCGATCTCGCATACACGGCGCTTGGCGGCGTCGTCGCCGTCCAGCTTGCACATCTCGACGATTACCTTGTCAGTGATGCCATGCGCGCGACAAAAATCAGCAATGGTAGTCATCTCGCGCTCGATGGCATCAAAATCGCGGTTCTCGATCGACCCCTGATTCAAAACGTAGTCAATCTCGGTAAAGCCACACGCAGCGTATTCCTCAAACCTCGCAAGCTTCTCCTCAAGCGTCATAGTGCCCTGGGGAAAGTCGATGGCGCCGGCAAGGATGATGTCAGAGCCCTCGAGCATGGCGCGGCCCGTCTCGTACTCCTGAAGGTTCGCGAATACGCAGCGAAAGTTGTACTTTAACGCCTTCTCGACATACTGCTCAAACGTGTCCTCGGGGGCATCGATATAGTCGATGTATTTATTGATGGGTTTGGCAAGTGTCATGCTGGGCCTCCTTGTTCAGGACTGACAACCGATTCGTGGTTTCACGCGAAATACCACGTTCAATGTACGCCCGACATACAAGGACAGCGTCCGCATTCCGACAAGTGGTATGAAATTAGCTGTAAACGTATATTTACAGACAGCGAATGGCACCGCACGCGGATGCCGACAGCAAGACATCCCCCCTCAATACACCCTCATGCCCCTTTACTGTTTGCGGCCAGAAATGATGAGCTGCACAACGTCGTTAGCGGTCGAATTCGACCTCTGACGACGTCACGCGACTCATCGTATCCGACCGACAACAGAAAAGGGGCACGTTCGCATAGCGTGGCGCGTGACGGTTGCAAAACCACCCCATTTGAAACAAACGCAAAAAAGTACTTGCAAAGACGCGTTCCGACATATAAGTTGATAAAAGACCGCCGTTGCGGTTTTAAGTAGATCGAGCATATGAAATTTCAGTTTTTAGCGTGTAAGAGAAAGAAGATCGGCAAAGTACAACCCCAAACGCAATGACAACTTAATGAGGTAACTGCCACATGTGAGGCACCCAGGGCATTGCTGTCTCGATTTTGAGCACGATGCCTTCCGCCTTGCATGGGCCGTTCCATCCCGCCCCTGCAGCAACTGCCTCACGGGCTCATTGAAAACCGCATAGCACCCCAACGTCAGCACATCACCCACGGCAAGCACATCACTCACGACAACCAACACATCAACAAACAGCACGAACATCAACCGATTGGAGAAGCTATGACAAACCACCACGCTGAAGACGGCGATAAGAAAAGCATTCTGGATGCCCGCATTGAGCGAGCATATGCAAACGAATATGACGCCGCCTTTGCCGCCGCGACCATCAAGAACTACGCGTCGCTACCGCTCGCGACGATCTTGGCCGACCACCCTCAACTGCTGAAGCGCTGTACAAAGATCATGGGCGACCCCGACATTCGCAAGCTGACAGACCCCTATGCCCCAAAACGCGACAACGATTCGTACGTTCTTACCGTAGGCTGCCTAGCCCATATGCTTACGGCGCTCGACACGAAACTCAAGCTCGAATGGGAACCCGACGAGCGTCATGAACTCGAAAGCAAGCGGAACACCCTGCGCACCGCACTGTTCCTTCCGTTGGACGGCCTCAAGCGCTGCAACGTCGAGCTCAATACACAGGCGCGGCAAAAGCCCGAGACCACAGGGCAGAAAACTCCAAGACCCCATGCGGCCATCGTCGACCGCAACCGATATAACCGCATGACCGCGCATTTTTCTGCCGAGGGAGCAGCCATAAGGACGCTGATCGACCTGCTGTGCCTCCTGAGCATCAACGAGCTATTTGAGGGCTATCTCGCCCTTGTTCCCGCGACGGCACCCAAGTCGGTAGCAAAGATCATCGAGACCTGCAGACGCCAGTTTGAGCGCCATCGCAATGGCAGCGAGATGAACGCCAGCATCGCGCAGTACTACGCGGCTCATTACAAAAATGACGGATGTGCCCCTGTCGAGCATCAGCTGCGGCTCGCCTACACCACGCCCGCCGCAACGCTCTATCGCTTTGGAGCCCTTGGCGCTTGCGAGCCGCACGAACAGGCAGCCTGCCCCACAACCGAGCTCGATCTCAGGCTCGGACGAACCCTGTAGCCCGCCAGCCCCTCCGCGGGCAACAATCCTATTCCACAACACAACCAGCAGAAAGGAGTCCCCATGGACACCAATCATTCCCCCATCATCAGCCCCCTCACCATGCGTGAATCCGCCCGAGGTATCACGCTCACCAGCATTTACGATGAGATGCTCGCCCGTCGCGAGCTCTCCGTCATGGGAAATATCGAAACCCCGATGGCCCACGACCTATGCCAGCAGATCCGCCTGCTCGATGCCACCGACCCCAGCCGCCCCATCACCATATTTGTCGCCAGCGCCGGCGGAAGCGTGCGATCGGGTCTTGCGATCTATGACGCCATGCGCCTCGCATCGTGCCCCATCCGCACCGTCTGCCTGGAATTCGCCGCGTCCATGGGCGCCGTGATCTTTATGGGCGGCGACGATCGCCGCATGGCGCCCCATGCAGAGCTCATGATTCACGACCCGCTGATCCCCCAGGGGGCAGGCGGCTCGGCACTTGCGCTGCAGGAAACCAGCCGGCGTCTCATGCAGACCCGCAAGACCCTCACGCAAATCCTCTCGGACCGCAGCGGCCTCACGCCCAAGCGCATCCAGTCCCTCACTGCAAAAGACACCTACCTTTCGGCCGAGCGCGCCGTCGAGCTCGGCTTTGCCCACGAAATCCTCTCGACCACCAAGGAGGTCGCCCATGTCTAACCTCGCCAGCCGCCTCGCCGCATCTGAGTCCGCATCGTCCACCATCCTCGCCAAGGATCGAACGCTTTCCTGCGACACCCGCCAAACGGGACTCAACAACAATGCACTTGTGATCGGCCCCTCGGGAGCCGGCAAGACCCGAAACGTCCTCAAGCCCAACCTGCTGCAAATGAACGCAAGCTACATCGTGCTCGACACCAAAGGCACGCTCTGTCGCGAAGTGGGACCCGTGTTGGCAGCCCACGGTTACCGCGTGCAATGTCTCAACTTCGCCGACCTCAACACCGTCCCGGCCCTTGCGCCCGGCATCGAGCGCTGCGGCTACAACCCCCTGAGGCACATTCGCCGCAAGGCGGACGGCAGGCCCAACCAGCAGGACATCCTCTCGGTGGCAAAGGCCATCTGCCCCATCGAGGACAACAACCAGCCTTTTTGGGATCATGCGGCGGCAAACCTGCTGTCGTGTCTTATCGCCTACGTCACCGAACAGCTACCCGCCGACGAGCAGACGATCAGCTCGGTCATCAAGCTGATCGAGCACCTGCAGGACGGTGCCACAGGTCGATTGTTTGACGACCTGATCACGACCGACCCCCAAAGCTATGCCCTCTCGCTATGGCGGCGCTACGCCATTACGCAAAATGCCGAGCGCATGCACGCGAGCATCGTCGGCATCCTTGCCGAAAAGGTCATGTGTCTGGGATTCGACGGTGCGGCACAGCTCTATCGTGAGTGCCATCAGGTGGACTTCGCTTCCATGGGACACACCCCCTGCGCCCTGTTTGTAACCGTGAGCGATATTGACCGCAATCTCGATCCGCTGACCGGCCTCTTTATTTCGCAGGCGTTTATGGGCCTCATTCGTGAGGCCGATAGGCAGCCCGACGGCAGCCTGCCCGTGCCCGTGCGCTTTATGCTCGATGACTTCGCAAATCTGCAGATCCCCCAGATCGACAACGTGCTCTCGATTATCCGAAGCCGCAACATCTGGGCAACGCTGCTGCTGCAGTCGACCAACCAGCTTGATGCGCTCTATGGCGAGGCACGCGCACGCTCCATCATGGGCAACTGCGACACGCATCTGGTGCTGGCGTTCCAGGATCCCGAGAGTGCCCGGGTGTTTTCCGACCGCGCCGACGCGCTGCCCAGCACGCTCATGGCGACGCCGATCGATCGCTCGTGGCTCTTTGTGCGCGGCTGCACTCCCGAACAGGTCGAGCGCTTTAGGCTCGAAGACCATCCGCTCTACGGGGAGCTACCCGAGGCGCAGCGAGGCCATGCGGAGGCCGAGATCTAGGCGCAGGGTTCTCGCAGCGCGCGACGCCCCGGCGATGTTCCAAAAGCCCGTGCGCCCCGGGACCACGGCAAAGCAAAGGGGCCCGCATCCGATAGGATACGGGCCCCTGACTATAAGGCGCGATGCGTTAACAGCAGCGACTACTTGCGGTGAGCGCGGTAGAACTCGATGAGCGCCTGGGTCGAAGCGTCCTGCTCGGCCTTGGCGGCATCGTCGTGGAAGGCAGGGGTGATCTGCTTGGCAAGCTGCTTGCCCAACTCGACGCCCCACTGGTCGTAAGAGTCGATGCCCCAGACCGTACCCTCGACAAACGTGATGTGCTCGTACAGGGCGATGAGCTCGCCGAGCGCGAACGGGGTCAGCGTGTCGCCGAAGATCGAGGTCGTCGGACGGTTGCCCTCAAAGCAGCGGGCGGGGACGATCTGCTCGGGCGTGCCCTCGGCGCGGACCTCGTCGGCCGTCTTACCAAAGGCGAGCGCCTTGGTCTGGGCCAGGAAGTTGCCCAGGAACAGCTCATGCACGTCCTGACCGCTATCGGTCGCAGGGTTGGCGGTATTGGCGAAAGCGATAAAGTCGGCCGGGACAACCACGGTGCCCTGGTGCAGCAGCTGGTAGAAGGCATGCTGGCCGTTGGTGCCGGGCTCGCCCCAGAAGATCTCACCGGTATCGGAGGTCACGGCGCTGCCGTCCCAACGGACATGCTTGCCGTTGGACTCCATGGTGAGCTGCTGCAGGTAGGCCGGGAAACGGTGCAGATACTGGCAGTACGGCAGCACGGCGTGGCTCTTGGAACCGAAGAAGTTGACGTACCAAACGTTGAGCAGGCCCATTAGCGCGACGGCGTTGTTCTCGAGCGGGGTGTTGCAGAAGTACTCGTCGATGGCGTGGAAGCCCTCGAGGAACTGCTGGAAGCGCTCGGGGCCGAGCACGACGATCAGCGACAGGCCCACGGCGGAGTCAACAGAATAGCGGCCGCCAACCCAGTTCCAGAAACCGAAGGCGTTGGCAGGGTCGATGCCGAAGGCCTCGACCTTCTCGAGCGCGGTGGAAACGGCGACGAAGTGCTTTGCCACGGCCTCGGCGTTCTGCTCATCGGAGCCGTCGATGGCGCCCTGAGCCTTGAGCTGCTCGAGCATCCAGGTCTTGACCTCGCGAGCGTTGGTGAGGGTCTCGAGCGTGGTAAAGGTCTTGGAGACGATGATCACGAGCGTGGTCTCGGGATCCAAGCCCTTGAGCTTCTCGGCCTGGTCGTTGGGGTCGATGTTGGAGATGTAGCGGCAGTCGATACCGGCGTCGGCGTAGGGACGCAGGGCCTCGTAGGCCATGACCGGGCCCAGATCGGAGCCACCGATGCCGATGGACACCAAGTGCTCGATCTTTTTGCCGGTAACGCCCTTCCACTCACCGGAGCGCACGCGCTCGGCAAAGGCGTACATGCGGTCGAGGACCTCGTGCACGTCGGCGACGACGTCCTGACCGTCGACGATGAGCTGGCCCTTCTCGCTTGCCGGGCGGCGCAGCGCGGTGTGCAGGACGGCGCGGTCCTCGGTGGTGTTGATATGCTCGCCAGAGAACATGGCGTCGCGGCGCTCCTCGAGCTTCACCTCGCGGGCCAGATCGCACAGCAGCTTGACGGTCTCATCGGTCACCAGGTTCTTCGACAGATCGAAGTGCAGGTCACCAGCGTCAAAGCTCAGCTTGTTCACGCGCTCGGCATCGGCGGCGAACCAGGCCTTGAGGTCGATACCATCGGCCTCGAGCTTCTCCTGATGAGCCTCGAGTGCCTTCCAAGCGGCAGTCGACGTAGCATCGATAGGTGCGGCAACAGTTGCCATAGAGTCCTCCTCAGCATACGGGCGCACGCCTCCATGCGCCCGGACATTCAGATGCCACTATTCTAGCGCAGGTCAAGACTACAATCAGCGAGCGTTGCCAATCGGCCCCTAAACGGCGACCGACCAAGAAGGGACAGGTTTATTTTGGCAGGTCAAACGCTTTACCTACCAAAATAAACCTGTCCCTTCCTGGCAGATATTAGGCCGCGGCGCAGACGCTACCGAGCAACTCACGCAGAGGAGACCCGATACCCTCCAGAAGTTCGGGCGCGATAATGGCAAAAACGGGAGCCTCGCCGGCGCCCACGACAGCAGGCACCTTGCCCTCCGAGACAATGCATCCATAAGGCACAAAGCCGTCTTCGCCGGCATCGAGCGCCGCCATACGACGCGCGAGCTCGCGCGCAAAGCCAGCAGTATCGGCATCGCCAATCGCCAGGACAAAGTCCACGCCTTCGTCGGTCGCCAGGGCCACGGCTTCGTCGATCAGCTCGTCTCCCCCGTCGCCCTCAACCGAGCCGTAGCGAAAAAGCACGCGCTCGAGCAGAGCTCGATCAAGCGAGCCGAGCGCCGCCGAGACGAGCTCATCACGCGTATGTTTGTCACCGCCCAGCACGACCAGTGCCTTGGTGCCGCCGTAGTGAGCGACCAATCGTCCACACCAGCGAGCCACGTCTCCATCCGCAACAAGGCGCGTCGGCATACCAAACCCATAGTTGACCATCTTTCCCACAACCCTTCCATGCGCATAGGCGGTATCAATCGTTAGGCTCATGCTACGAAGCGAGGTTTTCCGAGCTGTTTCGCACTCTTTAGAGCTGCGTTAAAACCCAATCCAACCGCACGACCATACCTGCCAAAACAAACCAGTCCCTTTTTGACAGGTTTTGACGATGTCCGGACGAGCGGGTATTATCGAACAGGTATTCGATAAGAACATGTGTTTGATGAAAGGGCACGGATGGCGCACGAGCAGCACACCTATATCTGCATCGACCTCAAGACGTTTTATGCCAGCGTCGAGTGCGTCGACCGTGGGCTCGATCCGCTCACCACCAACCTGGTCGTTGCCGACGAGTCGCGCGGCCGCACGACCATCTGCCTCGCTATCACCCAGGCCATGAAAGATCTTGGGATCCATAACCGCTGCCGCCTGTTCGAAATACCCGATGGCATCGACTACATTAAAGCCGTGCCGCGCATGCAGCACTACATGGAGGTATCGGCGCAAATCTACGGCATCTACCTGGAATACGTCAGTCCGCAAGACGTTCACGTCTACTCAATCGACGAGTGCTTTATCGACGTGACGCCCTATCTGGACCTCTATCACACCGATGCGGAAGGGTTCGCCTGCACGCTGCGCGACGAGGTCTTGGCGCGCAGCGGCATCACGGCGACGGTCGGCATCGGCCTCAACCTATTCCAGGCCAAGGTAGCGCTCGACATTACTGCCAAGCACGTACCCAGCCGCATCGGCATACTCGACGACGACACCTTTCGCAAGGAGATCTGGCCCCATCGTCCCATCACCGATATCTGGGGCATCGGTCCCGGCGTGGCAGCCCGACTCGAAAAGTATGGCGTCTACGACCTGATGGGCGTCGCCGCACTCGACGAAAACCTGCTTTACGACGAGCTCGGCGTCAATGCCGAGTATCTTATCGACCACGCCTTTGGGCGCGAACCGACAACCATCGCCGATATCCAAGCCTATCGCCCGCAAGCGACCTCGACCACCACAGGGCAGGTACTCTCGAAGGGCTATGCCTACGAGCAGGCCTATACGGTTTTGCGTGAGATGGTAGATGCCGCCGTGCTGGATTTGATCGACAAGCACGTGGTGTGCGACAGCATCTCGCTCTTTGTGGGCTATGCAAGCGAGCGCGCCGACATCCGCAGGCTTGATGCCAGCGGCACTGCACAATATGTGGACGGATGCGGACACCTGCGCTCGAGTACGTCGAGCATCGAACCCACCGCAACCGCCGGCCCCGAGCTCGCACCCCGTGCGCCCAAGCCCGTCCAGCGCGATGACGAACGGCGTCGTCTGGTACGTGAGGCGCAGGCAATCGATGGCATCTTTGTGGGAGAGCATGGCGGCAAACCGCGCGGTGGCTATGCCGCACTCTTTGCGCACTCCAACGCCTCGCGAAAGCTGCCCGAGCGTACCAATTCGTTCAAGAAGATCATGGGCTATTTTGATGAGCTCTGGGCGCAGACTGTCGATCCCAAACGACCGGTCAAGCGCATCAATCTGGGATTTGGCAACCTCATGCCCGAGGAATTTGCCACCATCGATCTGTTCAGCGATATCGAGGCCGATGAGCGCGAGCGCGACCTGGCACGCGCCGTGCTGGCCGTGAAAGGCAAATACGGCAAGAACGCTCTGGTTAAGGGGCTGAGCTTTACCGCCGGCGCCACCGCGCGCGAACGCAACGATCAGGTAGGAGGACATCGTGCCTAAGTCCCAACAACAGCCGATGCGGCCACCGACACCTTTTGAACGCCTAGCGGACCCCGAGGGAAGACGTCGCTCCGCCGACCCAAAGCTCACCGCCAACGGCACCGTCCGTGCCGGCCGTGCCGCGCAGTTTATGCCCTTTGCCGCCCTCACGGGATACTACGAGCTCGTGCGCAAACAAGAGATCACTGTTGAGCCCAAATGCGAACTCACGGAAGAAAAAGCCCTCGAGCTTTCGAAAAAGCTCGAGGGCCTCAAACGCGGCGACCTGGTGCGCCTCACCTATTACGATACGTACGGCTATCGTAGCCACACGGGCATTCTCGACGAAGTGCTTCCCGCGTTCAAGCTGCTCAAGCTCCGAGACATCGCCATCGACTTCGACGACATCCAAGACATCGAACTGCGCGGACGAGCCTAGCCAAGGAAGCGCATCCAGAGCGACGCTTACAGCGTCATGACGTAGTAGCCCGCGTCTTTCACGGCCGTCTCGAGGACATCACGATCAACCGGCTGCTTAGAGCGCACGCGTGCCGTGTGGTCCGCATACGTCACCGTTGCCCACACGCCATCCAGTGCATTGAGGGCATTGGCTACGTTCTGAGCGCAGCCGTCACAGCTCATGGCGCCGATGAGCAGCTCATCGCTATAGGGATAGTGCGATGCATCGGTATCCACCACAACAACCTTTTTGGCCTTCTTACCGCTCGCGCCATCGCTGCAGCAGCTCTTTCCGTGTGTCGAAGCGACAATGCGACGCAGTCCAAAAAACATGCCGACGGCAATGACGGCCAACACGATGAGATTCGCAGGGTTGAGCAAGTCGCTCATGCGTTCCCCTTTCAAGTAGCACTATCTAGATACCCCCATGGGGTGTCCCCATCTTAACCCAAAATCGTGTCCGTTCGGTCAATTAGTTTCCCTCTTCAAACTTTTTTGTTGACCATGGCTTACTTTCGTGTATAAGTTTTCCTAGGCTAACAACTGAGGACCCGAAAGGAGCATCGTGACTCGAACCATTGACATCCCAACATACCAAACGGCTGTCGTGCGCAACTGCTCCCCTACGCTCGCAGGTATCAAGCCGGCTTCGCTCTTTACCTATCCCGGCGTTTACGCCAACCAAAACGGAAAACCCGGCGCCGCCCATATCAAAGAGCGACGCTCTCGCCTGCTCGCCGTCATAGCCCAATGCAACCGCGAGCTCCAGCCACTCGGAATCCATATGAGCGTTTTGGTCTGGCGCCCCTGCGGAGCGCTCATCTATGTGTATCGCCCTGCGGACCTCATGCGATACCTCTCCGACCCCCGTGCCACGACGGCGCTAGCCGCCGAAGGTTACGATGTCCACAACCTGCCCGCATCCCTGGTGCATCTCGCCGCGCGCATCACGCTGGCAAGCAGCAATGCCGCAGAAAGCGCCTATGACGGCAGCGTCTGCGCACTCGCGCGAAATAGGCACTGCGATACGGGGTGCATATGCGAGTTCCCCCACGAAATTGGCTATTTTTTGGGCTATCCCTACGAAGATGTCCATCAGTTTATCGTCCAGCACGGCGAAAACTATAAGGTCTTTGGCGCATGGAAGGTATACACAAACGTTGAGCAGGCGCTCACGACCTTCGATTCCTATCGCGCATGCACGCAATACCTTACCTACATCTATCAACAGGGCTGCACCCTGGGACAACTTGTCCAGGCAACCCGATAGAGCATACAAGACGCGGCCGCACGCCGCACAACCGAAAGGAAAACATATGAGCAAGATCGCCGTCGTCTACTGGAGCGGTACAGGCAACACCGAGGCCATGGCAAACTTCGTTGCCGAGGGTGCAACCGGTGCCGGCGCCGAGGCAGAGGTCATCTCCTGCGCCGACTTCTCCGCAGACAAGGCCGCCGGCTATGACGCCATTGCCTTCGGCTGCCCCGCCATGGGTTCCGAGGAGCTTGAGTATGACGAGTTCCAGCCTATGTGGGACGAGGTCAAGGAGACCCTCGGCGACAAGAAGGTCGTCCTCTTTGGCTCTTATTCGTGGGCCGAGGGCGAGTGGATGGACAACTGGAAGGCCGATGCCGACGAGGCGGGCGTCAACGTCGTAGACTCCACCATCTGCTACGACGCGCCTGACGATGAGGGCGAGACCGCTTGCAAGGCCCTCGGAGCCGAGCTCGCGTAACGAACCCAGGGCCTCCAAAAGAGCCTGCATCGAAGCGCATCCCCATCCCTACAAAAGAGCGGGGGCTGGATTCAAGTCCAGCCCCCGCTCTTTTATAACGGCAGTTACATCAACCGGCTACGAGATATTGCCCAAGAACGCCTTGGTGCGCTCGCTCTTGGGGTGGTCAAAGACCTCGCTCGGCGTACCCTCTTCCACAATGACGCCGCCGTCCATAAAGACGACGCGGTCGGCGACGTCGCGGGCAAAGCCCATCTCGTGCGTCACGACGATCATGGTCATGCCATCGCGTGCCAGGTCGCGCATGACACCCAGAACGTCGCGGACAAGCTCGGGGTCAAGCGCCGACGTGGCCTCGTCAAAGAGCATCACGTGTGGATTCATCGACAGGGCGCGGGCGATGGCAACGCGCTGCTGCTGGCCGCCCGAGAGCTGGCTCGGCATAAAGTCGATACGCTCGGCAAGACCGACCTTGGTGAGTTCCTCGACGGCAATCTTCTCGGCCTCTTCCTTGCTGCGCTTGAGCACCTTCTGCTGCGCGAGCATGACGTTCTTTTTGACTGAGAGGTGCGGGAACAAATTGAACTGCTGGAACACCATGCCCAGATGCGTGCGCACCTTGTTAAGGTCGACGCCCTTGGCGCACACGTCCACACCCTCAACGACAATCGAGCCACTCGTGGGATGCTCCAGACGGTTGATGCAGCGAAGCATCGTCGACTTACCCGAGCCCGAAGGACCCAGGACTACGACGACCTCGCCCTTGTGCACATCCAGATCGATATCGCGCAGGACCACGTTGTCGCCAAAGGCCTTCTGGAGGTTCTTGATGCTGACGACGACCTCGTTCGAGTTATTGGTTTCGCTCATGATAGGACCTCCTTACAGACCGGCGATATGATCGGCGGGCGTCGCGACAACCTGTCCGGCGCTCTTGGTGGGACGCTTCTTTTTGGTTTCGGCCGTCCCCAGAAGTCTCGCCTCAAGACCGCTCACCAAGCGCGCAAGCGGCAGGGTAATGACCAGATAGAACAGAGCGGCAACCACATACGGCGTGATGGAGCCCGTCGTGGCCACGATGGTGCGGGCGTTCATGACGATCTCAACGACACCCACGGCGGCAAGCAGCGACGTGTCCTTGTAGAGCAAGATAAACTCGCTGGTCAGCGTAGGCAGGACATTGCGGAACGTCTGCGGAATCATGACATAGAGCAGCGTCTGGAAGGCATTCATGCCCAGCGAGCGAGCAGCCTCGTTTTGGCCCTTGGGGATCGACTGAATACCGGCACGGAAGATCTCGCACAAGTACGCAGACGAGTTCATGGCCATGACGATAACACCCAGCACATAGTCGTCCACTTTGACACCGGCCAGCGGCAGACCGAAAAACGCGATATAGATCTGCAGGAACGCCGGCGTACCGCGAATGATATTCACATAGATGCCGGCAAGACAGCGCAGGATGCGCGACTTAGAGATGCGCATGAGCGACAGGGCAAAACCGAAGGGAATTGCCAGCGGAAACGCCACAAGCACGATCGAGAGCGACATAAGGAAGCCCTTGAAGACGATCGGCAGGCTCTGGACCAAAATGACCGGGTTCAGGAACAGGCGCAGGAACATATTGGAGTTCCACGCCTCGACCCACGGCTGCTCTTTAAGGTCAGCCAGGAAGTTATCGAAGGCCGTCACGCCCTTGATCTCCACCGACGGAATCTTGGAGATCTTCTTGGTCGACCCGTCGGCGAGCGTATAGGTGCCGCTAAAGGCCTCATCGCCGCCCTCGACGGGGAAGGTCACGCCGTAAACCTCGACACGGAAAAAGCCGCCGGCAGGCGCCGTCTCGCCAAAGTCAATCTTGAGCGTCTGGCCGTCAGCCTTGCACGTGGGCTTCATGGGCGTACGATCCATGAGGTCCTCGCCCGAGAGCATCGTCAATCGCGTGTCATCGGTACCAAACGTCGTGCCGTCGACAAACGTCAAGGAAAGACCGCTCAGCTCCTCGTCGGCATCGGCCTGAACTTCCCAGGTAATGCGCGTCTCGGTGCCGCCGACCACATCGCTGCCCGAACCGGTGTTGGGTCGGGCGGTAATCTTTGCGGTCTCAAGCGCCTGAGCGGTCGTGGGCGCATATGCTCCCGCGCACACCAGCGCGAGCGCCACGGCCATGACGCAGGCTAGCTTTTGGAGCAAGGCGGACAGTGGAAAACGCTGCTCCGCGGCCCCTTTGTTCAGTCGAGACAAGGTGGCTCCTATCGTAGAAGTTGCCGGCAAAACGAGACGGAAACGCTCTCCGTCAAGAGAAGCGCAAAGGCCCTCTCCGCAAAACGGAAAGGGCCCGCGCGCAATCAAGTAGTTATTTTACTTGATATTGTACTTAGCCATGAGGGCGTCGACGGTACCGTCGTCGGTCAGGTCCTTGATGGCCTGGTTGATGTCGTCCTTGAGCTTGGTGTTGCCCTGGTTGATGGCGATGGCGTACTCCTCGCCGGTGCTGATCTGCTTGATGGTCTGGCAGGTGTTGAACTGCTCGGCGGTCAGCTGGCTGGCAACGGAGCGGTTGGTGACTACGGCGTCGCCCTTATCGGACTGCAGGGCGCTGAAGCACTCGGTGGCGTCCTTGTAGGGGACGATCTTGGCCTTGGGGAAGTTCTCCTGGGCAAAAGCCTCGGCGGTTGAGCCAGACTGGACGATGATGGTTGCGTCGGCGTTGTTGAGCTTCTCGCTGTAGTTATCGGCCGTGATGTCGGTGTTATCGACCTTGGTCACGATAGCCTGATCGTCCATGTAGTAGGAATCAGAGAAAGTGACTTCCTTCTCACGCTCGGGCGTGTCGGTGATAGCCGCGATGGCGACGTCATACTTGGCGCCCGAAGCGACGCCCGGAACCAGCGTGTCGAAGTCGTTGTTGACGTACTCGACATCCAGACCCAGCTTGTCACCGATAGCCTTGATGAGCTCAAGGTCAAAGCCCTGGTAGTCGCCGTTGTCATCCTTATACTCAAACGGCGCGTACTCGGCAGAGGTGCCGACGGTCAGCGTGCCGTCCTTGACGAGCGCGTACTCCTTGGAGCCGTCGACCTTCTCGACCTTAGCGTCGTCAGAGCTGCTGGAACCGGCATCAGAACCAGAGGTGGCGTTGGACGAACCGCAGCCCGTCAGAGCAAGGGCGAGCGCCATAGCACCCGTGGCGGCAAATGCGCCAAGCTTCTTCAGCTTCATAATCAGTCTCCTTCCGGTGACCTCGTTTGATTCAGAGGTCTGCAAAAACTGTTGGCTATTATGCACCCGGAATTACGAATCTGCAATGAGAAAACTGATTGAAACAAACCCATAACGTGAATGGAATACTCTACTTTGTGACAGTCATTACTGCTGCAATGATCTTAATAGTCTAATTTCAGCTGCATAACCTGCAAGTTCGTTCGGAGTCTCCAAAATAAACGGCAGCGAACGCAAGTGGCCATTCGATACAATATTCTGCATAACCTGCATACCGCCACCAAATTCCTCGCTGCCAAGGTATCCCTTGCCGATGCACTCGTGACGATCTTTATGGGCGCCACAAGGGTTCTTCGAATCGTTGATGTGTACGGCGTGCAAGCGATCGATACCCACCACGCGGTCGAACTCGTCGAGTACGCCGTCCAGATCATGGATGATGTCGTAGCCGGCATCGCTCACATGGCAGGTGTCCAAACAAACGCCCAGCTTATCGGACAGCTCTGGGCGCTTGGCGGCAACGCCCTCGATAATGCACGCCAGTTCTTCAAAGCTACGGCCCACCTCGGTGCCCTTTCCTGCCATGGTCTCGAGTAATACCGTCGTCTGCTGCCCCTCAAACATCACCTGGCACAGCGTGTCGACAATCATCTGAATGCCGACGTCGGAGCCCTGTCCCACATGCGCACCGGGATGGAAGTTGTAGTAGTTGCCGGGCAGTGTTTCCAGACGCTGCAAGTCCTCGGCCATTGCCTCCAAGGCAAACTCGCGCGCCCGTTCTTTGGCAGAACAGGGGTTGTAGGTATACGGGGCATGCGCCACCAGCGGTCCAAAGTCGTTTTGTGCCATAAGCTCGCGCAGAGCCGCCACGTCATCCATGTCAAGGTCTTTTGCCTTGCCACCGCGCGGGTTGCGCGTAAAAAATGCAAAGGTATTGGCGCCAATGGACAACGCCGTCTCCCCCATTGCCCGATAGCCCTTCGTCGTCGAAAGATGACACCCGATCGTCAGCATCTCCAACTCCCCCTCATCAGTTGCGGTGAAATACGGTCTATTGGTGCCATATTTTGGCGCAAACAGACCGTATTCCACCGCAAGTTATAAAAGAGGCATCAGGGGAAAAGGCCTCCAAGGCATTCCAGGCGTTGGCGCCATGCCCCCACGCCCTAAAGTTCCAAGCGAATCGCATCGATGATGTGCGCACAGCGCTGTGTGGCGGCTAGGGACATGATGGGGCTTTCGAGTTTCCCCGCCTGAATGAGCCGCGCCGCATGCGACACCTCACCGTAAAAATCATCGACCTCAAATGGTGCATCGATTTCGAGTGCTCGACCGTCGGAGTACTTCACATGGGCGAGCTCGGGGCGATGAAGACGCTCGATTTCCAACGAGCCCCGCTCACAGGCAATCGTTAAGCGGCTTTCATATGCTGCTTTGCCGTCGCACACCATATGAATGGGTATACCGCCGACGCTCATATGGATCTCGTCGGCCCAATCGACACGGCCGCCTGATACGTCACGCCAGCGAACTTCACGGGACGAAACCTCGCACGCGCCCGCGAGCAAATCCTCAAACCAACCGACCGCATAACAGCCCATGTCATATAGACAGCCGCCCTGCAGCGGATCAAGCAGATAGCCCGAAGGAGACTCGCCGTAATCGAGCTTTTGCACGCTTTCAATCGAGACGATACGGCCAAGCTCACCCGACGCAAGCAAGTCTTTCACGCGAGTGCGCATCGGGCAAAACCGATTCTTCATCGCCTCCATAAACAGCACGCCGCGCTCGCGAGAGGTGGAGGCAATCGAGAGAGCCTCTTCCTCACTCAAAACGGCCGGCTTTTCGCACAGCACGGCCTTTCCGGCGCACAGCGCGCGACAGGCCCAACGCGTATGCATGCCATGCGGAAGAGCCAAGTAAATTGCGTCGACATCGGGGTCGGCAATCAGCGCGTCATAAGCCGCATCGCCGTTATCGTCGACCGAGGCATGGCCATGCGCAGCATCAATCGAAAACGCTCGGCAAAATTCCTCGACATGTGCAGGAGTGCGGCCGGCCGCAGCCACCAGCCGTGCCCCGTCGACCTTCTTGAGCGACGATGCAAATCGATGAGAAATGTGCCCAGCGCCCAAAATGCCCCAACGAACCTCACGCGAATCATCCCATGAATCCCGATGGCCCACGACAGCCCCCTTCAGTTGCGGTGGAATAGTCCCTGTTTAAGCCCTATTCTGCCGCAAGCAGGAACTATTCCAGCGCAAGTTATAAAAGGGTCACGAGGAGCGCGTTTTGCCGAAGGCCTTAAGCACTGCCGTCACGGGGCCAGGCTGGAAACGTCGGCGCACGTCATCGAGACGCTCGGGGATATCGATATGCTGTGGGCAGTGGCGCGCGCATTTGCCGCACTTGACGCAATTGCTCACCAGCTTGGCCTCGCTTGTGCGCACCGCGCTCGCCGTAAAGTACTGCGATAGACCCGTAAACCAGCTGTGCGCATAGCTTGCGTTGTAGGCGGCAAAACATCCAGGGATATTGATGCCTTTAGGGCACGGCATGCAATAGCCGCATCCCGTGCAGGGCACGCGATTCGATTTTTCAAACTCATCCAGCACGTGCGCGATCGTGTCGAGCTGGTTGGCAGTCATCGAATCCGGCAGGGCCCGATCGGCCAACACCGCGTTCTCATCCACCTGCGCGATATCGGTCATACCCGAAAGCAGCATCGTCACCTGAGGATGATTCCAGACCCACGAAAGACCCCAGGCGGCAGGAGTGCGCAAATGCGGGTCACGGGCACTATCGAGCACAGCGCGGGCCCGTGGCGGCAGCTTGCCCGCTAAACGCCCGCCCAGCAGTGGCTCCATCACAAACACCGCGAGGCCTCGCTCGGCGGCGGCCATGAGCCCCGCTGTTCCCGCCTGATATCGCTCTCCAGCGTAATTGTACTGGATCTGGCAAAAGTCCCACTCATATGCATCGAGCATCGTCAGGAAATCCGCCGCGCTGCCGTGGTACGAAAAACCAATCTGGCGAATGCGCCCCGCCGCCTTTTGACGCGCGATCCAGTCCTCGATGCCCAACGCCACCACACGTTCCCACTGGGCGGGCGAGGTAATGTTGTGCATGAGGTAATAGTCGATATGGTCGGTCCGCAGGCGGCGCAGTTGCTCGTCGAAGAACCGGTCGAAATCCTCCGCGCATTTGCACGAAGCATGCGGCAGCTTGGTTGCGAGCAAAACCTGGTCGCGCAAGCCCAGGCGCTCAAGCGACGCACCCACACAAGCCTCGTTGCCGGGATAGAGATAGGCCGTGTCCAGGTAGTTAATCCCCTGCTCCACCGCACGGGAGATGATGGCGTCGGCAGTCTTCGCATCCGGGCGTCCCGGCGCACCGGGAAACCTCATGCAGCCCAGCCCCAACGCCGAGATACGGTTGCCGCTTTTGGGGTCAACGCGATATTGCACGGCCCCTCCCCTCCCATCGAAGCCCTGACAAGGCGAAACAAACCCGTCACGTCATCGAAACACATCGGAATCGCAATTGAGAACGTATCGTAACGCAGCAGAAATCAGGCCGTCACGGCACCGCTTTAACATCAGCAAAAAGCCCGATGAAAGGAGACGAGCGTGACCACACGCGAGGACGCCTACCCCTACCCCGGCGAACAATACATCCTCTCGGTCGACCGCTATCAGATCGAGGTCATGGACCATCTAGACGAGCTTCCCGCCACGGGCGCCGTCATCTTCTGCACCTTCCCTAAGGTCCGTGATGGTGTCGGATACCCCGCGCGCGTTTTTGCGGTCTGCCCCGCGGCATAAGCGCACTGCGCAATAGTTTCTTTTTCACAACAGCAGCCCCGCGCGCCCACCAAACGCCCCGACGACATACAATCCATCAGGCGCCCCATATGCGGGCGCCTTTTATATGGGGAGATGATTCATATGCAGATCAACAAGGTCGCCTTTATCGGCAAGGGCGGCGTCGGCCTGCTCTACGGCAGCATGATTGCCAAGGCCCTCGGCAACGACGCCGTCGAATACGTCATGGACGACGCTCGCTTTGAGCGCCATGCGAACGACGCGCTCACCGTCAACGGCAAGCCCTGCGATCTCACGTCCGTCCGCGCCAGCGAGGCGACACCCGCCGATCTGGTCATCCTGACGGTCAAGACCACCGGTCTCGACCAAGCACTCAAGACTATGGAGCGTGTCGTGGGACCCAACACGCTCATCGCCTCGCTGTGCAACGGCATTACGAGCGAGCAAAAGATTGCCGAACGCTTTGGCTGGGAGCATACCGTTCTTGGTATCTGCCAGGGCATGGACGCCGTGTTCCTCAACGGCGCGCTCACCTTTACCAATGCGGGCGAAATCCGCTTTGGTGCAGCCGCCGGCACCGACCCCGCGACCGTCGCCGCTATCGACGAGCTCTATACGCGCTGCGGCATCGCCCATACCGTCGAGGACGACATCGCTCACCGCATGTGGGCCAAACTCATGCTCAACGACGGCATCAACCAGACCTGCATGGCCTACGGCGGGACCTACGGAAGCGCCACGGAGCCGGGCTCCGAGCAGCGTCGCTGCTTTGTTTCTGCCATGCGCGAAACGCTTGCGGTCGCCAACGCCGAGGGCGTTGAGCTGACCGAGGCAGACCTGACGCAAATGGTGCACCTCATCGAGGGAATCGACCCCGCCGGTATGCCCTCGATGGCTCAAGACCGCATCGCAAGGCGCAAAACCGAGGTTGATGAGTTCGCGGGCACCATCTGCCGCCTCGCAGCCAAACACGATATCCAGGCGCCACAGAACGAGTGGCTCTATCGGCGCATCCGCGATATCGAGAAAAGCTGGTAGCGCCAACGCGCCGCATTCAACAGCCTTAACAGCAAAACCGCCGCAAGGGAACCTTTCCCCCTGCGGCGGCCTTCATCTTCGTCTATGACCGGCGGCCGATCTCACAACAGTTAGCGTTGCGACCCCGACACCTCGTCCTCATCGTCGCGACAAAGGACAACACCGGCGCTTCCCAGCAGCGTGGCCGCGATCAGCGCGCCGACCACGATAGGAGCAGCCCCGCATGTCCCCTGCATGCCCGCGACGAGCGCGGCCGTGGGACCAAGGCAGCCAAGCATCAACGCGACGGCGGCAACGGCAATATCTCGAGCATTCACAAGACCACTTCCTCCAAGAGAAAGACCTTATTTCTTAAGAACCAGTGTGCCCCGCATCCATACGCCCAGCGTACCGCCACGGTAAGGGCTCTGTTAACTCAAACGCATACACAGAACGGACGTCCTTACGTTGCCCTAAAGCTCGGTAAAGACGCCCGTCCGCCAAATATCCGTGATGCAGAAAAATTACCAACCGGTGTAGTAATCGGTGGTTCCGGCAGCGCAGCCGGAGTCATAGACCTTGCAATCACCCTTGGAGCCCGTAAAGGTCGAGCCCTGGGCCATATCGCCCGCGGCAACAACGTAATAGCCGTCGGAATCGCGCCAGAAGCCCTCAGAATCCTGAGTCCATTCGCCCGTGCGATAGTGATAAAGCACATTGCTGCTGTAATAGGTCTCGCGGCGTCCGTTGTAGTTATTGACGCCCGCAGAGCGCGTCAGGCCCGATCCGTTCGCGTAGGACGCGGCAGACGCGTAGGACGGAGTGTAACCGGCGTTGAAGTGCGAAGCCTGAGCGACCTCGGCAGCCTCCGCCTCGGCGGCAGCCTCGAGCGCCTCGCGCTTGGCATCCTCAAGCGTAGAGCGAAGCTCGTCGAGCTCGGTCGACTTGGCGTCGACCTCCCCCATCGTCAACAGGCTACCCGCACCGTCGATGCAACCCTGCAACACAGCGCGCTCGTCATCAGTAGCATAGTCGCCATACATATTCATAATGATCTGAGCGCGCATCTCCAGGGAATCGCGCTTGGCCTCCATCGAGGCGTTCCACTCCTGCATAGAGCCATAACCGTCTCCGCGGTAGTCGACAGGCTGCACCAGCGTCGCCTCGGACGGCGTAGATCCGACCGTATCGGATAGTGTCGCCGCGTGGGCATCAGTTGCGCCAGCGCCCACCAAAAGTGCCACGGCCAGAGCGGCGGAAAGGGCGACGGCTTTCGGTTTTCGTGAATCGATCCTCATGTAGCTGGAAACCTCCGTAGTGCGTTTTTGCTGCGTTTGAGCTGCGTGTGATTCGATCGCGCTGCATAGTACCCCGAGCAAATCGCGACCTGCGGTTTTACTCAAAAGGCGCACGTCAATTGCGTAAAACTCACATCCTCTCAACAGGAGTTTTCCACAACTCGAATGCATAAAGCATGCCAAAAACCCTGTAATAGTGCCCTCTCTATGCAAAAAAGGCGCCTGTGCAACCATTGTTCGCACAGGCGCCTTGAGCAGGCATTTTATGCAGTTATACCTATCGAGTCGCAAGGGAGCCTTGCACAAGACGCCTTACTCGTCCAGCGCGGCGAAGGCCTGCTTCAGATCCCAAATGATGTCCTCGGCGTTCTCGGTGCCGATGGAAAGACGGATCGTGGAGGGCGTGATGTTCTGCTCGGCGAGCTCCTCGGCAGAGAGCTGGGAGTGCGTGGTGGTAGCCGGGTGCACGACGAGCGACTTGACGTCGGCCACGTTGGCGAGCAGCGAGAACACCTGCAGATGATCGATGAACTTCCAAGCTGCCTCCTGGCCACCCTTAATCTCAAAGGTAAAGATCGAGGCACCGCCGTTGGGGAAATACTTCTGATAGAGCTCGTGATCGGGGTGCTCAGGCAGGCTCGGGTGGTTCACCTTGGCGACGTGGCTGTCGCCAGCCAGGAACTCAACGACCTTCTTGGTGTTCTCGACATGGCGGTCAACGCGCAGCGACAGAGTCTCGGTGCCCTGGAGCAGGACCCAGGCGTTGAACGGGCTGATGCAGGCGCCCTCGTCACGCAGCAGAATAGCGCGGACATAGGTTGCGAAGGCGGCGGGACCGGCAGCCTCGGCAAACGAAACACCGTGGTAGGAGGGGTTGGGCTCGGCGATCTGGTCGTACTTTCCGCTCGCCTTCCAATCGAAGTTACCGCCGTCGACGATCACACCGCCCAGCGAGGTACCGTGGCCGCCGATGAACTTGGTTGCGGAGTGGACGACGATGTTGGCACCATGCTCCAGCGGACGGAACAGATACGGGGTGCCGAAGGTGTTGTCGACGACAACCGGCAGACCGTGCTTCTTGGCGATCTCGGAGATGGCGTCGATGTTGGGGATGTCGGAGTTGGGGTTGCCGAGCGTCTCGAGATAGATGACCGTGGTGTTGTCCTTGATGGCACCCTCGACCTCTTCCAGGTTATGGGCATCGACGAAGGTGGTCTCGACGCCAAACTGGGAGAGCGTATGCTCCAGCAGGTTGTAGGAGCCACCGTAGATGGTCTTCTGAGCCACCACGTGGTCACCAGCCTGGGCAAGAGCCTGCAGGGTATAGGTGATGGCAGCAGCACCGGAGGCGACGGCAAGACCTGCCACGCCACCCTCGAGTGCGGCGATACGGTCCTCGAAGACGCCCTGGGTGGAGTTGGTCAGACGGCCGTAGATGTTACCGGCGTCGGCAAGACCAAAGCGGTCAGCGGCGTGCTGGGAGTTGCGGAAGACATAGCTCGTGGTCTGGTAGATAGGCACGGCACGGGAGTCGGATGCAGGATCGGCGCTCTCCTGGCCAACGTGCAGCTGCAGGGTGTCGAAACCAAAGGTGTGCTCGGGGTTGTTGATGAACTGGCTCATGATGATCTCCTTGATCGAATAAAAGTAATAAGAGTAAGAGAAGTAAGTGGCTGTCTCCTGATCACGCCGACGGGCGCAAACAGGAGCCCGGCATTCGTCTTGGTAAGCAATTCATATGCGGGCCTCCTTTCGCATCCCGGTTCCGTGGTCGGCTTAATTACCTACCGCCTTTGTGTGTTTTGAATAGTACGAGCATTGTTTCGCTCGGTCAATCACTTAAAAGCGCTAACCTGTTATCGGTTTTTTAGATAGCTATCGAAAGGACGGGCGCCGATGACCCTTCAGCAGCTTCGTTTTCTGATCGCCGTGGCAGAGTCCGGCTCAATCAACGCCGCAGCTCAGCGCCTCTATACCGCTCAGTCCAACATCTCAAACGCCGTCAAAAGCCTGGAACAGGAACTTCATATCGAAATCTTTACGCGCTCTAGCCGTGGTGTTGCACTCACCAACGACGGCACCGAGCTTTTGGGTTATGCACGCCAGGTCGTAGAGCAAGCCGACATGCTCGAGGCCCGCTACGAGGACGGCGGTACGCCTCAGGCCCGCCTTGCCATCTCGGCCCAACACTACGCGTTTTCGGTCGAGGCCTTTGTCAACGTCGTCGAGCGCTGCCGCGACAGCAAGTTCGAGTTCATTATGCGCGAGACCACCACATCGCAAATCATCGACGACGTGCGCGCGTTTCGCAGCGACATCGGTATCCTCTATCTGGATGACTTTAACGCCCGCGTTCTGCAGAAGGCCTTCGCCGATGCCCGCGCAAGCTTCCATCCCCTCTTCGACGCGACGGTCCACGTCTTCGTTAGCGAGCGCCACCCGCTCGCACGCCGCCCCCAGCTGTCCCTTGCCGACCTTACACCCTATACGCGCTACAGCTTTGAGCAAGGCACCTCGAACTCCTTCTATTACGCCGAGGAACCTTTTAGCTATATCCCTTGCGACCGCAACATACGAATCTCGGACCGCGGAACACTTACTAACTTACTTATCACGTCGAACGGTTACACCCTGTCGACCGGTGTCCTCTCCAATGAAATGCAATGGGGTATGGCATCGATCCCGTTAGCAGACGCCCCAACGATGCACGTAGGCTATATCATGCACAACGAGCGCAAGCCCTCTTCCCTCTTGCAGCAATACCTCGACGAGCTCAACCGCATCATCCATGCCAACTAACCGTCGGAAGACGGGGTAGAAATCGTAGATTGCTAGCCCCCGGCGGGCATGGCGCTACAATGGTCACTCACACGAAACGTGCCCAACGAAAGGAAGCCCGTGAAGGTCATCATCTATACCGACGGCTCGGCCCGATCAAATCCGGGACGCGGCGGCTACGGCGCCGTACTTAAATACACCAACCCCGCCGGCAAGACCTTCACCTCCGAGCTTTCACGCGGCTACGCCAAGACCACCAACAACCGCATGGAACTCATGGCGGTCATCGTGGCGCTCGAGGCGCTCAACCGCCCCTGCGAGGTCGAGGTCCATTCCGATTCGCAGTACGTCGTCAACGCTTTCAATAAACACTGGATCGACGGCTGGAAAAAGCGCGGGTGGAAAACTGCCAACAAGCAGCCCGTTAAGAACCGCGACCTGTGGGAGCGCCTGCTTGCCGCCAAAAGCAAGCATAAGGTGGAGTTCATCTGGGTTAAGGGTCACGCCGGACACGAGCTCAACGAGCGCTGCGATGAGCTCGCCACCACGGCGGCCGACGGATCCAACCTCGATATCGACACCGGCTTTAACGAGAGCGACCTGTAATAGCGTTTTCGCGCAGCTTTATATCCCCACGCGCTACACTCGTCCTGTAGGCCAAACAATGCAAGGGGGACACATGCTGCGCATCGCAACCATCGGCACATCCATGATCACCGACGACTTTATCCAAGTCGTCAATGCCAACGACCAGGCTACATTCGTAGGCACGCTCTCGCGCGATGCAGATCGCGGCGCCGCCTTCACCGCTAAGCACGGCGGCGAGCGTAACTTCACCGCGCTTGACGAGCTTGCGTCCGCTGCCGACGTCGACGCCGTCTATATCGGCAGCCCTAATGCGCTCCACTACGAGCAGGCGCTCGCCTGCATCGCCGGCGGTAAGCACGTTATCGTCGAAAAGCCCTTCTGCGCCACCGAGGCGCAAGCGCTCGAGGTCTTTCGCGCAGCCGAGGCGGCGGGCGTCGTAGCCCTCGAGGCCATGCGCCCGCTCCATGACCCCGCTTTCCACGCCGTCGAGGACGCCCTGGGCGAGATTGCGCCCATTCGTCGTGCATCGTTGCGCTTTGGCAAGTATTCTTCGCGCTACAACGAGGTTCTCGCAGGGCGCGCCACCAATATCTTCGACTGCCACATGGCCTCGGGCTCCCTCATGGACATCGGCGTCTACACCGTCGAGCCCATGGTCGAGATCTTCGGCATGCCCTCCGGTCTCACCAGCATGGCCACGCTGCTCGACCCCTCAACGCAAGAGCTCACCCATGGCCCCATCGACGGCTGCGGTTCCATCCTCGCCAGCTACGGCGGTGGCCGTATCTCCGTCGAGCTCGCGCACTCCAAAATTACGAATGACCTGCTGCCCTCGCAGATCGAAGGCGAGCGTGGCACTATCCAGATCGACCATCTGTCCACGCCCCGCAACGTCCGCATCGACTATCGCGGCGACGTCGTACGCGGCTCGGCGACCGAGGCACCGCGCGAACAGGGCGAGAACGGCCGCGTGCTCGACCTGCCCAAATCGAACAACACTATGGAATACGAACTCACAGACTTTATTACCGCCATCGACGGCATCGGTAACGTTAAGGAAGAGATTTGGGAGACCCCGGCGGGACGCCACGAGCTTGGCCACTACCGCGATGTCACACTCGTCTCACTGCGCATCATGGATGCCGTGCGCCAGCAGGCCGGCATAACCTTCCCGGCCGACGCAGGCAGGCAGGCATAGCGATGGGCCTCTTCGATACGTTCTTCTCCAGCGTCACCGGCGGCAGTCGAGAGCCTCAAAAACCATCAAACGTCGAGCTCGAGCTGCGCCGCAGGCTTACTGTGCTCGCAAGCGACGAGGCCACTCAAGACACTCCCCTGCGCTATTTCCTGCGCTGGGCGGGGCAAGTCCAGGGCGTTGGCTTTCGCTTTACCAACACCAACCTCGCGCAGGCACGCGCGCTCACCGGCTGGGTGCGTAACATGGAAGACGGCTCAATCGAGATGGAGATACAGGGAGCTCCGGCAAATATCCTATCTCATCTCGAGGCGCTTCATGCCTCCTACGAGCGTATGGGAACGCGTTTTCGCCTCGTAGACGCCCAGGCCCGAGCCCCACTTGCCAATGAAGACGGTTTCACGCCTCATTATTAGTATTGTGTGCTAAATACGGTATCATTTACCTACGACCGTTGATAGAAAAGAGGCGAGGCGCATGGCGGTGCAAAGAAGGAATACCAGGCAGCGAAAGCTGGTTCTTGACGCCGTGCGCCAAAGCTATAACCATCCCACCGCCGACGAAATCTACAACGTCGTTCGCGCGCAGGATGACAAAATCAGCCGCGGCACGGTCTACCGCAACCTCAATCTCTTGGCCGACGCCGGCGAGATTCTCTCCATCAAGACGCCGGGCGGCAGCCGCTTCGATCGCACGATCGAGCCGCATGCGCATATCATCTGTACCTCGTGCAGCCGCGTCATCGACGTACCACTCCCCTTCGATGCTCAGCTCGACGCCGAGGCGTCCGAGCAAATCGGTTGGCACGTCACGTCGCACTACACCATCTTCGAGGGACTCTGCCCCGACTGCCGGTAGATGTTCGGGACATGCCTTAAAATCTACTCGGCGAGCAGGCGACGCAATTCCTCCTCGACCGTGCGCACGTAGCGGACGCGGTCGTTGATGCCACGCATAGAGGGGTTGCAGCTCTCCATCAGATAGGGATGGCCCACGACGTTGAGCATGTCGCGATCGTTCTCATTGTCGCCAAACGCCATCATCTCATCGGGCGAAATACCCAGGGCACGACCGTAATCGGCAAGCGCGGAGCCCTTGCCCGAACCGAAACCGATAAAGTCCGTCCATTCGGTTCCCGACGTCATCACGTCGACACGGTCGCTAAAGAGGCGCTCGAAATACTCCAGGGCCGCCGGCTGATCCACCTCGGGCGTCTGGAAGGCAATCTTAATGACGTCCTCGTCGATGTCCTCGGGGCGGTCGACCACCGCCACATCGCAGTGGACCTCATAGCGCAAATGATCGACGAACGCATCGTTGCCGCTCATGGTGTAGAGGTGTCCCTCACACGAAAGGGTCACGTCGGCATGGGGATACGCAACCACGGCATTCGCGATATCCATAGCAAGGCTACGCTCCATGGAACGCTTGACAACGGCACGTCCCTCGCTCATCACCAGAGCTCCGTTTTCGCATACATAGGCGAGCTCATCGGCCACCGGGGCAAACAGATAGCGCAAGCTCGCATATTGACGGCCGCTCGCCGGCATAAACACGATACCGCGACGATGCAGCTCATCGATGAGCTCAAAGGCCTCGGAACGCGGCTCGCGCTCCCCCGGATGCAGCAACGTGCCGTCCAAATCGCATGCAATCAGCTTGATTCCTTCAAGACCCATATGCTTTCCCCCACAGCATCTCATCAACAGAAAGACGGACTTTGAATAGCTGCCTCTCAAAGTCCGTCTTACTTATACGCACGTTAACCGCGCGCCTTCTTTACGATCGTAAAGTCTGGAGCCATACTCACAACGGCATCCGCCGCACTCGACGCAAAGCGCCGGTCCGAATCGAGTTCACGGGTAACCACCGAGAGCCGAACGCCCTCGACGCCCCGGAGCATGCGGCCCAAAACAGACTGCACCGGCGTATACATGCGCACGGTATGCTCGTCCGAATCGCCTCGGAAAAGCGGCGCATGCATATTGCCGATCTCCCAGCACGCATGCGCGAGCGCAATCGGGTCCATGCGGTCAACTTCGACCAAATAAACCTCGGCACTGCGCAGGCGCACGACAACCGCCACGGGCACCATGCCCGAACGGTCGATGGCGAGCACGTCGCCGTCGGTAAGACGACCGCCGTCGGCAGCATCCAGCCGAACATCGACCGTGCGCCCCAGCTCCGTCACACCCACAAACGCGCGCGTGTCAGCCTGGTCCCAATCGAGCAGTAGCTCGTCAACTTCAAAGACGCCGCCCAGCTTCCGGCGAAGCAGGAGTTCATAGGACGGATCGTTGAGATTTCCCAAGCATGTCGTCGAAACCAAGCGCTCGGGCATACTCTAACCCTCGGCCTCGACGAGCTCGATATCAAAGTTGAGGTCCTTGCCGGCCAGCTCGTGGTTGGCGTCGAGCGTCACGGCCTCGGGCGTAACGTCGATGACCACGGCGGGGACGGGCATACCGCTCGGCGTGGACAGGAAAAGCTTCATGCCCTTCTCGATCTGCTCGATGTTGGGAACCTGTTCGGCCGGGAAGGTAATAACCATCTCGGGATTGTGCTCGCCGTAGGCATCGGCAGCCGGGATGTGCACGGTCTTCTTCTCGCCCACCTGCATGTCGACAACAGCGGCGTCGAAGCCCTTGATCATCTGACCGGCGCCGCAGGTGAACTCCAGCGGCTCGCCGCGATCGTAGGAGCTATCGAACTGCGTGCCGTCATCGAGCGTGCCGCGATAATGGGTCTTGACCTTCTTGCCCTGGTTGGACATGGTAACCTCCGTGATAAGGGCGGCGCACAACGCGGGCCGCCGTGAACATATGGTGCTAACTATACCCTAGTCATACAATTCAATGACAGTTTGCAAAGAAACGCTGCAACCGGAGGAACCATGGCATATCCCGTATTTGACCTACACTGCGACACCGCCGACCGAATCGGCTGGGCCACGCTCGATCTCGACCTGCGCTTTACCGCCGGCACCGACGGTTATTTCCCCGGCGACGAAACGCATCCGCAAGATTTCGACCTCATCGAGGGCAACGCCTGCGCCATCTCGCTCGCAAAGATCGGCAACACGCCATGGGCACAGTGCTTCGCCACGTTTGTCCCCGACGAGATTCCCACCGCCCACGCCGCGCGCTTCCAGGCGCAGATCATGGCACATATGAGCGGCCAGGCAATGCTCAACCACGACCGCATGGTCAACGTGCGCAGCGCCGCAGACATTCGCCCCGCGCTCAAAGACGGCAAGGTCGCCTGCATCCACACCATCGAAAACGCCACGTTCTTTGCCGAGGACCCCGTGCTGATCGAGGTGCTCAAGAGCTTGGGCGTACTCATGTCATCGCTCAGCTGGAATGCGCAGGGACCGCTCGCGAGCGGACACGATACCCACGCCGGCCTCACCGCCGCCGGCATCGAGGCACTTACGCAGATGGAGCACGCCGGCATGGTGCTTGACGTCTCCCACCTCAACGATGAGTGCTTTGACGAGGTTGTCGCCCACGCCACACGTCCCTTCGTCGCCAGCCACTCCAACTCCCGTGCGGTTTGCGGCGTCAAACGCAACCTTACCGACGACCAGTTCCGCACCATTCGCGACATGGGCGGTATCGTCGGCCTCAACTACTGCAGCGAGTTCCTTTCCAACGACGCAACCGACAAGACCGCCGCAGACGTCACCTTCGACCAGCTAGCGGCACATATCGAGCACTGGCTCGACCTGGGCGGCGAGGACGTCATCGCGCTCGGCGGCGACTGGGACGGTGCCACGGTGCCCGCCTTCCTCTCCGATGCCAGCAAGATGCCCGAGTTCCAGAACATGCTCTCCAAGCACTTTGGCAAGACCGTGATGCAGAAGCTCTGCAGCGACAACGCGCTTGCCTTCTTTGAGCGTTATTAATTTCACATCCCTTGAGCGGGCCGGCATGCCGAACGGTCGACATGCCGGCCCGTCCCCAATCTGAAGGACCGCTTTTGACGCAGCAGTTTACGATTTCCGCATCCCGACCGGATGGGACGCCCATCCCCGTCATCGTTACCAAAAAGCGCGTCAAGAACTTCAACCTACGCGTCACATCGAGCGGTGAGGTCCACGCCAGTGCACCGCTCGGCGCCAGCCGCGAGCGTATCGAAGCGTTTGTGAAGCGCAACAGCGCCTGGATTATCAGCCGACTTGCCCAGCGCGAGCAACGTCAGGCGACGGCGCGAGAGCCGCTCAGTCCCTCGTCCATCATTGCGCTTTGGGGCAAACCCATCACCGTTCAGGATGCACTCGACCACAACTTTGAGCCACCCGCACCGCGGCCCAAGCAGGCTACCTTCGCAAGTTTTATGGGTACCGACGAGCCAAGTGGGTGCACGCAGGCAAAGCAGCGCACAGCCCTCGACGGCCTAACGCCCAAAGAACTCCAGATCCACATCGACCAGCTCTATACGTCCGAAGTCACATCGGCGCTGCGCGATATGGTGCACGCATACGAAATCGCAATGGGTGTCGCCGTTTCCCGCGTTTCCGTACGCAGCATGAAAACGCGCTGGGGCTCATGCACGCCCAAAACCGGCGCCATTCGCATTGCACGCGAACTTGCCGCCTACCCCGTCGAGTGCCTTGACATGGTTGTCGCCCACGAGCTCGTCCATTTGCTCGAGCCAAGCCACAATCAGCGGTTCCATGCCCTGCTCGACAGGTACTGCCCCAACAATAGAGCGCTGTCGCAGCGGCTCAAGCAGCCACCCATAGAGACGTATTAGAACCGGTTAGCGCACGCGCTCGATCTCGACGCCGCAGCTTGCCAGGGGAAGACCGACGGGCGCCCAAGGCTTATCGAGCTTAACACGCACGCCAAGCAGCAAGGGGTAACGACGCAGCAGCATCTGGGCCACACCCTCGGCTGCCGCCTCGATGAGTTTAAACGTATGCTCGCGCAGATAGCCATCGACATCGTGGCACACCGAGCCGTAGTCAATCGAGGCGTCCAGGTTATCGTGCTCCCCCGCTGCACGCAGGTCGGCATAGAGCACCAAGGACACGATGAACTTCTGGCCCAGCGCGTTCTCTTCGGGATACACGCCGTGGTTGGCAAAGACCTCGAGACCGTCGATAGTAATGCGATCGGCATGGCGCAGATCGTCATAGCTCACGTGGGGCACCGCCGTTGCGGTGGATATTTCGCCCCTTCCACGGCGTGCGAGCTCGGCACCTTCAGTCTTGGTTGCATTCTCGGGCAGTTTTTTGTTACTCATCGCGATCGTCTCCTTCGTTTAGAACCCCGACCGCGCAAACTAACTACACGCGAATCGACAGGTTCTTTTTATCATCGCTCCAGTTGCAAGCATTGCGCGCGGGGCATGCAAAGCAGGCGCGCGACGCTTTGTCGGCTGCATAGAGCAAACGCTCAAGCGGTTGGCTGTTCACGCGCAGCTTTCGATGGCCCAGAATGGCCGTCTTAATGGCTGCGGCATCGGCCGGCTCAAACGCCACGTCATCAGGCATGCCGCCGAGAATCGCATCAGCGACGCGTTCGCTTGCAACATCATGGGATATACCCGATTCATACTGTTCATCTTTGCCGATATCGTGAAGAAGTGCCGTGGCGTAGATGGCCTCGCGGTCAAACTCGAGCTCTTCCTCGAGATTTTTGATCCACATAATGCGAGCGACATCGAGCAGATGGTCAATACCGTGGCGGCAGAAGATGCGCCCCGATTCCAACTGCGCAATGTTGCCCAGGTGCCGCCGGAACAGCCCGTTGGCACAGATGTAATCGATACGAGGCATGGCACCAAAGGGGGCCAGGCCCGAAGCCATAAAACCGCGACGCGGCGTTCCCTCATCGGTCTTCGATGCAAAGTCGTTAACGGCTCTCATGGTTAGCGGTCCAGCATCCTAAAGAATCGCTCCTCGAGCGCGGGATCGGTCTCAAAGACGCCGCGGCGAGCGAGCGTCACAGTCTTGGTGCCGGGCTTTTGCACGCCACGCATCGTCATGCACATATGCTCGGCCTCCATGAGCACAATCGCCCCTTGCGGAGCAAGATACTCCATGAGGGCATCGGCAACTTGTGCGCACAACTGCTCCTGCAGCTGCAGGCGACGGGCGTAGACCTCAACCGTGCGGGCAAGCTTAGAAAGCCCTGCGACACGGCCGTTGGGGATATAGCCAATGGCGGCCTTGCCATAAAACGGCAGCAGATGATGCTCGCACAGCGAGTAGAACGTAATGTCGCGCTCGATAACCAAATCATTCGAAGCGACGGCAAAAGTTTTGGACAGATGCTCCTTGGCACTCTGGTCCATACCGCCGGCGATCTCACCATACATACGAGCGACGCGCGCCGGGGTCTCCAGCAGGCCCGCACGAGTTGGGTCCTCGCCTATGCCCTCAAGCAACAGCTTAATGGCGGCCTCGACTTTTTCCTGATCGACCATCTGGGCCTCACTTTTCCGATTTTGCGTTCGCGCTATGGTACCACGCCCTCCGGCATCGGCCACAAGCTACATAGTATGGGTCGAATAGACCGGATCATCACGCCAAAGTTCAACCGCATCACAAAGCGCAACGCCCTCGCGCTCAGCACGGGCGCGCGTAGCGTTCATGTCGATCACGCGCTGATTGCTCGAGCCCCTAAAGCGCAACGAGATATCGTACAGATCCTGAACGAACGGGCCGTCCACCAACATATCGAGGCAGGCCAGGATACGGTCCGTCACCTCGGTATGATGACGGCCACCCGGCATAAGCTCCTCGAGCACGTCACCGGTAAAGCACCAAATGGTCTTGCCCGACCCCGCAGGATAGGCCGCACGCACGCGCTCGATAAAGTCAACAAGCCCCGCCTGATTCTCGGGCTCCATAGGCTCGCCACCCAGAATCGTCAGGCCATCGATAAAGGGATGATCGAGACTCTCGATAATCTTATCCTCGACGGCGCGATCGAACGGCTCGCCAGCGGCAAAGTCCCACGCGACAGAGTTAAAACAATTCTTGCACCCACGACGGCACCCGCTCACAAACAGAGAAGTACGAACGCCTTCTCCATCAGCAATGTCGAAATACTTAATGTTCGCGTAGTTCATAGGTAACTCTCCCGGGAGGCCGGGACATATCATCCCGTCCTCAAACATTCTCGGCCTTCGGCCTGCGAAACTGCGGGCGGGACGATATGTCCCGGCCTCATGCAAAGGGTAACTCAATGAACGAAGCGAACATCGAGCATAGGGTTCGAGGTCCAATAAAAACTGGGTTGCGGCTCAACCGCCATCGCAAGTAAATCGCAGCTGCAGCTCAAATTATTTCCGCTAAGAACTTCGAGGAGTGAGCAGACCGCGCGCTGCATCTCAGCTACGTTAACTTGGCTGAACCGAGAGGGCCGCTTGGGCTTTTGCTCGATATGAGTTCCGCACGCAAAGAAGGCCACTTAATGTGGCCTTCGTCTTGCGCAGGACTGTCCGAAATAGCGAGCAAATGCCCAAGCGGCCCTCTCGGTTCAGCCCCGGAGCGGTATTAGAGATGCAGCACGCGGTCGCGGATCTCCTCGGTTCGACCCTGGTTCCAGAACTGGGTACCGATGTAGCCGCACGTACGACGGGCGACGTTCATCTTCTCCTGGTCGCGGTTGCCGCAGTTGGGGCACTCCCATACCAGCTTGCCATCGTCCTCGACAATCTTGATCTCGCCATCGTAGCCGCACACCTGGCAGTAGTCGCTCTTGGTGTTGAGCTCGGCGTACATGATGTTGTCGTAGATGTACTGCATCACGCGAATGACAGCCTTGAGGTTGTCCTGCATGTTGGGAACCTCAACGTAGGAGATGGCGCCGCCCGGCGAAAGCTGTTGGAACATGCCCTCGAACTTGAGCTTATCGAAAGCATCAATCTCCTCGGACACATGAACGTGATAGCTGTTAGTAATGTAGCCCTTGTCCGTCACGCCCGGGATAATGCCAAAACGGCGCTGCAGGCACTTGGCGAACTTGTAGGTCGTCGACTCCAACGGCGTGCCGTACAGCGAGAAGTCGATATCGCTTTCGGCCTTCCACTCGGCGCACTTGTCGTTCATGCGCTGCATGACGGCCATGGCAAACGGCGTGCCTTCCTTCTCGGTGTGGCTGTGGCCCGTCATGTACTTGACGCATTCATACAGGCCGGCATAGCCCAGGCTGATGGTGGAGTAGCCACCCACGAGCAGCTTATCGATCGTCTCGCCCTTCTTCAGACGTGCCAGGGCACCGTACTGCCAAAGAATCGGCGCGGCGTCAGAAAGCGTACCCATCAGGCGCTCATGACGGCACAGCAGGGCACGGTGGCACAGCTCAAGGCGCTCATCGAAGATCTTCCAGAACTTGTCCATATCCTGGTGCGAGCTCAGCGCGACATCAGGCAGGTTGATGGTCACAACGCCCTGGTTAAAGCGACCATAGTACTTGGGCTTGTTCGGGTCGTAGTTCAGCGCGTTGGCAACATTGTTAAAGCCGTTGCCCGAACGGTCGGGCGTCAGGAAGCTGCGGCAACCCATGCAGGTGTAGCAGTCGCCGTTGCCGGCGGTCTCGCCCTTCGACAGCTTGAGCTCGCGCATCTTCTTCTCGGAGATGTAATCGGGCACCATGCGCTTGGCGGTGCACTTGGCAGCCAGCTGGGTCAGGTAGAAGTACGGGGAATCCTCGTGAACGTTATCGTCCTCGAGTACATAGATAAGCTTGGGGAATGCCGGGGTAATCCACACGCCGGCCTCGTTCTTAACGCCCTCGTAGCGCTGGCGAAGCGTCTCTTCCACGATCATGGCAAGGTCGTGCTTCTCCTGAGGCGTACGGGCCTCGTTGAGATACATAAAGACCGTCACGAACGGCGCCTGGCCATTGGTGGTCATAAGGGTCACGACCTGATACTGGATCGTCTGGACGCCACGACGGATCTCGTCACGCAGACGGTCCTCAACGACCTCACGGACCTTCTCGGCAGATGCCGAAACACCGAGCTCCTCGAGCTCGCGGGCAACCTCGCCGCGAATCTTCTGGCGGCTCACCTCAACAAAGGGGGCAAGATGGGTCAGCGAGATGGACTGGCCGCCGTACTGGGAGGAAGCAACCTGGGCGATGATCTGCGTCGCGATATTGCAGGCGGTCGAGAAGCTGTGCGGCTTCTCAATCAGCGTGCCCGAAATAACAGTGCCGTTCTGGAGCATGTCCTCCAGGTTCACCAGATCGCAGTTGTGCATGTGCTGAGCAAAGTAATCCGAATCGTGGAAGTGGATCAGGCCCTCATTATGGGCGTCCACAATTTCCTGGGGCAGCAGCACGCGCTGGGTCAGGTCCTTGGAAATCTCGCCGGCCATATAGTCGCGCTGAACGGAGTTGACGGTCGGGTTCTTGTTGGAGTTCTCCTGCTTGACCTCTTCGTTATTGCACTCGATCAGCGACAGGATTTTGTCATCGGTCGTGTTCTTCTGGCGCTTCAGGCTCTGAACATAGCGATAGATGATGTAGTGGCGGGCAACCTCGTAGCAGTCGAGACGCATGATCTCGTCCTCGACCAAATCCTGGATCTCCTCGACCGAAACGGTGTGGCCCGCGTTCTCGCATGCCTCGGCGACGTTTTGCGCCGCATAAACCACCTGGCGGTCGGTTAGACGAGAGCTCTCCTCGACCTCCAAGTTAGCGGCGCGGATGGCATTGACGATCTTATCGATGTCAAAGACAACCTCGGTGCCGCTGCGCTTGATGATCTTCATCCTCTTGCCTCTTTCGCGTCGTAGCCTCATTGCGCTTCAGAGCCAAACGATGCCCGGCAGGGCTTGCCCCTGTCTTGCGGCGCCGTCGCGCAATCTGTGTTCTCGATAAACCATAAGTCCTCATGCGGACAATCCTCGCGGCCGATCAAGCGGCTCAAAGGCGTGTCCAAATGGGACGAATAAGGTCTTCGTTCTCTGTCCGCCATCTATCATACGACAAAGACGCATCTATATCCTGTATTCTTTTTTTAGGTCAAACACAACATATAGTGTTTCAGCAGGTCAAAGCAATTGGTCATTTTGCAGACGCATTATAAATGAGGGGTTCTTGGCGAGTCGGTAAAACGTTACCAACACGGCTACCTGCATGGCAGTTATAAAACCCCCTTAGTCAAGCAGCTGACAAATCCTACTAAAACCAAGCCACTCACGCCAAAAGAATCCAAAAGATTATGCTTGACCAACATGTTGCGGTCACGCTCGGTCAGGACGCATGCAATCAGCCGGCGCCCCTACGGGATGCGAAGACCATTGTGTACAGGCCTTGGATCAATATTTGGTGGTTTATTTGCCAGCATGCTTGGCGGTATAAAACAAAACAGCCCAGAGAACATAGGGGGCGCGATCAGGGATTCGACGTCTCCACATCCCAGTCGGTAGAGGTCTGCGTCCGCAAGTATCTCGACAACCTGCAGGAGACAGGCGCGAGGGCAAGGTCAACTATGGCAACCTACCGGCACATGCTCAAGCACCTTGAGCGCAACCCCATCGGTAAAGTGCCCTTCAGGGAGCTTGACCCGAAGCAGGTCAAGGAATGGATGGTCTCCCCACGCGAGGCCGGCAAGTCTCCCGCCACCATCCAAAAGGCGTACAACGTCCTGCACGGAGCCTACACCCAGGCCGTCGAGCGTGATTAGTTCCCCTACGACCCCATCGCGAGCGTGTCCAGGCCAAAGGTTCCCATCACCAAGCGCAACGCAGTCAAGAAGAGCGACTGCCCAAAGCTCACCTCATACCTCGATCTGGTCGACGAGTCTCCCATCAACATGTCCATCATTCTTGCGCTCTACACCGGCATGCGTGAGGGCGAGATTTGTGCGCTGCGCTGAAGCGACGTCGGCTTCGACGAGGCCACCATCACGGTCATGCGCTCCGTGGCACGCGACGATGGCGCGACGTACATAAAGGAGCCCAAGGGCAAAAAGCCCCTCCACACCATCCCTATCCCTGCCGTCCCCAGAAAGCACCTTCTCAGCCGCAGGGAAATCATGCGAGACGATTGCGAAACCATGATCGTACCGTTCAAGGAATCGATGTATGTCACCGGCAAGCCCAGTCTATCGCCTAAAGCATACGAGGACCCTCATCAGGTCTGGCACGGCTGGAAATCGATAGCCTCATCACTGGGGCCCAGGGGCACGATGGGCAAGACTCCGACGTTCCACGACCTGCGGCACACCTATACGACCATGGCCATCGCAGAGGGGTCCAACATCAAGAGCGTCCAGACCATCATGGGGCATGCCAAGGCCCAAACCACCCTCGACATCTATGCAGACACCACGAGCGAGGCAATGCGTAAAACAGCCAATCTGACCGCAGTCGCGCTCAGGGCCCCCTCGGTCTCATCGTTCACCACAAGGCGCGAAACGGCCCCCAGAGAAGCGAGGCCCCAGGGGAAACACTTCGCGGCATAGTTGGCGCCGCTCGGTGCATCCGTCCTCGTCCCACGTCAGCGGCACGACCATCCGCGTCGTAATAGTCGTAGAAGCTACCCTCAGACCGCATCCACTCATTCCACTCGCGGATATGCTCCTCCATCGGCTCCAGCGGCAGCACAAACCCAAGCCCCCGCAAATAAGCACGCACATGCTCAGGCACCCAATACTCATCATCCACACCCAAGATCAGCCCAATCTCTCGCCCTCAATGTCGAGCAAATTGAACCGTCCGGTCACAAGCGCCGAGCCGTATAATGCACCCTCGGATTAAGCAGCCGAGAAAAGGGGTCGCCCGTGGTTACGTTTGAGCTATTGAATGAATCTGCCGAGGATCTGCTCTACGCCTACCGCCCCGAAGGCGATCGCCACCACGCCGGCATCGTCACCTACAACCCCAACACCGGCGCCACCCACATCATCGAACACGCCACCACCGACCACGGCGCCCACTACGCCCACCGCCTAGCCCACCATCTGGCCACCTCACCGGGCCCAGCCCCCTTCGGCACCCTTGCCTAAGCTATCCTTGTTGTATCAAGAGAGGTGAGCGCATGGTAGACGTAAACAAACTTGACGAGGAGCTCGGTGATGCCGATTCCGAGCAACTTCAATACATCTATGACACGCAGAAAGACCTGTATTCGGCCGAGGAACTTGCCTACATCCTCAAGCTGAAGGCAATGCGCGTCCAGGAGGAAGATGCCGAGGAAAGGACCCTTCTGGCAAAAGCCGAAGAATACCTCCCCAAGGAGATCAACTGCCCCAAGTGCGACGGTCCCAACGATTTCCATGAAGACATCTGCCGGTTCTGCGGGGCAAAGCTCAATAAGGCCAAATACTATAACAGGGCCCGCAATATGGCCCTGGGTATTGAGGACGACGAGGATTCTACTGAAGAGCTGGATGACGAGGAGCGTCGTTCTTTCCTCGCGCAATATATCATCAGCTTCCTTATTCCTCTCGTTGGCTGGATTATGGGAGGCATCTTTCTCACACGAAAAGATTCCGAGGAGCATGATGCGGGCATCATCTGCATCATGCTTGGTGTCGCCTCCGGCGTCCTTGTCATCCTTCTTTACTACTACATCATAGGAAGCGCTATCAATACGATTTAATACAAAAACGGCCCCGAGGGAACTGGTACTCCCCGGGGCCTATCCGTCCGCACAGTCGACATGAAATAACACACGCAGACGGCTACCAACCATTCTAATCAATATGCTGAGCATTCTACCGTCGAGTATTAAGCTGCCGAGTATTCCACCGGCCACCATCACCCGCGCAGAACGTCGTCCATCATGGCATACCGCACCGCATCAATCGAATGGTCATTCCCATCCGGTATGTCATCAATCCACGTCCCGTCCCTATCACGCAGATACTCCTTGCAGGTAAACTCCGCATACGTCAGCGGACACCGCTCCGCATCGATGCAGATCTCGCGCAGGCCCGCAAGCCAGTCATACGACAGCCGCCGCATCCGGGCCTTACGCGCCGGACGCGCCCGCAGCCCAAAGTCACGCCGATACACCGCCATCGACTGCTTGCCGTCGGGCGTATCGTCGCACCAGATCAGCTCGTCATGGAAATATGCGTCCTCTCCAGCCACGTCGCTATACGTCATCGCGTCCACGACCATCTGCCCCGTCTCCGCGGGCGTCTTCCTATTGGCGCTCATCTCGCTATAAATGCTGAGCCTTCGCGCGCCCGGCTCCCATCCGCAGCGCACGAATCGCCAGGGGTCAGGGAACCATCCCCAGTCGACGCCGTTGCGCGTCCTCTCAAAGCCACGGCACCTCAAATCGCTCATGCGAATGTCGAGGATGTTATCGAACACGTTGCCGCCGGTGCCAGTGACCTCTCCCAGATACTCCCATCGCCAGGCCTGCTCGCACGTCTCCCGCAGATACTCCGCTTCCTCAATAAAGGGCTCGCCCAGCCACTCAGGATGCGACTCCACCACATCTAAATACGATGAATGCCGAACGATCGTATCGCAACGCCGACACCGCTCCAGCCGCTCCACGTTCACCCAGGACCACATCGTCTTGGGTGGGTTATAGCTGTAGAAGATCCAGAACCTATCGCCGCCGCGATTCAAAGAGTTCAATATCGAGCGAACGGCCTCGATACCGTCAAACTGGTCCAGCTCCTCAAACCACACGACGGCACAATATCCCTTCGTGAACTTTACGGACTTCAGCTTGACCGGATCATCCGCACCACGAAACACAATCCTCTGCCCCGTAGGCTTATAAATTATTTCCATTGGTGAGATTTTGCACTGGAAGTACCCCTCCAGCCCCAGCGCCTCAATGGCCCAAAGAATCTGCTGATACACCAAGTCGCGCAGTGTATTGCCGAACCGTCGCACAATGCAGGCATTCGCCTCCGGAAACGCCATGATCAGCAGCACGATCCCCACGCTGATAAAGCTCGACTTCGTGCTGCCGCGCCCACCATGCATCCAGTAATGCGTATGGCCATGCGCCATCACATCACCCAGCACATCATGAAAAGACGGGATGACAAGATCGGCCGCCTTAACCATTCGTATCCGCCGAGTCGCCCGTAGCCGTGCGCACCTCGACGCCGAGAACGATCTTGGGCGCATCCTCGGTCTCGACGGCAGCCTTTCGCGTCTCGGGACGACTGAACTCGTCAGGATATGGTCGAAGGAGGTTACAAAAAGCCATGCCGTTTGACCCCAAATAACGAACCGCTCGTATTTGTTGCTCAACAAATCGAATGAACGTCCGTATTACAGTAAAGGAGCTGTTTAGTGTGCAATAAGAAAGGCCAACGATGAATCAACTGTCCAGAAGGGGCTTCCTCGCATTGATGGGCGCCGTTTCGCTTTCCATGGCAGGCTGCGGCAACGTCTCGAACGAAGATTACAACGCCAAGAACCATGTGACGTTTAAGGGCGCGTACGCCGTAGAGAATGCAGAAAACTCGACGGTTGAGCTGTGGGTGCTCTCGACCGTCGACGCCGACGAAGACGAGAACCTGAATGGCGTTTATTACGAAAACGCGGCAAAGGGCGGCGCGTCCGGGACGTGTGGGCCTGAAATACAGTTTGACGACAAGAACTCCTATACCGACGACTACTACCTGAACAAGGGGCAGTACGATGAGCTGTTCGCAGGGACCGTCTATGGCTGCTGGAGCGGCATGGATACTCTTGTTGCGGGGTCCGGTGATAAATACCACATGGTAATGAGCTTCTCCTCGGTAGCCAAATCTGACATCGAGAAGTGCGAAAAAGCGAAAGTCAGTAACGTCTCGTATGATTTCAAGTTCGATACAAGCGACATTAAAACAGTCGCGTCGCGCGAGGAAGTTATCTCCGAAGCAATGAACCTCCAGTAGAGAACGACTCAATATCAGAAGACCGCCCAGGCAATGCAGCCTCAGGCGGTCTTTCTTTTATCGCTCCCGCTTCCCCTCCAACCCGTACCGCCGTCGCAGCCGCGAGTTCGCCTGCCTCAGCCGCGCGTACTCGCGCTGCAGGGCCTCAAGCTCAGCACCCTCGACACCCGCCGCCTCAGCTTGGAGGAGCTCGTTATACGCCCGCTCCTCCTCAACATGCAGCCGCTCGGTACACAGCAAGCACATTCCGGTCGTACGGACCAAGCGCACGCCGATCACCCCGCACTCGGGGCACTGGGAACGCACCTTCAGCGATACATGGATCCGGCTCGCATGTGCCTCGACTGACCGCACCGTCCGAAACACCCCGTCTCGCGGTAAATCGCCTCCCGCACGCCCGCGGCCCCCAGGTGGCTCTGCTCGCGCGCGATCTCCTCCTGCCGGCACGTCTAGGGCACGGCAGGACCCGGGCGGCTCATGCCCTCATCAGGCCGTCGATGGCCTCGCGCGACTCGTCGAGCATCTTCACGAGCCCATCGCTCGCGCACCCGTAGACCTCGCAGACCTCCAGAAAGCTCGCGATCGCGACCTTCATCGATGCACAGGCATAGAGAAACTTGGCCTCGTTCATCTCGTCGTGCTCAATCATCATCAGAAGCCTCCGCAATCTCGCGGTTACGTTACGGAGTGCCCAGCCTATATCTCTTATATATTTCTTACCTTTATAGAGAGATGGGAAGACGATATGAGAAAGCCATTTGGGTCGCCTCCCCCGCGGCGCAGCTTCTTTCCGCGGGCTCGGGATGCCACAATGGGCTTTGAGTATCGGCCCGTGCGGTAGCCCTTACCGCACCTGCGG
>CAJMHR010000011.1 GCA_905213265.1 uncultured Collinsella sp.
CGCAGGGGGCGCTGACGCGGCCCTCCCTCTTACACCACAAAAATTCGCGCGATCTAACGTTCTCACGTAAGAGTGATTTCGCTTCACATTTGGATTCACTCGAGGGTGATGGACACCCGACCCTGCTGAATACTCGCAATTTTGCGCGTCGCTAGGGTACCCACCTTGTTAGTCGGCCTAGTTTCCGGCCCCGAAGACCCTGCCCTCGGGCGTGAAGCTACTTGTTTGGTTGAGTGATGGGCTGTCGGGTTCGACAGTCTGCATGTCATCGATTGCCGGAACCTCGTTAATCGTCGGATCGTCCAATGCGATGCCTTCGAGCATTGCTTTTTCGAGGTCGATTCGTTGGCGCTCTTTTGAATCCTGGCGAAGCTCCTCCTGGATTCGTTCCTTTTCCTCAATAAACCTTCTGAGCACAAATAGTCTCAGGTCCTCTTGCATGATTTGAAAGTCTTTTGGCAGACGCGAGGGGCGTATACCTTCTTTTCGTTGGATTGCCTCCATGACCCTAACGAAAGAGCTGGCATGCATAAAGGAATAGCGGCTGACAGTGATGATTCCGTACCCCATGGACGCAAGTGCGTTCTTGCGTTCTTCGTCGATGGCGCGGTCTTCTTCCGCGTCGTGATAAAAACCGTTGTATTCAATATCTGTTCGAGATTTCTTCAGATATGCATCCATAAAGAATTTTTTGCGCCTCGTGAGATTTTTTGCGGCAGCGGTGACCTGTACCTCGTAATCGGTCTCAATTCCCTTAATACCAAGTCCACCTTCGCTTTTGGGCAGCGTAAGCATCATGGCAAAGGCCGTTTCCATGGGAGAGCGGCATCCATCGCGTACACATTGAATCGCCTTTCGGGCAAGGGCCAAACCGTCGCATCTGGTAATGGAATTAAAGAACTGCTTTAACCTCTCGGTCGAGGTAAGTGGGAAACGCTCGGTATAGGAGGCAGAAGAACCGGTTCCAAGGGAATAGGCGCCGCACAGTTCAAAGTAGTACTCCACCAGTTCGCGAAAAGAAAGATAGGTGGCAGCCTGAAGTGCGCAAAGCTCAACGCCAACAATGTAGATGTTATCTTCTAGCTCTATAAAACGCGAGCATGAGAATCGCTTTGACGAAACGTGGCATTGACAGTTCATCGCGTAGCGCGCGTTCCTGCGATCAAACACCATTACCTCGAGGGATTCATTTGCGTCGCGGGCAACATCATGTTTGGCAAGCCATTCTGTGGCCGCGTCGAGGAGCGTTCCGGTGGGGCACGATCCGTAAATTGCGGCAGGGCTGCAGGACTCGATGTCTTTCGCAGACACCGAATGCGCGGCCTGGTAGACCGCTTTTGCCGTGGTATGTGACAATACGATACTCATGGTATATATCGTGTCAGCTAATGCCGTGTTGATGGCGCTGAGTGGAAAAGTCGTTTTAGAGGTCTAACCAAATACTGTCCAAAAGCTTGACGCAATTATGGGCACGTTCACCCCAAATCAATGTTTTCGCTGCTCAGCTATAGCATAGAAATACTCAATTGCTGCACATTTGGTATCGATGCATCGCCATTCGAACACAAATCACGTGTCGGGAAAGTGCCGAAGTAGTTAAAAAATAGGATTCTGAATTTGTGAAGCGCGGGCCTGCTTGTGGAACGCAGAGCGGCCCCGTCGCGAGGTTTCCCGCTGCGAGGCCGCTCGTGATCTACGACGTGGTTTGTCGTAGACGTTTCTACTTGGCAAACAGGTTCTTGAGGTTGAACTCGGCCTGAACCGTGCGGAGCATGAGGTCGGTGTCGTCCAGGCCCAGGTGCTGCTCGTTGGCGTCGGCGGCGAGGGTGCCACGGCGGCGCGCCCAGTTCTCGAGCGCAGCGGGCGCGGACTCGCGGGGGAGCGAGCGCACGTCGGCGTCCAAGCTGCGGCAGATCTGGCGCGAGTCGATGACGATGATCTTGCCTGCGCGGCGTGCCTCGGCGTAACCGTCCAGATGAATTTTGAACCAGCTGTCCTCGAAGGCGGCATTATGTGCCATATAGGGATACTTCTTCATGAGCTTGAGCAGCTGCTTCTGCAGCTCCTTGTTCTCGCGGAACGGCTTTTTGCCGTCGATGTCGTCCCAGGTGATGTGATGGATGTTCGATAGCGGCACATCCTCGCCGCGGTAGATGTCGGGCAGGCCGCAGTAGTGCGCCTCGGCGTCATGCGGCACGGCGTCGCTGGTGAGATCCATGATCTCCCAGCCCACGTTGATGATGTAGCCGCGCTCGGGCGCGCGACCGGTGGTCTCGATGTCGATGCCCAGCACCGTGCCTTGGATGGGCTTGCGGGCATAGGCTACGCCGAGTGCGTCGTGGTCACCGCGGATCTCGCGCATGACCGATGCGGCGGTACGCTTTTGCATCTTGCCGATGGCGGCGCAGGTGTCGGCGTCGGACAGGCCGCGCGAGAGCGTCGCGGGCGTCACGTTGCGCAGGCGCGCCTCGCCAATCTGGTCGCACAGGTCGCGGTTGCGGTCGGCCAGGTCGCGCACAGTGGCAAAGTCGAAGCCGGGGTCGCCCTCGGCGGTAAAGTACTCGGTCTCGAGCACCTTGAGGGCCTCCTCGCCCTTCTGACGCTCGGACTCCATGGCGCCGTGGTCGCCGTAGATAAACATGGGGATAAACGGCTGGCGTTCGTATTCGAGTGCTTGCGATACGTTCATATGCTGCTCCTTGGACGGGCCGCGTCACGCGGCTCGGGGTTACTGAGTTGTGGCGAGATGATAGTTTGCCATGGGCAACTATTGGCACCGCGCCCGGGACAACTACAATACCCTAGTTGACCGCTAGGACTTTTACAATGCTGCCGAAAGACACGAAAGGTTCCATCCGTCATGGATTTACTGATAGATATTCTGCTCGACGCTGGCAAGGACACGCTGTCGCTGGTGCCGTTTTTGTTGGTGACGTATTTGGCTCTTGAAACTCTTGAGCACGTTGCAGGCGACCGCGTCAACGGCGCTATCAAGCGCGCCGGCGCCGCGGGTCCCGTGGTTGGCTCGCTGCTGGGCGTGGTGCCGCAGTGCGGATTTTCGGCCATGGCAGCAACGCTGTACGCCGGCCGTGTCGTGACACTGGGCACGCTGGTCGCCGTGTTCCTCTCGACCTCCGACGAGATGTTGCCGCTGTTGCTCGCCGAGCAAGTTCCCGTGCAGACCATGGCGATGCTGCTCGCCTCGAAGGCGCTGATCGCTCTGGTCACGGGCTTTATCGTGGATGCGGCTATCCGCGGCCTTCGTCGTAATGCCCGCGCGCATGCAGCGATTCGCCGTACCGTGCTGGGGACCGCTGCCAATCCGGCTCATGTGAACTGCGCGCACGACGACCATACCGGGGGCGACATCATTGACGAAGTGGCCGAGGCGGGCGTAAGTGCCGATCACATCCATGAGCTGTGCGAGCGCGATCATTGCGGTTGTGATGAAGACGAGGATGAGGGCGAGCACGGGCATGGACATGACCACGATCGCGGTCATGAGGGCGAGCATGAACACCATCATGGCCACGGTCACTCCCACTCCCACGAGGTCGCGCCCCTCCTGGCGATCATCCGCAGCGCCATCTCGCACACCGTGCAGGTCTCGGTATTCATTTTCCTGGTGACGCTGATTCTGGTCGCCGTGCTCGAGACCTTTGGCGAGTCCGCAATCGAGCAGTTCCTGCGTGGCAACGAGACGCTTGCTGTCCTGGGTTCGGCGCTTGTTGGGCTGATTCCCAATTGCTCGGCCAGCGTGGTCATCACGCAGCTGTACCTGGAGGGCGCGCTACAGCTGGCGCCGATGCTCGCCGGCACGCTCATTTCCGCCGGCGTGGGCTACCTGGTCCTGTTTCGCACCAACCGCAGTGCTCGCGAAAACGCCGTGTTCCTGGTCATGATGTACGTCATCGGCGCCGGCTGGGGCCTCATCCTATCCGCCTTCGGCCTCTAAGTAGGCCTAACAAAACGGGCTTCAAAATAGCCATGCTCGGCGCCTGCACAATGCGGCGACGCATGGCATTTTGAAGCCCGTTTTTTTGTTGAGCCATGGATTCCGAGCGCTCACACCGCCCAAAACTAAGGCAGATTTCCGGGTATATTCCAAAAATCTGCCTTAGTTAGCGCAGCAGCTCGGTGAGGTTGCGCTTAAAGCGAGCGCGGTCTTCGCTGGTGAAGGCTGCCGGTCCGCGGGTGCGACCGCCGGCGCGACGCACCTTCTTTTCCTCGTGACGAATAAACAGCTGCATGTCGATGGTCGCCTTGTCGTACACGTGCCCGCGCACACCGATTGCGGCGGCATCGCGGCCGAGCACCATGCTCGCCAGGCCAATGTCCTGCGTCACGACCACGTCGCCCGCCTGCAGGCGTTCGACAATGGCAAAGTCGGCACTATCGGCGCCCACGCTTACATCGAGCGTGGTGACCCAAAAGCCGCGCCACGCGTGCTCGGCATCGCGTGGGTCGTCGCGGCGAATGTGTCGCTCCAGGTTTTGCGTGCTGTTGCCTGCGATTACCACGGCAACGCCCGCCCGTCGCGCGCAGTCGATCGACTCGCGCGTAACCGGGCAGGCGTCGGCATCAATAAAGAGCGTTCTTGGCATCTAGTGCACCAGTTTGCCAAACTGAATGGCGCGGACAATGAGCGTCACGCCAAACACCAGGAGTGCGGCGCCGCTAAAGATGACGAGCATCTTTGCCGACCACAGCGGATAGATAAACACGAACATGCCGGCGATGATGGAGAGCGCGCCGCTCAGGATGGCGAGGGCGCGGTTAGACGAAAGCTCGGACTCCAGAATGGACATGACGCCTTCGACGATCCAGCCAAAGCCGGCCACGACCACCACGAGCGTGGTGAGCGTCGCGGTCGAGAAGGCCTGATTGCGCAGGATTATGACGCCGCCCAGAATGATGAGCAGGTTGGAGATGATGCTCGTCACGCGCCAGCCGGCGGGCAGCAGCGGCTCAAAAATGGCGGTGAACAGCCTAATGGCTGCCGTGATTATAAAGTAGACGCCCAGGACAGTCGTCAGGAAGATGAGGGACTTGGCGGGCGCAAACAGCAGCGCGATGCCGGCGATGAGCGCGATGACACCCGTGATGGCGTAAATCCAGCGCACGGCCTTGATTGCCTTGCCTGCCATGCTTTTCTCGTCAAATCCAAACGCGCTCGATTGCTTGTCATCGTTCTTAAAGATGCCCATGATGTCTCCTTTCCGCGCGGTGTTTGCCGTCATTGTTGTTTTTGCGGCGTATGCCGCAGCTGCTGCAACAAGTATCGCCCAAGGGCGCTGGCGTATGGGTCGGGGAGGGCGAAGTGTAACCCAAAGGCCCCGATTTGTTTCCGTTGTTCCCCACGTCGCGATTTTCTATTCAACAGGTGTAGAACATTGCAGCTCTGTTCGTTATTGCCTACGTTTTTAGGTTAGATTTTCCTAAGAACAATTGTCTTTAATTGGGGGTCTCTATGAACGAAGCTGTTCCCGCGGCGCCGTCGAGCGTGAGGTCGATGGCAAAGCAAGGCTGCGAAAAGCTCGGTCTGGAAGCGTTTGATGCGCTGGTCCGCCGTGCCCGCACGTGCCGCCGTTTTGACGAGTCCATGCGCGTGCCGCGCGAGTTTTTGCTTGAGCTGGCGGAGCTGGCGCACCTGACCCCGTGTGGTGCCAATGCTCAGCGTCTTCGTTTTCATGTGGTGAGCGGTGCCGAGGATTGCGCGCGCGTGTTCGATGAGCTCGCATGGGCCGGTGCGCTTAAGGATTGGCCGGGTCCTGCCGAGGGCGAGCGCCCGACCGGCTACATCGCTATTCTGGCCGAGCGCGCCGTTCCGGGCAAGCCTGCCGCGCCTATCACCGAGGTCGACACGGGCATCGCGGCTCAGACCATGATGCTCACTGCCCGCAGCGCCACGCCCGAGGTGGCAGCCTGCATGTTCAAGGCCTTTACGCCCCACGCGATCGATGCTATGGGGCTCGATAACGACAAGTATGAGCTCAAGCTGATCATGGCGTTTGGCGTTCCGGCCGAGACGCAGGTGATCGATGCGATCGATTCCAACCCCAATGGCTCAATTAATTACTGGCGTGACGAGGCGCAGGTGCACCACGTACCCAAGCGCCCGCTCGCCGATGTACTGGTTTAGTTGAGCGTCGCCGCGGCGTGCTCCAACAGCAAAACCGCCACAAAGGGACCGCAGACACCTTTGTGGCGGTTTTGGATGAAAGGGAAACTTGGCTATGAAAGACCTGTATCTGGTCCGTCACGGGCAGACAATATTTAACCTCAAGCGCATTATTCAGGGCTGGAGCGACTCGCCGCTCACGCAGCTGGGTTGCGACCAGGCGGCGCGCGCCGGCATGTTTTTGCGTGCGCGCGGCATTGAGCCCGATCATGCCTACACCTCGACGCTGCATCGCACCGAGCAGACTATCGCCAACCTGTGGCCGGGCCTTGCCTACGGGCGCCTAGACGGCCTACGTGAGTGGTTCTTTGGCGATTTTGAAGCCGAGCGCGTGATGCTGATGCCCGAGCGCCCGTGGCGCGATTTCTATCGCCAGTTTGGCGGCGAGGGTCAGATGCAGGTGCGCGGGCGCATGGTGGCGACGTTGACCGATCTTATGCGACGCCCGGACCACGAGTGCGTCCTTGCGGTGAGCCACGGATCGGCCATCAAGGAGTTTTTGGACCACACGAGGGGCGCGGCGGCCGACGAGTGCGAGCGCGTTCCGGGCAATTGCTCGGTGCTGCACTTTGCGTTTGACGATGCGGCCGATACGTTTGAGCTGGTCGAAGTCTTTACGCAGGAGGATTACGCGCGCGAGCTGGGGCTTGAGCCGCTCGTGGCGGCGGCAGGCCCACAGCGCGGGTAGCGCGGGCGTGGCGATGCGGATCGCCGACATAATTGTTTGATGCGAAAGGGGCGGAGGTGCATGCATTTGTTGCATCTCCGCCCCTTGTTTGTTTGGATGCTGGGTTTCCAGCTTCGCGTTCGAGTCCGCTAGAATCGTGAGATCTGGTGAGTGAGCAGACCCGTCGGAACCTGCGGCGCGCCGCCGCTGACCTGCGCGGCGGGGAACAGCACGGCTACAGCAAAGTTGAACGGCTCTTTGCCAGAGTAGGCGCCGGCGGCGCGGGCCTCGTCGGCCAAAATCTGCGATGCCCCAGCCAGTGCGGCGGCATAGGCGGAGTCGCCGGCGAACACCGGGTCGGGCGCCTGATCGAGCATGGCGCGGATGGCGGCAACGGCGTCCTCGCGCTTGACCTCCCACACGCGATGCGTGATGCCCGCGGGATCGGTGACGGCGTAGAGCGATGCGCCCTCTTTGGCAGCGCCCAGGATGATATCCATGACGGGCGAGGCTTCGTAGGCGAGCGACACGGGGCGCGGCTGCACCTTGAGCTCGGCGATTGCGCGCGCGGCGGCGAGTGCGTCGACGCTCTCGACGGCAGCCTCGTCGCTACCCATCAGCACGTTAACCGGGCAGATCGCCACGACACCCGTTACGCGTCCCGGCTCTCCCGAACACTCGTACACGTAGTATGCCGCGCCCGGATCCTTGAGCATGAGCCCATCGGCAATCGCGCCGCGCAGGGCTTCGTTGTCACTCAGAATGCTGCCCATCGCAGGCAGCGCTTCGAGCACGCGGTCCTGAGCCGGGCGGATGCAGGGAAACGGAAGAGCTTTCATGGACGGTCCTAACGCGTAAGTCGGATTGTTCGCGGCTTATTATGCCCCAACTTGGCTATCCGCGCCCCAGAGGGTGTTGTCGGCGAGTGCGGTCAGCACCTGCTGGCATCGAACGATATCGGCGTGGGGCACATATTCGTTGGGCTTGTGGGCGAGCGCGAGCGAGCCTGGGCCATAGCTCATGCAGTTGCGGTTGCCTGTCTTGCCGGCAATGACGGCAGTGTCGGTGTAGCCGGTAAAGAAGCCGACGGTCGTTTCCGCGCCCGTCACGTCATCGGCGGCACGCTTGAGGGCGGCTAGAAGAGGAGAGCCCGGATTGCGCTCGATGGCGGGGCGGTCGCCTGTCACGGTATAGCTGCCATGGCAGCCGGGGACCGCGGCTTCGGCGCCGGCGATGGCCTGCTCTACCATGCGCGTCGCGGCGGCCGTATCGGTCGGCGGGGTCAGGCGCATATCGACCCAGACCTTGGCGTGGTCGGGCACGACATAGGGGCGATAGCCGCCTTCTATCTGCCCAAACGTGATGGTCGAAGGCCCCAACTCATCATGCACGGGCAGCGCCGCGAACGCATGTCGCAGCGCGCAGACGGCCTCGGCCATGGCCGCGACGGCATCCGCGCCCTTCCAGGGCTGGCTCGCGTGCGCCGTGACGCCGTTCATCTCGATCTCGAACCACGTGCGCCCCTTGTGTGCCACCTGAATCTGCCCGTCGGTGGGCTCGGTGTCCAGCACCCATTCGCGCGAGCCGACCCAGCCGGCATCGATGGCCGCCTCGGAGCCGCGCATAAAGTCCTCCTCGTCGACCGAGCAGACGAGCGAGAAGCCGCGGTGGGGCAGCTCACCCTCCGCCGCCACGCGCTCGAGTGTGTGGGCAAGTGCGGTAATGGCGCAAGCCAGGCCGCCCTTCATGTCGCAGGCGCCCCGGCCATAGAGTTTGTCGTTGCGCACAATCGCCCCAAGCGGTGCGATGTCCGCGTCCCAGCCATCGCCCAGGGTAACGGTATCCATATGGCAGATATAGACCAGCCGTGGCTCGTCGCTCAAACCGGGCACGGTGACCATAAGGTTGCGGCGTCCGGGGAGCACCTCGAGTTCCTCGATCCGCACGGCATCGAGTGCCGGGTGGTTCAACCGCTCCAGCCGTTTCTCAACCATTGTTTTGATATACCGCTCAATCGCGCCCTCATATGCGCCGGGGTCCGAGCTGTCAATCTTCACAAGGTCCTGCGCAAGCCGCCAGGCAAAGTCTTCATCAACCATATGCAACCTCACAATCAGTCTGTTTTCCAAACCGATTGTAAGCCTCCTAAGAGATCCGCGATGCGCGCGCAGCAGCATTTACCGTTCGCAGGCCGAGCCAGCGCGCTTGCCGTCCAAGCGGGTTTGCAAACGACGCAGTGGGTACGTACCCTTCATGGACGACATACTGTGCGACATATCTGCATTTCGGTATCACCGGATACCTCCACAGGTCTTGGCAATAATGCCGGACCTGCCCGATTCTGCGGACGATCAGCGCAGGGAGCATCTTTGTGAGCACCCGCTCGTCAAGCATTTCCTGGGTGCCCCGCTACATGTGTTGGCGCAGGGCGGTTGCGGACGTAAGGGCGGTCGCATTGTCAGGCATGTTTGGAACGGGGAGAGGCCATTTGGCTCCGTGCGGCAGACAGACTTTGGCCTCGATGTCGCGTCCCCGCTCTTTACCCTGCTGACCCTGGCTTCCTCGGTTTCAAACGAGCGTCTGATCATGTGCATGTATGAGATGTGCGGCACCTTTGCCGTGTGCAAGATTGCGCCTCAGGTAAAGTCGGCACTTGAGCAGGCATATGGGGGCCGGTGGGGTGACGCACAGTTGGGTTGGGAAAACGTAAAGGATACCTCGGGGAATCCAACAGACTTGTGGAAACGGCCTCCCTTGATTGAGCTCTCTGAACTTACCGAGTACGTCGATAAGATCCCGGGGCTCCGCGGCGCTAAATCGTTTACGCGTGCTGCGAAATGCATTACGGGGGTGGCGGCATCGCCGCTCGAGGTCCAGGCTTCGATGCTATTTGGCCTTACGAGGTTGCGCGGCGGCGAAGGGCTGCGCCTCACCAATAACGTCGAGATTCGCATGACGCGCAGCGCCCGCCTGATTTCGAGGCTAGATAGGCGCTATGCCGATATTCTGCTGGCAAATAAGGACGGCAGCCGAGAGTGTCTGGTTGAATGCCAAGGTAAAGCCATTCACGGATCCATAGAATCCAAGATTTCGGACTCCGATCGAACGACGGCGCTGCAAGCGATGGGATATCCCGTCGTTCTGATGACCTATGGTCAGCTGGCCGACCCCGATGCCTTCCGTGTGGTGATGGAACTCATCATGTCCTATCTCGATATGCCGGTGAAAGACAAGACGCCGCGGCAGCAGGAGCTCGAACGGCGGCTTCGTGAGGAGATTTTTATCGATTGGGCGGGAATATAGCCGCGCGGGCGGAAAACGGTCGCGCGGACTAGAGTTTTGGTCGCAAAAAGGCTTCAGTTGTTCCTTGAAATTGGTTTTAAAAGTGCTACCCGGAACAAGTTATTTCGGAAAATGGACAGTCAACTTTAATTTGGCATATAGAGATCGATTTTTACTTACTAAAACCCCTGATAAAGCTGTTTATAAAAACAGTTGTGCTTAGCGATTTGGGCCTCACGGTCGATTATCCGAAACAACATGTTCTGGGTAGCACTTTTCCAGCCGCCGGGAGCAATGAAATCGGCCCCCGTTTCGTGAAAACGGGGGCCGAATGGGCTTCGTGGCTTGTCTGACGGGCTTGGCGCCGACGCTACTTGATCACGCGCACGCGATACATCGACGAAATTTGCTTAAGCGCCTCGATCGTGCTGCTGTTCAGGTGCTCATCGGTGTCGAACATGGTGTAGGCGTTCTCGCCGGCGGACTCGTTGGTCATGCGCTGCACGTTGGCGTTGTCCTTGGCCAGGATCGCCGTGATCTGGCCGATCATGTTGGGCACGTTGGCGTGTAGGCAGGCGATGCGGCTTGCGGCGCGCGCTTTGCCCATGCTGCAGGCGGGGTAGTTGACGCTGTGCGCGATATTGCCGTTTTCCAGGTAATCCTTGAGCTCGCTGATCGCCATGTCGGCGCAGTTGGCCTCGGCCTCGCCGGTGCCGGCGCCCGAGTGCGTGGTGATAAACGTGTTGGGCATCTTGACCGTCTTGGGCGTGGCAAAGTCGCAGCTAAACCAGCTGAGCTTGCCTGCACGCAGGGCGGCGTCGACGGCGTCCTCGTCAATGATGGTTTCGCGCGCGTAGTTGATGAGCACGGCGTCGGGTGCCAACAGGTTAATCTGCTCGGTGCTGATCATGCCGATGGTGTCGGCCTTGCTGGGCACGTGCACAGTGAGGTAGTCGCAGCCGCGGCAGAGGTCCTCGAGCGTGCCCACGCGCTGCACCTCGCGGCTCAGCACCCACGCGTGCTCGACGGAAATGAACGGATCGTAGCCGTAGACGTCCATGCCTAGATCGACACAGGCGTTGGCGACCTTAGAACCAACATTACCCAGGCCGATGACGCCGATGCGCTTGCCCTTGAGCTCCCGGCCCACAAAGGCCTTCTTGGCCTTCTCGGCATCGACCTGAATTTCGGGATCGTCGGCGTTGTCGCGCACCCAGTTCATCGACTGCACCACGCCGCGGCTCGAGAGCACCAGCATGCCCAGGACGAGCTCCTTGACGGCGTTGCTGTTGGCGCCGGGGGAGTTAAAGACGACGACGCCCTTCTTGGCGTACTCCTCGACGGGAATGTTGTTGACGCCGGCGCCGCAGCGGGCGATAGCGCGGATGCCCTCGGGCAGCTCGTAGCCGTACAGGTCGGTGGAGCGCATCAGGATGGCGTCGGCCTCCTCGGCGGTGCCCACAAACTCGTAGCCCTCGCCAAACTCGACCTTGCCGTCCTTGGTGATGTCGTCGATGGTCTTAATCTTACGCATGGAAAACTCCTTAGCAGGTTTGTCTAAAACAAGTGGTTTGAAGTGGCTGGTCGGCCCGCGGGTTGCGGGCTAGTTAGATCGCGGACTCAAACTGTGCTGCGCTTCGAAGTCCTTCATGTACGAGGCCAGTGCCTGCACGTCCTCCATGGTGACGGCGTTGTACACGCTGGCGCGCATGCCGCCGACGAGGCGATGGCCCTTGACGTTTTGAATCTGGTGCTCGGCCGCGCCTGTGACAAAGGCCGCATCGAGCTCGGCGTCGCCGGTGCGGAAGGTGACGTTGGCGATGGAGCGGCTGTCGGCTTGCGTGGTGCCATGGAACAGCTCGCTGTGCTCGAGCAGGTCGTATAGCAGGTTGGCCTTGGCCCAGTTGCGCTCGGCCATGGCGGCAAGTCCGCCGGTCTGCTCGACCCAACGGAACACCTTGCCGCACACGTAGATGCCAAAGGTGTTGGGCGTGTTGAGCATGGAACCCTTGGCGGCCTGGGTCTTAAGATCCAGGTACTGCGGCGTCTGCGTAAAGGCGGGGCCGTCGGCGATGAGGTCGTCGCGCACGATGACCACGGTCACGCCCGCGGCGCCGGCGTTTTTCTGTGCGCCGGCGTAGATGAGCCCGTAGCGCTCAACGTCGAGCGGCTGCGACAGAAAGCAGCTCGAGACATCGGCGACCAGCGGCACATCGCCGCAATCGGGCAGCTCGTGGTACATGGTGCCAAAGATGGTGTTGTTCTGGCAGATGTAGACGTAGTCGAGCCCGTCGCCCGCGGCCTCGTCGGCAATCCACGCGTTGATGTCGGCCATGTCGGGGATGCGGTCGAAGTTGGTGTCCTCGGAGCTCGCGAGCAGCACGGCCTCACCGTACTTGGCGGCTTCTTTGTATGCCTTGTTGGCAAAGTTGCCGGTCACGATGTAGCCGGCGCGGCCGCGGCGCATGAGGTTCATGGGGATGCCCGCAAACTGCAACGTGGCGCCGCCCTGCAAAAACAGGACACGGTAGTTGTCGGGGATGCTCAGCAGGCGGCGCAGGGTTGCCTCGGCGTCGTCGATAATCTGCTGGTACATGCTAGATCGATGGCTCATTTCGAGCACGGACATGCCGCAACCGCGGTAGTCCATCATCTCGTCGGCGATCTCGGCGAGCACGCTTGTGGGCAGTGCGGCCGGGCCAGCTGAGAAGTTGTGCACACGTGCCATCTTCTAGTTCCCCCTCGTAGTCGTTTGAACGTTCGGGATACTTTAGCACAGTGGAGCGCCAGGCGCGACCGCATCACGGTAAAACTCGACTGCGCCGCTATGATTTACAGGATGGTTACATGGGGGAGGGGCGTTGCGAGCACCCTTGCTCCTCCGGCAAATCCAGTTCCGCGAGCGAGGGCATGAGGCTTTCTAGGCGTTTGATCTCTTCGTCGAACATGGCGTTGAGCTGCTCTTGTTTGACCTCGAGCTCGTTTTGCATGTCGATTTCGGCGGCGGTGGACTTGTCTGCAAAGGCATTGAAGTCACCCTGCTTGCGATCGAGGATCGACATGATGCGCTCGTCGATCGTGTCCTTGCACAACAGGCGATAGACCAGCACGTTGCGCGACTGGCCCATGCGGTACGCGCGCGAAATGGCCTGGTTTTCGATCGAGGGCTTGTACTGTGGCTCGCACAGCACGACGACGCTTGCCGACTGAATATTCAGTCCCGTGCCGCCCGACTGGATCTGCGCCACCAGCACAGAGCCCGCGGGCGCGGCGTCAAACGAATCGATAATCTGCTGGCGTTTATTGAGCGGGGTAGAGCCGCAAATAGGGCCGTAGCACGCGCTGCCAAAGGCATCCCGCACCACGCTGATGGTATCGAGGAAAAACGAGAACACCAGGACCTTGCGGTTTTCGTCCTTGGCGTCGGCAACAATCTCGCGCAGGCGCTTGAGCTTGGACGAATTGCCGGGGTTCGGGACATTCCACGATAGCCTGCGAATCTGCATCGGGTTTCGCATCCGCAGCGTCAGATAGTACTTCTGGAGCTCCTCGGGACCCATTGGGCACCATTCGCTGTTTTCGATAAGATCGGGCAGCTCCGAGAGCACGTCCTCGCGCTTGCGGCGATAGTAAACCGGCGCCAACGCGTCTCTAAACTCCGCCGACCTAAATCTGCTGGCGTATTTATCCGCCTCGCTCGCCGCCTTTTTGTTGAGGTGCGAAACAAGCCCGATCATCTCGTCGACCTTGTTTTCGAGCGGCGTACCCGACATAAACAAAACGTGCTTTGCCCGCTTGCACAAGTTGAGCGTGTTGATGCTTCGCTTGGCGCTTGGATTTTTAATGTAATGGGCCTCGTCGACGACGACCAGGTCGAGCTTTCTCGAGGGGTCCAGCTCGATGCTGCCGGTGCTCTCGTAGTTGGTGACGCCCACGTCGAGCCCCGCAAGCCATGCCTTTGCCTGCAGCTGCTTCTCGCTTCCGTGGATTTTAATGCACGTAAGGTCGCTGTGCTTGCGTACCTCGCGTACCCAGTTTTCGAGAACACTGGCGGGGCAGACGACCAAAAACTTCTTGGCGCCCTTGTTTTTGAGTGCGGTCATCGTGGCGATTGCCTGGACCGTCTTGCCCAGACCCATCTCGTCGCCCAGCAGCGCATTGCCCTGGTGCAGGATATAGCGAACGCCCCACGTTTGGTACGTACGGAGCTCGCACTTAAGTCCCGTGGTATCAAACGTCGTCGTTTTAATCTGGTTGGCGAGCTTCTCGGGCAGGCCGTAGCCGTTGGAGGTCGAAGAAAACGCTTCGGGAATGATTTTCTCGAGCAGGCTATAGACGCGGATAGGGTCGGCTTCGAAGAGCTTCCACACTGTTTTCTCGTCCGGCTCTATGAGGTCGCGCTTAGCGTAACCGTTGATCCTTTTGAGCTCTGCGCCGGTTGTAAGATCGTTGAGTTTTTCGTATGCGCTGTAAACAGCATCGTGATCCTTACAAATAAGCCAGCTATACGCATCGAGCGCCGGCATGAGCTGGTCTTGCAGTTCCGAAAATTCTTGGGCAATGCGCGCCGACACGGCCTTAGTCTCGTTGAGCAGATCTTCGAGCTCAAAGTGTTTATAGACTTCCTGAAGAAGTGCCGTGTCCTCTGGCTTTTTATTATCGGGGTTCAGCTTGATCTTGCCGCTTTTTGCAAGCATGTCGACCTGCTGCTCAATGGCCTCAACGATTCTGCCGGCAGCGCTCTCGCTAATGCCGCTGATGCGGCTCAAGCGGGAGCGTAGCCAATAGCCTTCCATAAGCTGCATTTCAGGGCCAAATCTTCTTTCATATATAATCTGGCCGAGCGTCGTATACCCAGCATCCTTGATGCACTTGACGCGAACGCCTGGAACCAAGTCCTTGAGGATGTCGACCGATTGCTCGGAAACGTAGCACAAAGCATCGGCGTGGCGAACCTTGCTTGCTTGCTTGCGGATCGGGGGCTCGCTGCGTCTAAGCTCTTTTTCCAGTTTAGAAATTGCGCTTCCGGGAATTTTGCCTTCAGCGTTATAGACGGCAGCTTCAATTTCGTCCCTGTTGGGCTTTGCGTCGGCCGCAAAGAGGTTCTCGCCGGCGTCCTCGGCGATAACCCTTATGGCCCTTTGCTTGGTTTCCGGTCCAAGTGGGATGCTTGGGTCCATGCCGAGGATACCGTTCGCCTGAAGACGGCCATCCTTTATAAACTTGCTATTGGAGTTGTCCGTAAATTGCACGAGGCGTCGATATGCCGCTTCCGTCGTCTGCTTATCCGCGGCATTCAGCAGAAGCCAGCGGAGTCTGCCACTGTTTTGTCCTACAAGGCTGCGGGCATTCGGAATGTCGTGGGCGTCACGTATTGCGGATTCGTAGAGTTCGGCAAGCAAGGCGGACTTATGGTAGCGGGCGGCTAAAAAGAGCGCTTTGCGCATGTGGGTACTCTTCGGCTTGGGTCGATAGAGCTCGCGGATTGCGTCGGCGCATTCATTCGCCACGCGTACGAGCTTTTTAACGTGTTGGTCGTCTTCTGCCAATTCGCCACGACAGTAGAGGTCGTATGCCGTCTTGATCTTCTGGTCTGCCAACTTCCTTTGCGTGCTCGCCGTTGTTGGAAGGTCGGAGATTTTAATCCGTCGAAGTTCTTTGTTCAGCGTTTCCGTCTTGGCTTGCGCGATCGCATTCCTAAAGTTGTCGGGTCCGTATATCGTGGCCTTCGAAATAACCTCGATGTCGCCCAGCAGCTCTTGAGCTTTCGCGACGACTGCTTTTGCTTCACTGGGACTAAACGGTCTGGCCATTACGGACTCCTGGAAACGTGCGGACATGTTGAAACGTGAGGGGCGCGTGCCATGGTCACGCGCAGTAGGCTCATTTTAATTGTCACGGCGCCAAGGAAAATAAAATGGGTTCCGATCGCTTGCGATTACCGTTCACCGATTAAAACTACCGCTCATCTGCATATACACAGTTGAGTTGTTGCACAACAAAATGTTGCTAAACAAAAACGTTCGAAAGTGGCGTATGAAGTATTCATAAACAATCATCTTCCTTATTTCCCGACGTAGCCGGTGGGTTGCGGCGTGGATTCTTGGGGGTCGTTTCTGTATGAATAACAATGGCACGAGTGCAACAAACGATTCGATGAACATAGACGCGTATTTCGAGTCGCTCATTCTGGATGCGGTCGGGCAGACTGATGCTCCACTGCACGAGGCATTGGTGCGCTCGAGTGTATATCGCACCATTAATGAGTCATACGAGCGCGCGCTAGCCCAACTAGTTATAGATGGTGAACTTTTATACGCCAACGGCGAGTACAGCATGGCGGCCGATGCAGCCAACGAGGTGTCGGAACCCGCAGAGGAGCCGGTGGCTGCTGATGCCATTGAGCTTGAGACTGTTAAAAGCGAAGGTGCCGAGGGTGAAAACACTGGGGACGAAGATATTGACGGCGCCGTTGTTGATGACGAAAACGTTGAGTCTGAAGAGGCTGTGCCTGAGGCCGATATTGCAGAGCCCGATGCCGTTGAGTGCGATACCGCGGAACCTGAGGCTGTCGAGGTCGCAGCTGAGGAGCCCGTGACGGCTGAGCCCACCACGCTCGAGGCTTCCGCGGGCGACGCGACGGAAGCCGAAGCGGTGGAGCCTGTGGCCGCAGAGCCCGAAGCGGTTGAATCCGTTACTCCTGAGGACTCTGCGCCTATGGCTTACGGTCCCATTTCGTTGCGTGCAGATTCGACCCTTGTGCAGTTGAAGGTTAATGGGCGCAGCTGGCCTATCCCTGTTGCCGTGGGTGTTTCATATGACAAGAAGCCGGCCGACGGCTTGTCGCTCATGGGATACGAACTGCCGGCGGAGTCTGCAGGGGTGGCGGACGAGCAGCAGGAGTCGGCACAGGTCGAGCAGCAGGAAGCCGTTCAGCCCGAGCGTTCCGAGCTTGCGCTGTCCTCTGAGCCCCAGCAGCTGGTCATTTCCTTCTCTGACAACATTGAGACTGCGAAGGCTGTCGCTGAGCCCGAGTCCGCCTCCGGGCCCGCGCAGCCTGGGCTCGCGCTCGAACCCGAGCTCGAGCCTGCAAATGGGCACATGCCCGTTGAAGAGCCTGTTTCCGAACCCGAGCCCGAACCCGAGCCAGAGGCTGAGCCCGTTGAAGCCTCCGTCAGCAAACTCGAGCGCCCCAAGTACCTGAGCTGTTGGGACGACCCGCGTTGTGTGTTTGATACTGAGACCCAGGTTGCCTTCCTCAACAAGCAAGAGATTCACGATGTATTTGACCTTGTGCGCAAGTTGGGCAAGGCTGAGGACGAGGCCTTACGCACTGCTTTCGAAAAGCGGCTCACCGCCTATGCTTTGCCGCTATCTCCGCAGTATCGCGCGCAGGTGCCGGAGCTCGGCAAGCTCTCGGGTAATGCGAGATTTGTGTTTGACGTGTTTGGCAATTTGCGCAAGGTCGGGCGCGAATGCTGCGCGTTTGCGGACGCTAAGGGGCCGGCGATTGAAGCACTTTGCAGTGTTTATTCAAGTGGCGGCGAACCGCTCTCGCTGTGGAATCTTTCGATTTCTCCGGCATTGCAACGCATATTGACATGTAACTGCAAAATCCACAACATGCCCGAGTTGCTCGCGTGCAGCTGGAAGGTACTTCGAGAAAAGGGCCTTGCCTCGGTTGAAGTGAGTTCAATTGTTTCCGCATTGAACGATTGGCCTGCGGGGCGCTTGCTGCTGGGGAGAACCAAATCTGAACTAGAGCTCGCCCGTCAGGCGGCGATAGGGGGCTGGTATCCTCCGGTCAATACGCCTGTTGAGCGCATCAAAAGGGTAAACGGGCTTGCTGACGAAGCTGTCCTGCAGTTGCGCAGGGAGCGCTTGTCTGTGCATGAGCCCTCATTCCGCTTACTTTTTTGTACCAGGTTGGCGGCTAAACTTGCGGCAGGCTACAGCGACAGGCATTCCGTCAATTCGGCGCTCGCCGAGCTCAAGTACGAATTCCCAGCTTATAACGCTGCCGTAAAAACATTCAAACGTCTGAACTTTGAGCTCCCTCAAGATCGGGAGGATATTTATACATCTGGTCCAGCTTCTGCCAGCGGAGATTATGGTGGCGCGGTCGACGCTATTGCAACGGCCGATGAGGTTCTATCAGATAACCAGTTGGATGCCCAAGCAGATGCGCATGGGGAAGAATCCTCGTGTGAGTCCAAGCGGCCGCAGGTTCAGGACCTTACGGTTGGGCAGGCGCTCAAGCTGGCCATCGACCCGGATGCCGCAAAGTTCAACAGGTGGTTCGCTGACCTTGCATGCCAGGACCGCACCCTGATGGGCTGTATGCTCATCGAAGACAAGCCGGCTCGCTGGATGGATAGCCTTGCTAAGTCTGCCTGGAAAATCCGCGAGCGCTACAATGTTCTTATGGCGGGTCGTCCGACGTTTGACATCGATACCTTTGGCCCGCTCTTCCGTACGTATAAGCTGTCCGCTGAGGATTTTTACCAGCTGACGAACACCGCGCAGCCTTCCTATTTGTATATGAAGCGCGTGTATGGGCAGGGCACCATTCCGCTTAAATATGCAATGGTCGATAAGAACCTTGCACCGACTGTTTGCGATGTGGTTCGGGCATACTTGGCGAGCATAGAAATCGAAAACGCCGACGAGCCGGTAGAGGAGAAGTCTGCGCCTGCGGAGCAGACTATCGTGCCGACACCGGAGCCCGAGCCTGCGACCGAGCCCGAGCCAGACCAGATGTCTGACCCTGCCGCTCCGGAGCCAATTTCCGCCCCGGCCCCGGAACAGCCGGCAAAGCCCTTTACCAGCAAGGTCGAAGACCTCACCGGCAAAGGCCCTATGTCCATCGATGCGTGGCTGGCGTTGCTGCCCAGCGACGATGCCAACCTGTTGCGCTGGATCTTTAGCGATAAGCCGCTTATGGATTACCCGCACAAGCCCGCTGGTCTTGGCCCGCTTCGTCAGCGCCGTGCCGATCTGCTGCGCAACCGGCCGCACCTCGACGAGGACAAATTCGCCCCGTTGTACCAGCGTTATGACCTTACCGAGGATGCGTTCTGCAAGATCACACAGGCATCCCCGATGACTTTTGGCTACCTGAAAGCCGTTAAGGTATCGAACAAGTTTAGCCTGCGCCTTGCCGCCAACGATCGTACGTTGCCGCAGGAATGGCGCGAGAGGATAGCGCAGCTCAACCGCAGGCCTGCTACCGATGCGCTTCGGACGCCCGCAAGCACCGAGGAGAGCAACGCGACTCAGCTCGAGCAGATTGCACGCAAAAAGATAGGCAACCTCTCCACGCGCAGCGTCGCGCTGCGTGCCTTTGCCGAGTCTGGTGCCGTTAAGGAATACCACAACCTTAAAGATTTCCGTAACAGGTACCAGCTGTTTTTGGAAGAGAACAAGTGCGGCTATAAGATGACACTCGCACTGCCCTCCGATGACATTCGATGCCTGAACGAGCTGCGCGGTACGCACATGTTCCTGGTGGCGCGCGCCAACAAGATCCGTGCCTACAAGGTCGACAGTCGCTTTACGTCCGAGCTGCGTCAGATCCTGACGCTCGCTGTGGGGCGCAACATCGAGTGCGGCGCGGGTCTCATCATGCGCGAGAATCAGGAGCTGTGCGACCTGTACGACGTCCACGATGACGAGGAGCTCTACGAGATCATCCGATCGTTTGTGCGCCCGGGTTCCGTGCCCGGCTTGGAGATGGGCTCGACGCCGCTCATTCGCCTGGGCAAAACGGATCGCAAAAACCAAATGGTCGATGTGCTGCGAGATGCGGGCACCGAGCTATCGCGCGAGGAGTTTGCCCAGCGCTATGCGGACAAGTACTGCGTGGAAACGAAGACGGTTCGCAACAACTACCTGCGTGATATGAACGCATATCTGCGTAACGGCCGCTACTCGTATGTCGATAGCAACCTTACGGACGAGCAGCAGCAGTTCATTAAAGACATGCTGACCGAAGATTACGTCTCGTTGCCCTACGTCACAGCGAGCTTTGCCGCCAAGTTTGGCGCTGCGTCCGATCGACTCGTTAACGATCAGTCGCTGGCGCCTCTTGGCCTGGAAATCTCCAGGGATCTCATTGTCAAGGAAGGCGTGGACCTGCGTCAGTCGTTTACGAACCTGCTTATGTCGCGCGACAGCTTTGCCTATGGTTCTCCGGGCTTTGGCGACGAGGTCATCAACCATCCGGAATTTAGGAATGCCATTACGCCACTGCTGCGCAACTTTACCTTTATCGAGTGCAACCACGATTCGTTTATTTCGCTCAAGCGCCTGAGCGAATCGACAGGTATTCGCCGCATTGACCTGGGCAGCTACGCGTGTTCCCTGTTTGCGCGCACAGAGCCCGACGTGCCGTTTACGGTGACGAGCCTTCGTAAGCAGGGCTTTATGCACAAGCTCGATGCCGTGGTCGACGAGTGCGGTTTTGACAACTCGTTTTATGACTCAATCGTTCTGTACGGCCTGGCTCATGAGCAAATAAGGCGTACCCGCTTTAGCGGCGTTTACATGTTCTGTCGCAAGGAGGGGACGTTCTCGTCGGGCGACGCGGTCGAATACGTCGTGAGGCAAAAGGGGCCTATCGAGGTGGGGGACCTCATCGATGCGTTCCAGGATGATTACGGCGTCGTAATAACCGCAGCCGATATTAACCGAGCGGTCCAGGACAAGGGTCTGTTCTACAACGAGGACCTTGACATGGTCATGCTCAGCAAAAGGATGAACGCAGAGTACCTGCGCGAGCTGTATATCAAAAACAACCAATAGGAGGAAACCAACATGAACCTGCTCGAGATGATCGGCGACGGCGTCAACATTAAGCCGACCGGCGCTAACCATAAGATTGTGATCGACGGCAAGCCCGAGATGTACCCCGTTTACAGCATTAAGCTCGAGTTCTTGCGCTATAACGTGCAAAACGACCGCATCGCCTCGTGGATCAGCCGCTATAAGGCCGAACATGGCGAGGGCGCGTTTAATGAACTGGACGTCGCGGCCTGCAACGACATCATCGAGGGCTTTATCGTCGACAGCAATAAGGATGCCATCGAAAAGACGCAGCGCAGTATTGCCCTGCGTTCGCAGGAGCGCCCCGGCGTGGTGCTGGCAGATGGTCTAATCGTCGACGGCAACCGCCGCTTTACCTGCCTGCGCCGTCTTGCTGCCAAAAATCCTAGCTTTGGCTGGTTTGAGGCTGTCATTTTGCCTGAGAGTTTGGGCAACGATTCCAAGAAGATCAAGATGCTGGAGCTTTCGATTCAGCATGGCGAGGAAGAGAAGGTCGGCTACGATCCCGTCGACCGCCTGGTGGGTATCTACAACGACATCATCAGCTCCAACTTGCTCTCGAAGGAGGAGTACGCTCAGTGCGTTGGCGTTGAGCCCAAGGAGCTCGAGAAGGAGATCATTAAAGCTCGGTATATGAACGAGTTTTTGGAGTTCGCCAACGCCAAGGACCAGTTCCACCTGGCGCGTGAGCTCAAGGTCGCCGGCGTTATCAACGAACTGCAGGGCGTCCTTAAAAAGTGTAAGAGCGACGATCAGGAAGAGGACGTCAAGAACATCGTCTTCGCCAACATGATTACCGAGCCGCAGGGCGACATCGTGCGCTTTGTTCGTAAGATCAAGCCGATTTTGGAGGGTCCCGACGCAGATCGCTTTATCGAGCGCGAAAACGAGCTGGCCTTTGAGGTCGCCGAGCGCCTGAAGAACAAAGAGATCGTAACCTCGACCGACATCGCCGAGATCCGCGACGATGCCCAATTGTCGACGGCTTTTCGCGAGGTCATGGAGTCTGCCGAAAACACTACAAAGATGACGAAGGCCCTCAAGTCGCCCTCGCTTTCGATCATTCGCGCCATCAAGGACCTCGACCAAGTGGAGGAGTCCACCTTTGGCCTGCTGCCTGCGGACGAGATCGCCAATATCGCCGCCGAGGTCGCCAAGCTCGAGGCGAGGGTGCATATGATCAAGGACAAGATCTCGTACAGGATGGGCGGCGAGGAAGCCTAAATGAAGCTGCGCCTCTCGTATAGCGACGGCATTTCCGTCGTGCCGCTCGACATGACGGTTGAGCAACTGCGCCGCGAGCCGGTCTGGAAGATTCGGCTTTCGGCGCTGCGCCGCTATGCGCCGAGCTATCGAGAGGCGGACGTGCTCTTTTCGCTGGCGATTGACGACCCGGGCGCCAAGCGCATCGTCGAGCTGCTGCAGCAGGCGGCAAGCTTTGGCGTGGAGTGCCAGGTGGACCCTGACTTGCTGCGAGGCCTTACAGCGCGTGAGGACTATCTGCGCGAGAAGGCGCACGTGGGTCTGCTGATCAAGGCGCATGATGAGTCGGTGGCCGATCGCTTTGATGAGTTCTGCCGCGCCGAGGACATCCTGATGCGGCGCCCGCTCAAGGACCGCCAGCTGTGGGACGCGTTCTTTATGAGTGCCATGGGCCGCAGCGCCAACTTCTCCGTTCCCGGTTCGGGCAAGACGGCATCGGTCCTGGGAACCTTTGCCTACCTGCGCGAGCGCGACCTGGTCGACCGCATCATTGTGCTTTCGCCCAAAAACGCTTTTGGCTCGTGGCGCGACGAATGGGCCGCCTGCTTTGGCGCCGACCGTCCGCTGCGTTCGCTGTGCTTCCACGACTCCGAGTTTCGCGGTCGTTCCACGCGCGACAAGTACAGCACCCTGTTGTTCGACTACAAGCGCTACGACATGATCCTGCTCAACTACGAGTCGGTCGCGCTGGGGGAGGCGGCCGCGCGCATTGCGGCCGATCGCGCCCTGGTGGTATTTGATGAGGTGCATAAGGTTAAGCGTGTGGGCGGCAAGCGCGCGGCAAGCGCGGTGCAGATTGCCGCGGCGGCGCCGTATTTTATCGCGCTTACCGGTACGCCGATTCCCAACTCGTTTGAGGACCTGTACAACCTGCTCCATTGCCTGTGGCCGCGCGACTACAACTGGTACTTTGGCATGAGCGCCAATGCCCTTAAGTCGACGAACGAGGATGACGTTGAACATATCAACGAGTCCATCGCTCCGTTCTTTTGTCGTACGAACAAGCATCAGCTGGGCGTTCCTCAGGCCAACGAGGACCATTTGGTCGATGTGCCTGCAGAACGCTGGGAGCAGCAACTGTTCCAAAAGGCGCTTCGTACGCTTTCGGGCGAGCCGTTCGAGATGATCATTCGCCTGCTGCAGCTTTCGTCCGACCCGCGCATGCTGGCCGAGGACCTGAGCGCCGGCGATTATGCCGACCTGTTTGACGGAGAGGTACAGACGGGTGCGAGCAAAGCGCTGGAGGGCCTGCAGGTGGACGACCGGCCCACAGCCAAGATGCTCGCCTGCCTGGACCTGGTCGAGTCCCTGGTGGCCCAGGGCAAGTCGGTCATCGTGTGGTGCATCTTTAAGCGCAGCATTCGCAACGTGGTGCACGAGCTGCACGAGCGTGGCATTACGGCCCGTGCCATTAGCGGTGGCACCGACATGCCCGCCCGCGCCCGTGTCATCGATTCGTTTAAGGCGGGGGAGACGAGCGTGCTTGTCACCAATCCGCACACACTGGCAGAGTCGGTCTCGCTCCATGGAGTATGTCACGACGCCGTCTACTTTGAGTGCAGCTACAACCTGGTGCACTTGCTGCAGTCCAAGGATCGCATTCACCGCCTGGGCCTGCCGCAAGAGCAATACACGCAGTACCACTACCTGCGCGCCGTGTACGAGCGCCGCGACGGACCGTGGTCGCTCGACCGCAACATTTACGAGCGCCTGCAGTACAAGGAGCAGGTCATGCTCGACTCGATCGACCGCGGTACGCTGGAGCCCGGCTATACCGATGAGCGCGATCTGGAACTGGTGTTTAAGGGGCTGTTTGACGACGAGGGCCAGCGGAGCGAGGTTAGCGATCAAGGCATCGCGGACGATATGCAAGAACCCAAGGAGATGTAACGATGCAGAAAGCCTTTCCCATCTTTGTTATGGAGCTATTTTGTGACGGCTGGCTGTTTTTGGAGCATTCCGATGTTACCTGGGACGGGTCGTCGCATGTTCTTAAGCGCGTTCGTATCAACGCGGACAAAAGCGAGTGGCTCCTAAGCCGTGCGCGCGAGCATTTTACGGATGTTCTCAGCAACATCGATTTGTGCCAGTACGTCGGCACCACGCTCGTGGAGCTCGAGAAGCATACTGAGTTGGTTGTTCCCCGCGACGATGTTTCGCCCCGCCTGCAGCTGCTCTTTGAGGGTGACCTGACGCCTATCACGTTGGTGCAGCTCATGTGCGTGGGCGACTGGCTTTCGGTGCGCCAAACGAGCGAGGATACGATTTGCGTTGCCTATGACGAGCGATTGGCGCAGCAGATTTCCGGGTTTGGCTTTCTTATGCGGCGCTTTCGGGCGGTACTTTGCTCGCAGAGCGCGATGCTGAGCAACAGCGTGGTTGCCACAGTGCTCGAGGCAAGGCCAGCGACGGAGCCGGGGATCTGCGCGTTTTTGGAGATGAGCGAAACGGCTCCCGTGGAGCCTGGACCCGAGGCAGCGCTTGATGCTGAACAGGAGCCCGAGCCCGCGCCCGAAGCGACGCCTGAGCCTAGCCCCGAGGCGTCGCCTGAGCAGGTGTCCGAGACGGTGCCGGAGCTCGAGCCTGACATTGAGCCCGAGCCCGAGTCGGAGCCCGAGCCCGCGCAAACGCCAGAGCCTGCACCGGAACCTGCCCCCGGGCCCTCGGCGAAGGAGCAGGAAAAGATGCGCATTGTGCGGAAGGTAAAGACTGCGCGCGACAAGATGGAAGAACTCGATAGGTCGCGCGAAGCCCTGCTTACCCAGCTGCTGGTGTTACGCCGGGAGTATCAAAAGCTTTCCGGCGAGCGCAGCTGGGAGGCGTTTACCAGGATTGAAGAAATCGGCAAGCAGATTAAGGAAATGAGCGGACAGGTTGATCAGCTCGATAAGCAGCTGAGCGACGCACGCCTTGCCTATGCCGAGACCCGCGCTACGTCCCTGCAGGCGCTCAAGGAGCTGAGGCAGTAGGACAGCCCCCGCGAGCTCATAAGCGTTCTTTATGTCTAGGAAAGGTACCAGGACGAACATGAAAATGGAAGAGCTTAAAGCCACAGTTATAAATGTGCTTTCGAGTATCGATGACATCTGCACGCTCGATGCAATTTCGTCATACGTTTCGTCTTGCTCCAAGGGCGATGTTGCCATTGCCCTGGTAGAGCTATGCCAAGAAGGGCGTTTGAAGATTGATGCCGAGGGGTTTACGCCTCTGGGTGTTAGTGCTGCGCTTGACGAGGTTTTGCTCGGTGCTCCGGCGGCACTCGGTGAAGGGCTTTTGGGCGCGCATCCCCCTTTTGTCGACGAGAAGGTTGAAAATAGTTCGGTATTGGCTGACGAACCAGCGCAGGGGGCGAACGCGGAAATCTCAACCGCAGATGAAACAACGGACAGTCGTTTGTCGGTGTCCCTGTTCCTTGATGACTCCTTCGATGGCCTGGAGCTTCCCGCACGCGCCTGCAATCGCTTTGCAGAGAAGCGTATCGCTGACGTTAGGGACGCAGTTACTCTGTTGGATGGACTTGATGGCGAGCCTGGTTTGGGCACGGGAACGATTGGCAAAACTCGCGCCTGCTTTTTCGAAGCGGCTCGTCCGCTAAGCTACGCATTGTCCAAACAACAGCTCCAGGCGCTCCGGGGTATTGCCAACTGCCAGGGCCTTTCATTTGACTCCCTTGGATTGCTTGTTGCGCTGCCCGAACTTGCGGCCAACGAACGGAACCCTCTTGTTGGTCTTGACATTGCAGCACTTGGTCTAAACGAGCCCGTGGAACGTCGGCTGCGCATGCATGGTATTGAGACGATAGAAAAGATCAATAAGCTCAAGAGGGAGGGCCTTACTCGTATTCCTGGTATGGGCGGAGGTGCGGTCAGCGGTGTTGTTAAAGCGCTGATAGAGTATTGCGGGCGCGTTGGCGAGAATCCTCCCATGTGGTGCGCCGCCACCGTCGAGCCTTTCGACGAGCAATCGTTCCTGGGTGAATTTGACGAGAGCGCCATTCGGGTCGTTGATGAGGTGCAGCAGAGGTTGATTGCCGATGGCTATAACCCGTTCGGTCCTGCCTGTGTCGTTTTGCTGACGCCTGAGGCGCAGCGAATGCAGAAGCTTGGTAGCTCTGATGAGGAAGTCATTGCTTCGCTGGCTAGCGAACTAGAAGCAAGTCCGGCTGCGGCCTTATGGCGCGCAAGGCAACTTGCTCGCGATATCGATAGCGTGATTGGAAGCTCCGGGGCTATAGAGGGCGTGGCCGTTCCGTCGGGGTCCGATTGGACGGATGCCGCACTTTTGGCCGTTCAAAACTGCGGGGGGCGTGTCGAATTCGATGTCGATTCCCGCATGCTCCGGCCCCACCTGTCCTCCTTGGACGAATGGCTTGATGCGATCGATGCCCGTCATGCCGATGCGCTACGCATGCGCCTTGATGGGGCTACATTGCAAGAGGTGGGCGACAAACTGTCCATTACGCGCGAGCGGGTGAGGCAGATGTGCGAATCGACGTTGTCTAATCGCGTCTTGCTCAAGGGGGACGTTTACCAGTCGTTTGTTGACCGGTACGCGATGACGCCCAGTCAGTTTGCCAGCATAACTGGACTTAGCGAACGCGACTATCGCTACCTTGTGACCGTCTCTAAAATTCGCGCCGCGAATCGCTTGCCGCTTTTGGACGCCTTGCATGACGAGAACCTTCCCGAGCATGTACGCGATGCGGTTGCTTCGCTGGGGACCGTCGGCAACGAGCTGCTCATTGGGAGTCAGCGCATAAAGCTCGATAAAGAGAGCATCGTTGACTATCTACTGGCTGAGCACTTACAAGAATGTCCCATGGACGAACGGCGCCTGTATGACCTGTACTGTTCATTTATTGCCGAGCACGACCTGGGCAGCGTTAGACGACTCGATCCGACGACGGCGCGGGCGTTCGGTGCCTGCGTCGATCGATACGATGGCGTCATGGATGCGCACGTGCCGAGCGATGGAGACGGCGCGCGAAGGGGCGTGCGTCCTTATCATTCGAGTCGGTATGATTTTGCCCCGCTTCGGGCTGCCGTCGCATCGCTTGTTCATCTTGATATCGAGTGCTCCACAGCGTTTTTAATGAAGCAGCCTTCGATTGCAAAGTTGCTTGCTGCGTTTGATATCAGAAATGAATATGAGCTCCACTACGTTCTCACGCATTGGTGCGAACCGATTGAGGGCGTTGAGTATTCTCGCGTGCCGATGCTGACGTTGGGTAGCGCCGACCGTGATGCGCAAATCGTCGGCGTTATAAGGGATATTGGACCAGCGGACGCCGTGGCTGTTTCTAAAGAATACGAGCGTCGCTATGGCGTGAAGGAGACAACGTTCCGTGGGAGTTTTTTGAACGGCTTTGAGCGTTGGTGCCATGACGGTCTTTATATCGTCGACGCGGTTGAGCTTGATGCCGGTGAGCGCTCGGCGCTCGGCGCTATTTTGCGGCGGGTCGGCACAGGTGGCAGGGCCAGAGACATCGAGTCTTCATTTCTCAGCGCGTATCCGCAACGTTCGAATTTTGTGCTTACGGATACCCTGCTCGCCCCGTATGGCCTGCGCCTGTGCGGCGGTGCCGTTATCGACAAATCGATAGATACCCATGATTACTTTGCCCAGTTGATTGCAGAGCATGAATATTTTTGCCTGGAATTTGGCGAATTCACCAACGAGGTGATTAATGATAGGGATTTTATTTCGGAGCTGCGCAAGGCGGAACGAGCATTTTCGGTCCTTGAGATCGGGCCGCGGGAGTATCTGAATATCGCTGTCTTTGAGTCCGCTCCTCATCCTGTCGGCGCGCAGATGATGCGTGCGATTCTGGATGCCGTTATTGATTGCATGGAACCGGAACGGCCTTATAGTGTGGCCAACCTCAAAGAGTTTGGCTTCTTTGATGCGCTGAATGATACGTTGCTCGATTTAGGCCTAGATGATTACGTGTGCCAGTCGATCATGATGCAAGGTTATGTGGGTGGTCGTATTAAACGTACGTCCATCGGTGAAGCCATGCTGTTTTGCAAGATGGCGGGATCGTTTAGTACGGCAGGATTGGTCGACACGCTTGTTCATGAGCGCGGGGCCATGTCGGTCTCTCAGATGGCGGAACTGCTGTATGAGCTGTACGGCGTTTCGATTAAAAAACCGGTTATACGTACGCAGATAAAGCAGGTGGGGGTTCGGTTAGATAGGGAGCGGGATATGCTGTATCCGGAGTAAGTATTGCCAAGCTGTACCGTATAATTCGTCTATGTTGCATATCGCATCATGCGCGTGGCGATGGATGAATGCAGAGATTTTTGATGCCTTTTAAGTGCAGCACTCTCTAATTACATCGCGAGCGTATGTGTAAAAAACCTGCGAAGAGGAGTCAGTGGCACGTGGAAACTGCCGAGCATAAAACACTGGGCGAAAGCTTCCTAGAAGGCTTTGAACGGCGTTATTCCGGGCGCATTCTGGAGACGCTTCTGTGTGACCGCACGACTGGCCGTAATATCATCTGGGCGGATAACGAGTACGAAGCCTTGGGCGATGGCTACATGGGCGACGACGAGATAACCGTCGAGAAGATCACGGGTCCAAACGTTAATATCATTAAGCCGCGCATCGCGAAGGCCGTTGAACAGCAGTCGTTGCGTACCAAGAGCCGTGCCGAGGTCTTCTCGCCGGCATGGCTGTGCAATCAGATGAATAACGATTTGGATGAGGTGTGGTTCGGCCGACGCAATGTCTTCAATACCGAGGTCGTTGCGGACAATGGCGACAAGACGTGGACAATCACCAATGAACCGATCGCATTCCCCAAGTCGAAGGGGTGCGGCTGGCATGCCTATGTTGAGGCTCCGCGGCTTGAAATTACGTGCGGCGAGGCGCCTTTCGTGTGCTCTCGCTACGACGCCGTGACGGGCGACGAGATACTCGTAGGTGAGCGCGTAGGCTTCCTAGACCGCAAGCTTCGCGTCGTGACCGAGAAGACCAAGACGCGCAAGGAGTGGGTGCGCCGCGCCCTCGACGCGCTGCGCGCGACGTACGGCTTCGAGTACCAAGGCGACAACCTGCTCATCGCCCGCATCAACGTGCTCGAGACATTCGCCGAGTATCTTCGCGATCGCTGGGGGTCGGACTCCGAGCCCGACGAACTCGAGCAGGCGGCATGGATTGTTTCTTGGAACTTTTGGCAGATGAACGGCCTTACCGACGCCGTGCCTACCAACAAGACGGACGTGGACGTCGTTTCGACGCTCGGAACACTCGAGGAGTCGGAGCCAGTGCAGCAGTCGCTGTTCGATTTGTTCGACGATGTGTTCCTCGACGAGGCAAGCGAAGAGACCGGAGAAGGGGCGGCAAAGGAAACGGTTCCCCTGTGTGTGATATACGACTGGCAGAACGGCGAGCCCTTTGAGTTCGCCACATTGAAGGGTAAGGCAACAACAATGAGAAAAAAGTTCTATGCAGTGATTGGAAACCCCCCGTATCAGGAAAGTAGAGATACGACGAAGGACATGCCTGTCTATAACACTTTTATGGACGCAGCGTATGGAGTTGGTGAGCGAGTTGAGTTAATTACTCCTGCCCGTTTCTTATTTAACGCTGGTGCTACGCCCAAACCGTGGAACAGGAAAATGCTCGAAGATAGACACTTCAAGGTCCTAAGCTATCAACCGGATAGCTCAGCGGTATTCAGCGGCACAAGTATCAAGGGGGGGGGTTGCTGTTCATTATCGCAATGAAAATGAAATACACGAGCCGATTGGCACGTTCACCTCATATCCAGAGCTGAACTCCATTGCGCAAAAGATACGTGGGCATCGCTTCAGTGATTTTGGGCAGATAATGTACCCATATTCAACGTACACATTGTCCGAAAAGCTCTGGGATGACTTTCCCGAGAAAAAGAGTGAAGTTGAGTATATTGCTAGGCATCGTAATGACCTAACGAAAGAGCAGAAGCAGGGCAAGCTGAGTAATCTGCGAATCATTACTACAAACATCTTCGATCTACTCTCTGAGCACTATTGGGGAGAGGATCTTTTCTTTGATGAAAAGCCTGACAATGGGGCTTATGCGTGTCTGCTTGGCAGACAAAACAACGAGCGCCGCTTTAAATACATCAAATCGTGTTATATCGATCTTGGCGGGAATTATGACAAATGGAAAGTAGTAATTCCTAAATCCAATGGTTCTGGTGCCATTGGCGAGGTGCTGTCGACACCCCTAATTGGGGAACCCCTAATTGGGTATACACAATCATTCCTTGGTATAGGAGCCTTTAATACTGAGGAAGAGGCCCAGAATTGCATGAAATACATCAAGTCTAAATTCGCCCGCGCACTTCTAGGCATTTTAAAAATCACACAAGATAATCCACCAGAGAAATGGAAGTATGTCCCTCTGCAGGACTTTACTCCTGCTTCCGACATCGACTGGTCGCAGCCCGTTGCCGACATCGACCGACAGCTCTATGCAAAGTATGGCCTCGATGACGATGAGATCTCCTTCATCGAATCCCATGTGAAGGAGATGGACTAGCTATGCCGAGCGTCGACATCTCCCAGATCATCGAGACCACCGCGCCCGCGGTGCCGCAGATCTATGCCTACACCACGCCCGAGATTGCCCGTCACAACGGCTGGACCAAGATCGGCTACACCGAGCAGGACGTGCGCGAGCGCATCAAGCAGCAGACGCACACCGCCGACGTGCAGTGGCACCTGGAGTGGAGCGGCAACGCCACGTGGGAGCACCGCGCGGGCACGTTCCACGACACCGACTTCCACGCATATCTCGAGAAGCAGGGCATCGAGCGCGAACCCAAGAAGGAATGGTTCAAGATCAGCGGCGAGGAGTCGCACCAGCAGTTCTACCGTTTTCGCGACACCGACGGCGTGCTGGACACACCCGGCGCCGCTTCGTATATCTTGCGCGCCGAGCAGGAGCAGGCTGTCGAGCAGACGAGTGCCTATGCCCGCGCCCATTGGAACGAGGACGGCGCGAGTGGCGGCGAATTCCTGTGGAACGCTAAGCCTCGCTTTGGCAAGACGCTCACCGCTTACGACCTGTGCCGCAGCATCGGCGCGCAGAAGGTGCTCATCGTCACCAACCGCCCCGCCATCGCCAATTCTTGGTACGACGACTACGCGAAGTTTGTTGGGGTAGAGGGCGGCTACCGCTTCATCAGCGGCGTGGACGCCCTGGCCGGCAAGCCCTACTGCCTCAGCCGCGAGGAATACCTGCGTGCCATCCGCAACGACCCGGAGGGCCCCAAGGGGTTCATCGAGTTCGTGAGCCTTCAGGACCTCAAGGGCTCCATCCGTTTCGGCGGCGTATACCAGAAGCTCGACGAGGTGGCCGACCTCACCTGGGACGTGCTCATCATCGACGAGGCACACGAGGGCGTGGACACCTTCAAGACCGACGTGGCGTTCGACCACATCAAGCGCCGCTTCACGCTGCACCTCTCCGGCACGCCCTTCAAGGCCATCGCAAACGAGAAGTTCGCCGACGACGCCATCTACAATTGGACCTATGCCGACGAGCAGCAGGCCAAGCGCGACTGGCCTGCCGACTCCGAGCAGCCGAACCCCTACGCCAACCTCCCCAAGCTCAACCTGCTCACCTACCAGATGAGCGACATCGTCGAGCGGGAGGCCCGCGGCGGCATGGAGATCGACGGCGAGCAGACCGAGTTCGCCTTCGACCTCAACGAGTTCTTCTCGACCAAGCAGAACGGCGGCTTTGTGCATGACGCCGACGTGGACAAGTTCCTCGACGCGCTCACCACGCAGGAGAAGTTCCCGTTCTCGACACCCGGGCTGCGAGACGAGCTGCGCCATACGTTCTGGATGCTCAACCGCGTCGACTCCGCCCGCGCGCTCGCCAAGAAGTTGCAGGCCCATCCTGTTTTCAAGGACTACGAGGTGGTTCTCGCTGCCGGCGACGGCAAGATCGACGCCGACGACGAGAACGAGAAGTCGCTCGACAAGGTGCGCCGCGCGATCAAGGACCACGACAGGACCATCACCCTTTCGGTCGGCCAGCTCACCACGGGCGTGACCGTGCCGGAGTGGACCGCCGTGCTCATGCTCTCGAACATGGCGAGCCCCGCACTGTACATGCAGGCGGCCTTCCGCAGCCAGAACCCGTGCCTGTTCGACCTGGGCGGCGGCAACTACGCGCGCAAGGAGAACGCCTACGTCTTCGACTTCGACCCGGCGCGCACACTCACCATCTTCGAGCAGTTCGCCAACGACCTGTACGGCGAGACCGCGCGCGGCGGCGGCGACGTGGAGACGCGCGAGCGCCATATCCGCCAGCTGCTGAACTTCTTCCCCGTCTACGGCGAGGACGATGAGGGCCAGATGGTCGAGCTCGATGCCGAGCAGGTGCTCAGCGTGCCGAGGCGCATCCACGCCCGCGAGGTGGTCAAGCGTGGCTTCATGAGCAACTTCCTGTTCCAGAACATCGCGAGCGTCTTCCACGCGCCGGCAGAGGTCGTGGAGATCATCCAGCGCTTCGATCCCTACGAGCAGGGCAAGGCGCAGAACGTTGAGAAGAATAAGGTCGAGATCGACGAAGGAACGGCCGATGAACTCTCCATCAACGACGAGGGCGAGGTGGAGATTCCCGACGAGCAGGTCGTAGGCAAGGCGGCGGACATCTTTGGGCCGAAGGTCTACGGCGATGTCGTCGTTGAGTTCTCGGGCCAGGTCGAAGATATCGCGAAGGCACACGCAGCCGATGACGACGACAGGGCGATGCTCGACAACCTCAAGGAGGCCTTCAAACAGAGCGTGACCGCGCCTCTGGTTCAGGCCGCCAAGGAGAGCTATGGCAGCGAGCTCAAACCGCGCCAGCAACAGCAGATCGAGCGCAAGGTCCAGGCAGACGCCGACATCCAGCTCAACCGCCAGGTCGGCGACTACCAGATCCAGGCGCGCCGCATCGAGCAGTCGCGCAAGGACGAGCTCAAGGCGGCGACAAGCGAGGCCGAGCGCGCCGAGGTGAACCAACGGCATGACGAGCAGAAGGCCGAGGCGTTCCATACGCTCACCCAGAAGCTCGAGGACTCCCGCGAGGAGCTCGTGCAGAGCGCCGGCGAGACCGTGGTGCGCGAGGTGGAGACAACGAAGAAGGAGGAAGAGAAGCAGGGCATCGAGGACAAGGTGCGCGCCCACCTGCGCGGCTTCTCGCGCACCATCCCGTCGTTCCTCATGGCCTACGGCGAGCAGGGCACGACGCTCGCGAACTTCGACACGGTGATTCCCGCCGACGTCTTCCGGGACGTCACGAGCATCACCGTTGACGAGTTCCGCTTTTTGCGCGACGGCGGCGACTACACCGATGGCGAGACCGGCGAGGTAAAGTGCTTCGTCGGGCACCTCTTCGACGAGGTTGTGTTCAACGACTCCGTGAGCGAGTTCATCAAGCTGCGCGAGCGCCTGGCCAATTACTTCGACGGGTCCCAGACGGAGGATATCTTCGACTACGTGCCGCCTCAGAAGACCAACCAGATCTTCACGCCGCGCCGCGTCGTGATCGAGATGGTGGACCTCTTCGAAAGGGAGAACCCGGGCTGTTTCGACGACCCGAGCCACACCTTCGCCGACCTGTACATGAAGTCGGGCCTCTACATCACCGAGATCATCAAGCGCTTGTACCGAAGCGAGGGCATGAAGGCCGCCTTCCCGGACGACCGCGAGCGGCTGGATCACATCCTGGAGCACCAGGTGTTCGGCATCGCGCCCACCAAGATAATTTACGAGATCGCCACGCACTTCATCCTGGGTTTCCACGACGAGGTCGGCCAGGGATGTGACTCGAACTTCGAGCTCGCGGACTCCGCGGAGCTTGCCAAGGAGGGTACGCTGGACGCCTACGTCGAGCGTGTCTTCGGGCCTAAGATGGGCGAGGCATAGGCACGTGGCAGACGTAGTCGACAGCCAACGGGATGGGCGTGCGGAGGCTGCGCGAGCGGCGGTGAGTGCGGCGCGGCGTGAGGATGCCGAACTGTGCGCCCGCCTGGTCTTTCGCGTCTCGCGCAATGAGCTAAGGCGCGCGGGGATCACCACGCCCGCCGTGCTCTATGACGAGCTGAAGCAAGTCTTTTGGAATGCTGACGAAGGCGTCACTCTGGGGGACCACCTTTCTGTCGGATTCGGCGTGGTTGATCGCCGTCGCCAGGTGCGCACCTTTGCTGAGCGTCATGCGGGTGAACCCAAAAACGTTCTAGCGAAGGCCTACGAGCGCGAATATGGCTTTAGCGCCGGTGTCGCCGCGATATGGCTCGACCTGTTCGCCGAGCCTGCGGACGTGAGCGTCTCGGAGTGGCTTGGTGTCAAGTCTATTGAGCACCCGGCGGATGTGCCGGTCTCTTGCTCGGAGGCGCCTGGGAGGGACAACGTCGAATGTAAGGCGCTCACCCTTGAGGACTTCCTCGCTCGGGAGCTTGCCGACCAGATTTGTGACGCGGGTCTTGTTCGCCGACGTTTTGCTTTTGAGTTTCCCGGCGAGCAGCCCGAGACGCTCGATCGCGGTATCGATGCCGCGGGCTACTACGAGGACCATGGCCTGCTTTTCCAAGAAGGGGACGCCCCGAACGGCCACTTCACGCGGCTATTGGCGGCGCATCCGTCCTTTGCGAAAGGCGAAACCGGGTTTGAGAATGCCGTGTGGCAACATCCTGCCTTCCGTCACGTGCTGCGCCAGGCGCTTTCGGACCATCGCGTGCTTGCCTACGAAGACGACAGCTACATTTCGTTCACGCGGCTGCACGACGTGCTGGGCATGCGCATGGCCGATGTCGAGTCGTACGCGTCCACGGTTTGTATTGATGCGCGCGAGGGAGAGCCCTTCACCATAGCGAGCTTGCGTGCGAGCGGCACGACTGTGCACCCGTTGTACGGGTTGGATATGCCCGATGACTTTTTCGAGGGGCTGCTCGACGTGGCCGGGCTATTTCGGAGCTGCACGCTTGCCGGCATTAAAGTGTTTGTTGTCGGCGGCGAGGGACGCTTCTCTGCCGCCGACCTTATTGAGTGGGTTGTTGCACGCCATGAGGGAATCGAACGTGACGATTTGCCGCGTCTGCTTGCGAGCGACTTTGGCATAGCCTGTCCGGCGCCGCTCCTGACGACGACCGTTCATAATTCCGATGTCTACTACGATGACATCGGAGACGCATACTATTCATCCATGGAAGCATGGAAAAGGGAGGCACGCAATGAGCTTGCTTGAGGAAGGAATCGCAACCGGCAACGTTCTGCCGACGGGACGCAAAGAAAAGCACTCCATCGACAACGTGACGCGCGACTTCGACATCTACCGCATCAAGTGCGACCTGCTGTTCTACAACGACCAGAACGACCGCATCGCAACGTGGGTAAGCGAGTACAACGCCGCGCAGGATGCGGATCTGCTTGCGCTTGGTCGCGAAGAGTATAACGGGGCCATCGAGGGCTTTATCGTCGAGAGCAACCCCGGGGCGCTTAAGAAGACCGAGAAGAGCATTGCGCTCCGCGGTCAGCTGAGGCCGGGCATCGTGCTTAACGACGGCCGCGTCATTGACGGCAACCGCCGCCTGACGTGCATTCGTCGCCTTGCGCGCCAAAACAACGAGGCCGGCTGGTTCGAGGCAGCCGTCATCGACGATGCCACCGGCAGCGACCCCAAGCGCATCAAGCTGCTGGAGCTCGCCATTCAAATTGGCGAGGAGGAAAAGGTCGCCTATGATCCCGTCGATCGTCTTGTCGGCGTGTACCGCGACGTGGTTAAGAACCACCTGATCACTCCGGCCGAGTACGGAACCGCGACGGGCATGACCGAAGCCGAGGTCAAGAAGCTCGTCGACCGCGCCCAGTTCATGGAGGAGTTTCTCGAGTTCTGCCAAGCTCCCGAGCAATACCATCTCGCCCGCGCCCTTAAGGTCGACGGCCCCTTGGGCGAATTCGGCCGTGTCCTGAAGAAGTATGGCAACAAGCGCGACCAGCAATTTGTTAAGCGCGCGATGTTCTCGAATATGGTCGTGCAGCCCGAGGGCGATATTACTCGCTATGTCAGAGACTTTGGAAACGTGGCGGGCACCCCTGCCGAGGCGGATTTTAAGGCCGCCGAGCAGCAGGCGATGTCTGAGTTGCTCGAGAAGATGGGGCCCGGTCCCCTTACTCGCGAAAAGGTGAGTGAGCTTCGCGCGGACCGAGATCTGGTCGATAGCTTCTCGCGTGCGGGCGATAGGGCTCGAGAGGTTGTGCGCCGCTCCAAGCTTATGGATACTCCGGCTAAGAAGTCTGCCGAGTGCCTCTCCGATCTTAATAAGATCCTTCCCGAGATGCTCGACGTACTGAATGCAATCGAACTTTCGAAAGTGCGCGCTAACCTTGTTGCCGTGAGGAATAAGGCCGATGAGCTGATCGGTGAAATCGATGACCGCTCCTAGGATTATCGTCGGCTACGACGATGCCCGTCCAGGCATGTTCTTGCGTATCGAGGGGCAGAGCGTTGCGGATTTCATGGCTTCGACGGTGTGGCGCGCCTGGCTTTACTATCCCGCAAGCGCTGTGGTGGGTACCGAGGGCGACTGCATTTTACTCGATGGCGCCATGGGCTTGCGCGAGTGCCAGGAGATGCTCGAGGCGGTGCAGGAGGCCACTGAGCATGGCGTTGAGGTTGCGGTTGACCGGAGCTTCGAGGCGTATGCAAGCGCTACGGAGACGTACATCCGAGAGCGCTCGGAAGTGGGTCTTGCCATTAAGGCCCAGACTGCTCAGGGCATAGCCGACGACCCCCAGCTGGGGCCGCGTTTCCGGGAGTTCCGCGACATAGTGAACGCCTCGATGGTGCGTCCCTTGCGCGACCGGCAGATGCTCGATGCGTTCTTTATGGCCGCCGTCGGCCGCGCCGCCGACTTCTCGGTACCTGGTGCGGGCAAGACCGCAACCGTGCTCGGCGTATTTGCATATTTAAGGCATCTGGGGCTTGCAAAGCGCATCGTGGTCGTCTGTCCAAAAAACGGCTTTGAAGCATGGGAAAAAGAGTGGGTTGCGACCTTTGGGAGCAAATTGCCCCTGCATTGTTTTTCGCTGGGGGACCCGCATATAGCAGCAATGTCTACCGAGCGGCGCCGGAGCGCGCTTTCGCTGGACAGCGGTTCGTGCAATCTGTTTACGTTCAACTACGAAGCCCTTGCCGGCTATGTGAGGGAGCTGCACCCCATCGTTTCCAACCAAACACTCGTTGTATTCGATGAGGTTCATCGCATCAAGGCGATCAAGGGCAGGCGCGCGACCTCGGCACTTGAGGCAAATGAGGGCGCGAAGTACGTGATCGCACTTACGGGCACACCCATACCTAATACCTACCAGGATATTTACAACCTGCTGCACATTCTCTATCCCGAGGACTACGACACCTTTTTTGGCTATGAGCCGGGTGAACTTAAGTCTCCCGGGGCGGATGAGATTGAGCAGCTAAACAAAAGCCTTGCGCCTTTCTTCTGCCGCACAAATAAGAACGAGCTTGGTGTTCCTGCGCCCGAGCCCGACGAAATCGTGGAAGTCGAAGCGACTGCTGACGAAAACTCGCTTCTGCATATCTTGTCCAGTGCATGTTCTAGCCCATTTTCGCGTATCATCCGTACGCTGCAGCTCGAAAGCGACCCTGCCATGCTCGAGCAGGCTATCGATCAAGAAGATTTGGAGTATGTGCTCGATCAGGTTGGGGAGGAGTTCTCCGATATCGACTATGTCGACTTCTCGCAAACATTCTACGAGTCCATCGATCGAGCTCGGCCGACTTCAAAGCTCTTGGCGTGCGAGCAGCTAATTGAACGTATTGTTGCTCAGGGCCGCCCTGTTGTGGTGTGGTGCCTGTTCGTGCGCAGCATTAGCAATTTGCGGCGCGGACTTGCCGAAAAGGGAGTCGACGCCCGGGCGATTTACGGCGGAACGCCACAAGAGGATCGACGCGCGATATTGGACGACTTCCGCGCCGGACGCTTTACGGTGCTGGTGACCAATCCACAGACGCTTGCCGAGTCTGTTTCTCTGCATTCGGTGTGCCATGACGCCGTGTACTTCGAGTGCAGCTATAACCTCGTACATCTCTTGCAATCCAAGGATCGAATTCATCGCCTTGGACTTCCCGATGATCAGAAGACCCGCTACTACTTTATGCGCACGACCTTTGAAAGCGATGGCATACCCTTTTCCTTGGATAAGGTGATTTACGAGCGCCTAAAGGAGAAAGAGAAGATAATGCTCGACGCCATCGACGGCGGCTACCTTGAGAACGGTTATTTAGACGAGGAAGATCTTCGCATTATTTTTGAGCGGTTGCTTGGCGATGCCACTTCGGGATTGAGCTATGACTGAGACAGCTAGGCTAGGGTCCTGGCCAGGCAGGAGGTTGTACGATGAAGATCGACGTTGATGTAGACCAGCTGCGCGAGAGTCTGCTCGACCGCGCGGGGAGTGCAGCCGACGTGGGCTTTCCGGCCGCCATGCTTGACGTAGTGGATATCGAGGACGAGTCGCCCCAAGAGCTCCTAGCCCGAGCCGAACGCGAAGGCCTCGATCTCCGCGATTTTGCCGTCGACGATGACACTGAATGATAGTTGCCTTGGCTATTGACGAACATATGTTTGTATTTTATACTCATGCTTGAACATACGTCTAACTTCATGGTATAAATTAGGTGGTCATCTCTTAAGAGAGGGCTTCCAAGTGCCGGGGACGTTTTCCCCGGCTTTTTTATTAAGGATTGCCCATGCGAGAGCTGAGTATCTTTATCGATGAATCTGGAAGCGATGATCTTCGTGAAAGATACTATCTGGTGGCCTTTGTTTTTCATGAACAAGATATCCCCATCGCTGAGGGAATAAAGAAATATGAAAGGGCGGTAGCCGAAAGCGGATTGCCGCTTCTTCCGTTCCATGCTTCTCCTCTCATGAATGGAAAAGATCAGTTCAAGGACTTGGACATCAGTGAGAGAAAAAGGCTGTTTTCACTATTTCGAGTTATGTTTCGACATTTGCCCATCTCGTACAAGGTGTTTGTGTTCAAGACGCATCGGTACCGAACTCTTAAACAGATTGCCGATGCGATGCGGCGTGAAATCATCGATTTCATATTCGACAATCTGAGTTGGTTTCAGCAGTTTGATGCTGTAAAGATTTACTACGACGGAGGACAGGGTTCGGTTTCGAGTGCGCTTCACAAGGCAATCGATTACGCTTTGGCTAAAAATGCAGTTATCTATAAGCCGACAACTTCATCTGATTACTATTTGGCTCAGGCTGCGGACTATATCTGTACCATTGAGTTCACGAGTCTGAAATATCAGGCAAATAAGCAGACTAATACTGACCAGAAGTTTTTTGGTGGTAGTACTGCGTTTAAAAAAAGCTTGCTAAAAGAAATTAGAAAGAAGGCCGTCCCAAATTAGCTGCCCCTGGCCGCTACGACGCTAGCGTGGCAATGACGGCTTCGTCGCCGGCGTATATGAGGGTGTTGCCGTCGGGGATGATCGTCTGGCCGTCGCGTTTGAGCATCACGACGATAAACGGGTGCTTGCCTTGCGGCACGTCGCGCAGGCGCTGGCCGGCCAGACGACCGTGGGGCGTTACGGTGACCTCGCGCAGTGTAACCTCGGCACGTTCTTCAAACGTTGGCGCGGCCATAACCAGAAGGTCGCCTTCTTCAATTACGGTATCGCCGTTGGGCAGCACCGGGTGTGCACCGTCGCGCAGCACCAGGACCACCAGCATGTCTGTGACGCTGCCAATATCGGCAAGCGAGCGCCCGGCAAACGGATGGCCCGCGCCCACCTTGAGCTTGACAAACGACATGCCGTCCTCGTCGCGGTAGTCGTTAAACGTACGGCGGACGTCGCCTTCCGCGTCGATCATGTCGAGCTTTTTCGCCACCGCCGGTAGCAGCGATCCCTGCACCACAATGCTCGACACGGCAATCACAAACACCAGGTCAAACAGGCCGTGACCGCCGGGAACGCCGGCCACCACGGCAAAGAGGCTAAACACGACCGAAGCCGCGCCGCGCAGGCCCGCCCAGCTTACGAGTGCGACCTGGCGAGGATTGGTTTTAAAGGGCGCCAGCAGCATGCCCACGGCGACGGGGCGGCTCACAAAGAGCATAAACGCCATGAGTGCCAGGCCCGGCAACAGCATTTGCGGCAGGCGCGCGGGCGTCACGAGCAGGCCGAGCAAAAAGAAGATGGTCATCTCGGCCATCTCGGTAAGGGTATCGAAGAAGTGCGCCATCTCGACCTTGCCGGTGATGTCGCTCGCGCCCAGCACAATGCCTGCCAGGTATACGACCAAAAAGCCGTTTCCGCCCAGGTAGCTCGGCAGCGCGTAGGCAACGATCGCCACGGCGAACAAAAAGATGGTGTGCGCGCCCTCCGCCGTTGCGTGTGCGCGTTCAATCAGACGGCTGGATGTCCAGCCGATGGCAAGGCCCAGGCTCACACCCAGGATGATCTGCTTGGCCAGCAGCACGGGAATATCGATGCTGCCGCCCGCCGCGAGGGTGGCGAGTACCGCGGTGAGCATGTAGGCGACAGGGTCGTTGGAGCCCGATTCAACCTCGAGCAGCGAGTCGGTGCCGTCCTTTAGCGACAGGTTGTGCTCGCGCAGCACGCTAAAGACGCTCGCCGCGTCGGTAGATGCCACGACCGAGCCCAGCAGCAGGCCGCCGATCCAGTCGAAGCCCAGTGCGAAGTGCGCAAAGGCGCCCGTGATGCCGGCAGTGGCGATGACGCCGAGCGTGCTCAGCAGCACTGCGGGTACTGCGACGGGCTTGGCGCGGTCGATGTTGGTGTTAAAGCCGCCGTAGAACATGATGAACAACAGCGCCGTGCTGCAGACGGTTTCGGTGAGCGCGTAGTCGCTAAAGTCGATGTGCGCCGGCCCATTGACGCCCAGCAGCATGCCCAGCGCGATAAAGATGAGCAGGGTGGGGAAGGGGAGTTTTTTCCCGACGGGTTTGATGGTCAGGCACAAAATGATGACGAGGCCGATAAAGAGAAGTATCTGGTTCATGGATAGTGTCCGCTCCTGGGTGGTTGGCGTGGCACGGTCAGCTGTCTTCGGTTATTTGTACCCAAAGGTGGTGGGTTTATGGGTTGAACGGAGGGCGTTCGCGATATCGTCACAGGCGGCGCCGTTTTTCTAGACCATTGGCGGCGGCTCGTACCTACTTTTCAGCTTTACCGCAACGGAGTACAATGGATAACGTTTAAGTTCAACTTGAAGTTTTGAGTTGCGACGACAGAGCTTTAAAGGTAAGGCGAGGAAAGGCGTACCATGGCGATCTATGTGACATCTGATGCCCACGGGCACGTGCGTGCGCTCGACGAGGCCCTGTCCAAGATCTCGCTGACGTCCGAAGATACGCTGTACGTGCTGGGCGACATGATCGATCGCGGGCCCGATCCGGTTGGTGTTATCAACTTGGTGCGCTCACTTCCCAACGTTCGCGTCCTTAAGGGCAACCACGAGCAGATTATGCTCGACGCGATTATTGGCCAGGATCCGCTCGATGCCGAGACCTGGGATATCAACGGCGGATGGACCACGCGCCAGCAGCTCAACGAAATGGAGTTTGAGGCATACGAGGAGCTTGTGCGCTGGATGGCCGGGTTGTCGCTGTATACGGTGGCCGAGACCGATGAGCGCCCGTACCTGCTGGTGCATGCCGGCATTCAGACCGAGGCGGCGCGTGCGTTTTTGCTTGAGCATGGTGTCGATTGCGCCGACGGCAGGGGAGCGGTTGATGCCGATAACGAGTTGCTTCAGCAAATGCTCGCCGTGCAGTCGTCCGATGACTTGCTGTGGATTCGCCATGGCTATTGGGATGCCCCGACGGGGCTGCTATCTGCCGAGGGCAAGGGTCCGGTCGTGGTGAGCGGTCACACGCCCACGGTGTCGCTCGGGCGTTATTGCGAGGTAGGCGGCCTGGCGGGACTTGACGAGGAGTCGGGGCGCGGACAGATTGTGCGCCTGGGCGGCGAGGATACCGCCGGTGTGCCCGACCGCATCGACATCGACTGCGCGGCGGCCACCGGTTCCGAGTTCGGCCGCGTAGGCATCCTGCGCCTGGACGACGGGGCCGAGTTCTATGCGAACATCAACCCGGGCGAATAATCGTTGCAAAGGGTAGCGAATTTGGGACGGGGCTTTTTTGACTACTTTTGCCCTTCTGTCCTCTAATTGATTTTTCTGGGACGGGGATTAAATAATCATTTGGCTGCCCGCTGGTTAAGTGAGTAGACTTTTTTGGAAATGCTGAGCACCCAACATATTTGCCTCAACAAAACCGCAGGTCACAGACTTGTGCTTTGTTGGCGTGGTCGGTGATTCCGTAAAAGTCTACTCACTTAGTTTTGCGTGATGCGTATTGCCCGCAACGAGACCCCAGCCGGGGTGATTCCATCGCAAATTCCGGTGACCGGGGCAGCTAATTAGGCGCCGTATGGGTTGCGGTCGCGCTCGATGCGCTGACGGATGTGGGCGTACTCGATTATCAGCAACACCAGCAGTAGGGCCATGACTGCCAGGTAGCTCACCACGGCGCCCATCAGGCCCAGCAGGTTGATTAGGATCACCGGGAGCACCACGCTCACGGCAAAGCAGATCAGGTAGATCTTGGTGACGTCTCCTGCGTGGCGCAGCACCGTGATAATGGCGTAGAAAAAGTCGATGGCCGCGGTGATGCCTCCGGCGACGACCATCAGCAGCGCCAGCGTGCGATAATGCTCAAAACTGAGCCCGTACATAAAGCTCATGAGGGGAATGCCTGGGCCCGCCATAAACGCAGCGCATGCGGCGGTAATGACCACGATGAGCGCCATGACGGCGACAATAATTAAGTCAAAGCGCCTACGCTGACGCGGGTTCGCCCAAATGCTCGACAAGCGTAAGAGCTGCGGTTTATAGATAAATCCAATGCTCAGCAAAATGGCCTGCGCCGGAAAAAACAGGGCATTAAAGTACAGCTGATATTTGTAGGCCAGCGTGCCTTCCATCACAAACTTGGGCATGCTCTCGATGAGGTTGAACAGGAACAGTGCACCAAAGAGCGGGGCGCACTGCGCGAAGAGGTGGCCGACCTCGAGCAGGCTCACGCGGCGCGATTTTTCGGTTTCGAGCAGGGCGAGCGGCGCGGTGACCAGCACGAGCGAGGCGATGGCGGTGACACCCATGGCCATGGCCGCGATGGGCATGCTGCGCGTAAGGAACAGCGCCACGCTAAAGACCACGATGACGCCGACGGAGCGTAGCGTTTGGCTCATGCCGGCCAGGTAGAGTTTATCGGCCTGCTGCAGGCGGCCCTCGTACACGTCCCCCACGTCGTCGATTACCTTATACAGGTAGACGCCCAGACCGATCGTCGCCATCTGCGCGTCATAGCCGCGGGCGCTGCTGTACATGAGGCCGCAGCCTAGGGCGAGCGCTCCGCAAAGCCAACGGTTGAGCTGGTAGGAGGCAAAGGACGTCGTTTCGTCGATATCCGAGACCTGAAAATTGCGCACGCCGTAGTTGCACGCGATCATGATGAGCGTGCCGGTGACAAAGGCGATGGAGAACTTACCGGCTTCCTCGGCGCCCACAAGCTGCGTGGACACGATGGTGAGCAGGGGAAACGCGAAGCCCCACACGGCGGTGCCCAGGGTATTCCAGAGATAGTCGCGGCGGGTGGCGTGCTCCTCGTATTCGGCTTCCTGCATGGAGAAGCCGCCGCCGTAGACGGCGCCGAGCAGGCGGTTCCACCAGGCGTTGACCATGCGGTGGATGGGACCGGGCTCGCGGTCGTGCTCACGGCGGCGACGTGTGGCCTGGCCGATATCGGGGCCGCCGGCGTTGCGCTGGCTCAGCTCCTGGATGCGCGCGAGCTCTTCGGCCGTGTGGGAGGCGGGGAACAGGCCGTTCTCGATACGTCCGCCCTGGGCCTTTGCGGTGCCGTTGCTCGCTACGGCGGGGTCGGCGACCCCATTGCGGCGGGCGATGGCGCGGCGGATGCTATCGAGGGGCGTGAAACTCAAGGCGGTTCCTTTCTCTTACTACGTTCTAGTATAGATGCGGCGGTGTTCGTTCGTGTTTTTGAACAGGTTGTTCAATAATTTCGGCGGCGCCATTCAGTAGTCGGCACTTTGGGACGTTCCTTATGTGCCGGCATCTGGGGACACTCCTTGGTTGTTGCCTGTTCAAGGATGTTCCCAACGACCAGTCGTTTAAGAACGCCCCCCGATGTCTTGGCCGCTTGCGTGCGATTTTTGACCGTTGGGCGGGCACTTCGCTGTTGCCGCAAAAACGTTTTTGCATATCGGGTACAACGGGCTTTACGTGAGTAAAGTGCGCGCCGCGTCTACGTGGCGCGCTTTTAGAGGAGGCCCCATGCCTGGTGTTACCCCTGCAGAAGTTTTGTCCAACTTTGGCATTACGCTGGTCGAAGACCCTACCGAGAACCAGCCCCGCCTGCTGGTTGATCTACCCGCCGCGGAGCTCGTCGAGCACGCCATCCGCCGCGATGAAGGCCGCATGGCATCCAACGGCGCGCTGGTGATCGAGACGGGGGAGCGCACTGGTCGTTCTCCCAACGATCGCTTTATCGTTGACACCCCCGATGTCCATGACAAGATCGCCTGGGGCGCCGTCAACCGCCCGCTGCCGCTCGAGAGCTACGAGACCATCAAGGCCGGCATCGTCGACTATCTCAACGAGCGCGATGTGTTCGTCACTCGCGGCATGGCCGGCGCCGATCGCAACCACACGCGCCGACTGCTTGTCGCCTGCGAGCGTGCCAGCCAGGCGCTCTTCATTAAGCAGATGCTCGCCCGCCCGCTTGCCCGTGAAATCGCTCGTACCGGCGAGCCCGACTTCTGCGTGCTCGCTGCGCCCGGTTACCAGTGCGATCCCGCCATCAAAGGCCTTAACTCCAGCGCCGCCGTGGTCATCAACTTCCAGGAGCGCGTGATTTTGGTCGCGGGTACCGGCTACTCCGGCGAGATCAAAAAGTCCATCTTCAGCGTCATGAATTACCTGCTGCCCGTCGAGGACGACGTGCTGCCCATGCATTGCTCGGCCAGCATGGATCCCGTCACGCACGAGACCGCGGTGTTCTTTGGCCTGTCGGGCACCGGCAAGACCACGCTTTCGGCCAACCCCACGCGCCTTCTGATCGGCGATGACGAGCACGGCTGGTCCGACATGGGCATCTTCAACATCGAAGGCGGCTGCTACGCCAAGTGCGAGGGCTTGGATGCGTTCCACGAGCCCGAGATCTTCAATGCCGTTCGCTTTGGCGCCATCTGCGAAAACGTGGTGCTCGACGAGGGCCGCAAGCCTAACTACGACGACGTCTCCATCACGCACAATACGCGCGTGGCCTATCCCGTCGAGCATATCCCCAACGCGTGGACCAAGGGCATGGGCACTACCCCGAGCGTCGTGCTGTTTTTGACCTGCGATGCCTTTGGCGTGCTGCCGCCCATCTCGCGCCTGACGGCCGACGCCGCCATGTATCACTTTGTGACGGGCTTTACTGCCAAGATCCCCGGCACCGAGGTCGGCGTCACCGAGCCCACGCCCACGTTCTCCTCGCTGTTCGGGGAGCCATTTATGCCGCTCGACCCTATGGTCTACGCCAAGATGCTCGGCGAGCGTATCGCCGACGGTCGCACCCGCGTCTATCTGGTCAACACCGGCTGGGTTGGCGGCGGCTACGGCGTGGGCCATCGTATCGAGCTGGCCTACACGCGCTCGCTGGTCGCGCGCGCCCTCGACGGCACCATCGAGGATAGCGAGTTCGTGCACGACGACATCTTTAACGTCGACATTCCCACTACGTGCCACGGTGTGCCCGACGGCATCTTGGTGCCGCGCCAGTACTGGCAGAGCACCGCGCGCTACGACGAGGCCGCGCACAACCTGGCGGTGATGTTCGAGGAGAACTTCGAGAAGAAGTACTCGCACCTGCCCGAGTCCGTAAAGGCCGCCGGCCCGCACGCCCAAGTGCCCGCCGAGGCCCGTCATCGCGGCCGCGGCCTGCTGGGACTCCGCCACTAGCGTCGCCTCGAGTCCATATCCACCGCAAAGGGGACAGGCACCTTTGTGGTGGTTTTGCTCGCGCGGATGTCTCGGGTTACAATACGCCTGACATATCGTTCCCTTCTCCGGATGGGGACAGCTTAAGCGCTCTTGTGGCGGCACCGTAGGACTTTGAAGGTGGCCGCTGTGAGGGCGCTTTTTGTTTAGGTGCCATCGCTCGGGCGCGCACAATGAAGGGAGTATGTATGAAGAGCTTTATTGCCGAGGATTCATTTTGGGAGCTGTTTCCGCAGGCAGCGGTTGGTGTGGTGGTCGTGGAGGGTATGAAGCCCACGGCTCAGATTCCCCAGGAGGACGTGGATGCGATCGCCGCGCTGCTTGACCGCGCCAACATCGATGCAGAGCGTCACCTGACAAGCGATACCATCAGCGAGAACGTGCCGGTCAAGGCGTGGCGCGAGGCCTATCGCCTGTTCAAGACCAAGAAGGGCGCGCGTTGCTCAGTTGAGAACCTTCTCAAGCGCGTGCTCAAAGGCAAGCCGGTCGGTCATATCACACCGGCGGTGGATATTTACAACACGGTGTCGCTGACCTACGCGCTGCCCGTGGGAGGCGAGGATTTGCATGCAATCGAGGGAGACCTTCGCTTGAAGGTGACCGACGGTGGCGATGCGTTCCTACCCCTTGGCGAGGAAGCGGATGACCCGACGCTGCCCGGCGAGCTCGCCTACATCGATGACGCGGGCGCCGTGTGCCGCTGCTGGAACTGGCGAGATGGCGTTCGAACGGCCCTGTCCGACGATTCGGCCGATGCGTTCCTGGCGATTGAGTGTGTAGAGCCCGAGCGCATGGGGGACTGTCAGGCCGCGATCGATCGCTTAGCCGAGCTGCTCGAGCGCTATCTGGGAGCGACGGTTGTCGTTAAGACGCTTATCACTCGCGACAATCCCCGCGTGGAGCTGTAGTAACTTCTGCAAATCATACTCGCCGGTCAAAACCACCACAAAGGTGCCTGTCCCCTTTGTGGTGGTTTTTATGTTGATGGGTTAACAAATGGGTCGCGTGGAGGCGATAGTCGCTGAGTGCGGCTAAGATGTTTACCCGTTAGCATCATGCAAACGAAAGGCGGTCGTCTCCCATGCAGCAGAACGACGAGACACGTTTTGAGGATTTTGTCGGACTGATTAGCGGGCTCTACAAGGAGATTCAGCGTATCAAGACGTCCGAGGGCGCAAGGCTGGGCCTCAAGGGCTCCGACGTCATGTGCCTGTACTACCTGGAACGCAGTAAGGACGGCATGACCGGCGCCGACCTGGCTCGCGTGGCCGGCGTGACGCGCGCTGCCGTTTCGCGCACGTTGGCGCACCTGGAGGAGGGCGGCTTTGTCGAGGTTGATGACTCGGGCGATGCTGCCGTCAAGTACCGCGCCCCGGTTCGCCTGACCACGTTGGGTGGCGAGAGCATGAACGAGGCCGACCGCATCATCCGCGAAGTGCTCGACACCACCGGTAAGGCCATGGGTGTGGAGCAGCGCGAGCAGATGTATGCGTCGTTGCGTACGATTCTCAACACCCTGCGCGAGATCTAAGGCCGCCAAGGCATTTGCTTCCCATTAACAACCGCATAGTCCCGTTTGAGCGCGTATACCGTGCCGGGGCATTGCTGCCAAAATTCCCTGCGCGGGACCTGCGCAAGAAAGGATTCGCTATGTCCGTCCGCATTATTACCGATTCCGCAAGCGATATGTCGCCGGTGGAGCACCCCGCTCTGCGTGTTCTGCCGCTGTCCGTTACCTTTGGCACCGATGTGTACATGGATGGCGTCGACATCGATCACCAGCGCTTTTACGAGATGCTCGTGGAGCGCGATGAGCTGCCCAAGACCGGCCAGGTCAACCCGTATGCGTTTTCGCAGGCGATTGCCGAGGCGCGTGAGGCCGGCGACGAGGCGGTGATTATTACCGTGGGCGCCAAGCTTTCGGGCACCAATCAGAGTGCCCGTACCGCGCTTGCCGAGGCGCCGGGCGGCGACGTGTTCGTTGTGGACAGCAACAACGTCACCCTGGGCGAGCGCGTGCTGGTTGAGTATGCGCTGCGTCTGGTGGACGAGGGCCGTGGCGCTGCCGAGATCGCGGCGGCCGTCGAGGCCGTCCGTGACCGCGTGGTCGTCATCGGCCTGCTCGAGACGCTGGAGTACTTGGTGCGCGGCGGTCGCTTGTCTGCCGCTGCGGGCGCTGTGGGCACGCTGCTCAACGTTAAGCCCGTGGTGGCCGCCGAGGACGGCCTGATCGTGCAGCTGGGCAAGGCGCGCGGTTCCAAGAACGGCCGCAATCTGCTCAACCAGAAGGTCGAAAAGGCGGGCGGCGTCGACTTTTCCATGCCGCTGGCGCTCGGCTATACGGGCCTTTCGGACGCCGTGCTCAAGAAGTACATCGAGGACAGCGCCGTGCTGTGGGCCGGCCATGTCGAGGGCGATCTGCCCGTTCATACCATTGGCGCTACCATCGGCACCCACGTAGGCCCCGGCGCCGTAGCCGTAGCCTTCTTCCGCCCCGCCAACTAGCCCACCTGCCAAAAAGGGACAGGTTTATTTTGGCAGGTTTTATCTGGGCAAACGCTGCCTGCCATGCCATGTGATCCCTCGGGAACGGCGGGGTTGCGGACCATCGGCCGCACGGAGGCCGCAAATGATCTGCAACCCCGCCGTCCCCGAGGGATCATTTGCTTTATGCTGGTTTCGGTTGAAAGGAGCGCGCGATGGCGTCTGAGGGCTTTTTTGAGCGGGTGTACGAGGTGGTCGAGCAGATTCCCGAGGGGATGGTTGCCACCTACGGTCAGGTGGCGCTGCTCGCCGGTCGTCCGCGGAGCGCGCGCTATGTGGGCTATGCGCTGCACAGCAACCCGCGCCCTGGCCAAATTCCCTGTCATCGCGTGGTGTTTGCCGATGGCCGCATTTGCGAGGGCTTTGCGTTTGGCGGCCCCGATACTCAGCGTGAGCTCTTAATGGGGGAGGGCGCGACGTTTACCGATCCCATGCACGTCGACTTGGCTGCCTGTCGCTGGCCGGCCGGACTCTAACAGCTCTGCCGTGGCCAAACTACCACAAAGGTGCCTGTCCCCATCGTGGCGGAACGCCGTTATCGCTGACATTTCCCCAGATAAAACCTACCAAAATAAACCTGTCCCTTTTTGGTAGGTTTACCGGGGTTAACTTATGGAGAAGGTGTGGCGACGTACTTTGCCGTCGGAAAGTAAACCATGGTGAACTATATTGGTTTCAGCAACGGAGCAGGCAATAGGCGATGAAAAAGCCTGCCCTGTTGAGTTTGATTCGCATTCCTCCCCTCTGTGCGATTCAACGGTGTACTTCGGGAACGGGCCCGCTGGCAACTTTCTGTCAGCGGGCCCGTTCCCGTTTGTCGGGGGAGTGCAATAGGCGGGCCGAGCCGGTCGGGCACCAAAAAAGGCGGACGCCGTAGCGCCCGCCCCATAGCAATCGAAAGCTCAAGTCAGCAGATCGGTCTAGTACACCATGCCCATGGCGTCCTGAACCTCTGCCAGGGTCTGCTCGGCGATCTCGTTGGCGCGACGGTTGCCCTCGTGCAGGACGTCCTTCACATAGTCCAGATCGTTCTCGTAGCGCTGGCGACGCTCACGAATCGGCGCGAAGTACTCGTTGACGGCCTCAGTCACGTACTTCTTGAGCTGGCCGGAGCCGCCCATGCCAATCTCCTCGGCAATCTCGATCTCGGAACGGCCGGTGCAGATGGCGGCCGTCGAAAGCAGGCCGGACACGCCGGGGCGGTTCTCGGGATCGAACGTGATCATGCGCTCGGAGTCGGTCTGGCTCTTCTTGATGCGCTTGGCTGTTTCCTCGGCGGTCATCGAGATGTTGATGGCGTTGCCGTAGCTCTTGCTCATCTTGCGACCGTCCAGGCCGGGCAGCAGCGGGGTCTCGGACAGCAGCGCTTCGACCTCGGGGAACACCTTGCCGTAGCGGTTGTTAAAGCGGCGGGCGATGGTGCGGGTGAGCTCGATGTGCGGCAGCTGGTCGCGACCAACCGGCACCACGTTACCCTTGCAGAACAGGATGTCGCAGGCCTGGTGCACCGGGTAGGTGAGCAGAAGGCCGGTAAGCTCGTGGCCCGAGGCCTCCATCTCGGCCTTAACCGTGGGGTTGCGCGCCAGCTCGGCCTCGGACACCAGCGACAGGAACGGCAGCATGAGCTGGTTGGCGGCGGGCACGGCGGAGTGTGCGTAGATCATGGTCTTGTCGGGGTCGATACCGCAGGCAAGGTAGTCCATGACCATGTTGTACACGTTGTCCTGGATGTGCTCCGTGGTGTCGCGGTCGGTGATGACCTGGTAGTCGGCGATGAGCACGTTGGTCTTGGCGCCCATGTTCTGCAGCTCCACGCGGCCCTTGAGGGTGCCAAAGTAGTGGCCCAGGTGCAGACGGCCGGTGGGGCGGTCGCCGGTAAGCATGGTGAACTTCTCGGGCGTCTTGGCCAGACCCTCGCGAATGGCGTTGCTCTTTTGCAGCGCGACTTCGTAGCTGTTCTCGTTAGGCATGATTGCTCCTTACTAAGTGCGATTGGTCAAGATAATAGCGTGTTATTGAACGGGGTGTATCGTAAGCGAACGAGGGTCGGCAAAGCGCGTCTTGTCCGTTCGCGCGGAACGCCAGAAGACGAGTGGTTGCTCGGCAAGCCGTCGACGGCAATCCCTAGCGCCTGTGGTGACGCTCGTCCTTTCGCTCCTCGGCGGCCTGTTCCTCCTGTTTAAACGCGGGGTCATCGGGAGTTACGAGCTCGTCCTCGTGCGTGCGTTTGTTGTAGTGGTGGCGCAGTACGGGCTCAAACAGGTGCAGATGCTTGGCGAAGGCCGCCGAGCCAATGGCGAGCACGGTAAAGATGAGCACGCGCATGGGGACTTCGACTTGGTTGATGGTCGCGGCGCCCGCGGAAAGCATGATGCACCAGGCGTAGATGAGAAGGACGGCCTGCTTTTGGTTGTAGCCCTCCTGGATTAGGCGGTGGTGAATGTGGCCTTTGTCGGCCTGCCCAATGCTAATATGGGCGCGCTTGCGGCGCACGATGGCGCTAAACGTGTCGATGATGGGCACGCCGGCAACGATGAGCGGGATGATGAGCGAGGTGAGCGCGGCGGTACGGCTCACATTGAGCAGCGAGATGGAGCCCAGCGCAAATCCCAGCAGCAGCGACCCCGAGTCGCCCAAGAAGATACTCGCGGGGTTAAAGTTGTAGCGCAGAAAGGCCAAGCAGGAGCCGAAGAGCGCAATGGAAAGCGCTGCGGCGTCGATGCGCCCCGAAAGCATAGCGACCGAGAACATGGTGAACGATGCGATGCCGCAAATGCCTGTCGCAAGGCCGTCGAGGCCGTCGATCAGGTTGATGATATTGGTGAATGCCACCAGATAGATCACGGTGATGGGGTAGGCGAGCCATCCGAGCATGATTTCGCCGGGGGCAAACGGGTTGACGATGGCGCCGATTTTTAGGCCGCCGATGCAGGCGATGAGCGCGGCGAGCACCTGGCCTGCCAGCTTTTGCTTGGGCTTGAGTTGGAAGACGTCGTCGATCGCGCCGGTCGCAAAGATGACGGTAAAAGAAAGCGCGAGTACGGGGTAGCTGATGTGCAGGCGAGGGTGGGGCACCAAAACGGGCGGCCAGCCCAGGTACCAGGTGCCTAGGATCTGCACGATACAGGCGACGACGAGGCCCAAAAAGACCGCCGTGCCGCCCATGCGTGGGATGGGCTTGGTGTTGATGCGGCGCTTTGAGGGATAGTCGACGGCATCGAGCTTGATTGCCATGCGCTTTATAAGGGGAACCGTAAGGAAGGTCGTGATAAAGGCCGCGACCGCCACGCATAGGTACGGTATGTAGCTCGTGGAAGAAGCCATGAATCGAAAACCCGCCAAGCGTCGAAGGTAAAGGTCAGAGAGAGCCATGCCGCAAAGGGTATAGCTGACCCATGATACTCGACCAAAGGGGGTGTGAGGAATTACGCGGGACGATAATCACGTGCTTACCAGATATTGGGGTGATGGCGGGGTTCTGCCTGGCGCCTTTTGGGGATCTCGGTGAGCTGCAAAATGGTGATTTTCGGCAAAAGAAAACCGCCCCCCACGTTACGAAAATGAACCCACCTAAAACAGGTGGGTGCCCTCATCGACTGTTCCAGCGTCCTTAACAACGAAGGATACCTGTACTAGGTACGACTGTGTGGGCTCCCTAAATAAACGCGACGGTTCACCCAGTTGCTCCGCGGGGGGCGGAATACTTACATCATAAAGCGGCACTTTATCGATTCCAGTCTTGACATTACAAAAATCGTGTCGGACGATTACGGCGCCATGGGCTTCGGGTCTTTTGCGCAGCCTTTGCCCCAGTGTTTTAGCTGTTAAACCTGTGTTTTGGAGCATGTTTTAATGTCGACTTCCTTAACGGAACTTTTTTCGCCCGCCTGTCATTTGTGTCCGCGCCGTTGCGGTGCGGCCCGCGGTGAGGGTGCGCGCGGCGTGTGCGGTGCTAACGACACGCTCAAGGTGGCCCGCGCGGCGCTTCATATGTGGGAGGAGCCGCCTATCTCGGGCGAGGCCGGTTCGGGCACGATCTTCTTTAGTGGCTGCTCGCTCAAATGCGTCTATTGCCAGAACCACGAGATCTCGACGGGCAATTTCGGTCTTGAGATTTCACCCGAGCGCTTGGTCGAGATTATGTTGGAGCTGCAGGACCAGGGTGCGAACAATATTAACCTGGTGACGGCGACGCATTACGCGCACCTGCTGCCGACGGCGATTGCCGCAGCGCGGGCGCGCGGGCTGGTCATCCCAATCGTCTACAACACGAGCGGTTATGAGCGCGCGAGTGCCGTGGCAGCGTTGGGTGATTTGGTGGATGTGTGGCTCACCGACTTTAAATATGCCGATGCTGGGCTTGCGCAGTCGCTCTCTCATATTAAGGACTATCCACGTGTTGCCGTGTCGGGCCTGGCGCAGATGGCGCGCGAGATCGAGCGCCGCGGGGGAGAGCTGGTGGATGATGCTGGCCTTATGAAGCGCGGCATCATCGTGCGTCACCTGGTGCTGCCGGGGCATGCGGACGATTCGTGCCGCGTGCTGGACCTGGTGTGGCAGACGGTAGGCGATGTGCCGATCTCGGTCATGAACCAGTACACGCCCAACGCGCTCATGCGCGAACAAGGCGGCGATTTGGCGCGGGCCGTGACGCGTGAGGAGTACGAGCAGGTGCTCGACCATGCCGATGATCTGGGCTTTACGACGATGTTCTGGCAAGAGGGCGGTGCGGTGGACGAGAGCTTCACCCCAGCCTTCGATACCACCGGCGTTCTCACCAGCGCAAAGTAGTGTGTTCGCCGATGATTTTTCTGGGACGGGGATTAATAAATCATTTAGGAGGTACGCGACGGGAGAACACTCTTTTTAGGACGGGGCTGTCCTCCGTCATATATCAATCAAAATGATTTTTTAAGGCTCTGTTAGACCAGGATTGACATACATGTGTCCCCACGGT
>CAJMHR010000012.1 GCA_905213265.1 uncultured Collinsella sp.
GGCATCGACCTGCGCCGATGCCCCTAAAGCAGACACACATTTTGTCCTATAAGCCTCATCTCTTTGGGATTAAAGCTCGTTTTTGCTATGAGTGATTTTCTAATTCCGTTTAAAACGTAAAGACGCATTGGGTTGCAAGGACATAAGCAAATCGAATTGAAATATAACCAGTGCTGTAACGTTACAAAAAAGATTATAGAATAGGAGTATCTTATAAGTCGCTTCTCTAGAAAGAAGAACATATGCTTTCGCGTCGTCGTTTTCTGCAACTTGTCGCGTCTTCAATTGTCGCCTTAGCCGCACGTCCGAAAGAGGTTTTTGCTTCGACGGGCAATATTGATGGTGAGCAGATACAATTTACTTCTGAAATTGCGCAAGAGCTTGCCGATAAATATATAAAGGGACTCCTCGGCTATTCGTATACGCCTTCTGACCCTATTCCTTTTATAGATGTTGATGGGTTCCCGCTTGGTTACATTGTTCCGGTTGTGACATCCAATAGGGCCGCGGGCTATTTGGTTTTAGATGCTTCAGATGATGAAATACTTACGGGATATCGTTTTGGAGACGGCTTAGTCAGCCCTATGGATCGGGGAGGAGATCTTGGTGTCGAGTCTTATTCTTTCAATAACCCAGTCGTAATGATCAATCCATTCGAATTCGGCGTGCAATCTTTGGACGGTTCAATAACAACAAATTGCGGAAGAACAATCCCGGCTGTTTCCATAGAAGGACGGCCTGTCGTTTTATCGAATAAACCTTCAAGCTGGAACGATGTTGTAATTTACGCAACTCAAATGCAGGATTACACAGTATCTGGATTTCGTTCCATTTCTCAGTTTATGTCATATGATGAAAGCGAGATTAAGAGGCTTACCGCCCACTATGCTTGTATGGTGACAGCTTTTTCGAACGTTGCGGAACTGTATGGCATTGCCAATTTATATAGCGACCCTTCGCAATATATGCAGATATGGAATTACACCAATACCCATGCTCTTTCCGATGAAGAACAGACTGTTCCCGGTGTTGTTTTGGGCGGAACGCCGATTTCAACCTGTGCAACGGGGTTTACAAATTACTGCGCAAGCAGAGGGAGTAATCTTATCGCCCGCACTGTCTCCTCCCCGGCTATCGCGAACATTCAAAATGAGATTAACTCTAATAGACCGAGTGTTTTACATGCGAGTTTGTACAACGGATCAGCCCATTCTGTAACAGCGGAGGCTTACGCCACACTTACTGGTAAGAAAACTGGAGAGACAAGGCAGATGATTGGCATAGCGGACGGCTGGAATTCATCCTTATCCTTCCTGAAGTATGATCAGAGTTATTATGCGTGGACTTATGGAACGACTTTTTCGAAGTAGGACGATTCGTTTAGTCCTGTCTTTGGTGTTGATGGCTTTATTGGTGAGCTGTTCAACAAAAGAAGAGATGCCGCGCGGAGATTCCGGAGAAATGTCTGTGACAAACTCAGATTCATTGGAAATAGCTGGTGGGCATGCCGATGTGATGTTGCAAGGTAAAGGCATGCTTAGGTCGATTGATGCTGAAGACGCTGTCTGCTCAATAGAGGAATTAAAGACAGGTGAAACTGCATCGTACCGTGTTTCAGATAATGCTGCGAATATGATTGAGTCGATACCGATTGGAGCACAAGTTTCTTTTAGGTATTTTGCTCCGCAACTTGAGGAGGAGCTTGCTTCTCTGGTGTCTATATGTGCTGATGACAGCCAAAAGGTCTGATTTCAAACGGCCCTGGATGGTCAATGGCTATCCAGGGCCGTTTTGTCACTCGGCCGGGGCGTTGACCTTGTCGATGACCCAGGCGGCACCGAGGCCACCGGTGGTGTTGTGGCGGATGCGCACGGTGACTTCGTGGCGCTCGCCGGCCTGCGTGTAGCGCAGGGGGAAGCTTGCGCGGTTTCGCGCGGCCTCGATGGTACCGCGTTCGCGGGCAATCCAGTAGTACTCGCCGACGATGCCGAGCGTGTCGGCGCCGTAGGGGAGATAGGTCGACAGCTGGTGCAGAAGCGGGCCGGGGCAGAAGACCTCGGTTGCGAAATCGATGGGGAAGTCCTCGGGGATGGTCGGTGCTGCGGGTGCGGGGGCCGGTGCTGCAGCGGGGGCCGGAGACGGTGCCGGTGCGGGAATTTGGTCGCAAGCAGCGGCGGGCACGGATTCGATGACGGGTGCGGGCTCCGGCGTCGCTTCCGGCCTGGTCGTGGAATCTGCGGGCTTCACGATGGCGGGCGCGTCTGCTGCTGCAGTTTCAACCTCAACCTGCGTCGCGCTATCATTCTCGACGCTCGACTTTGTCTCGATGGGCGTGGATGCCATGGTGGTGATGCCGGCGTTGGCGTTCTCGGGGTCATAGACGACCGTGAGCGAGATGGCGGGCTGCGGTGCCTCGGACTCCGGCGTCGACTCGGTAGCGTCTTGATCGTTGGGCTGATCGTCCTCGGCTTCGTCGCTAAAGACATCGCTATTTTGGAACGCAGACGTCTCGGGTTGGTTAGCGGCTTCTTCGGTTGTCGACTTGGGAGCCTCGTTGAGCTCCGCAGTGGCTTCCTGCTCGGATATGACTTCGGGATCGGTCGTGGCGGCGATTTCGGTTTCGGCTTCTGCCGTTACCTCAATAGCGACTTCGATCTCTGCCTCGGGCTCGGGCTCCGGCACAGCTTCAGCCACGGGCTCGGGCTCGGGACGCTTAACGTGCTTGGGGCGCACGGCCTTGAGGTCCTTCTCGCCGCGCTTTTTCTTTTTGTAGGACTGCTTGGCGCCCTTGGCAGCCTTGGGCTTGTCCTCGCCCTTGGCAAGGGCGGCATCCCAGGCATCGTTGGCGATGACGGTGGCATACAGGCGGCCGCCCTTAAAGACGGTCAGCTTAATGCAGTCGTTGAGCTCCTCGAGCAGCTCGCGCGTGGACTCGAAGCCCGGGTCATAAGCGGTCATGTCGCCGGCGGCGAGCGCCTCCTCGACCTGCGTCATAAACGTTTGCTTGCCGCACCCAATCGCGTCGCGCAGCAGGCGATACAGATAGATGTGGTTGCCCAGCGAAAGCGTGGGCCTAACTATTGTCTTGCTCATGGCAAATCTCCTCTTTACACACCAAAGCATCTTACCATCGCACGGGACGTGCCACCTCGGCACCCAAGGCAAACGGGCGCGAACCGCTGTCGATTCGCGCCCGTTATACAGGTCGGTTATCTATGAGAGGCAAATGTGCTTAGTTGCCCGATGCCGTGCCTTGGCTCGAGTTGTCAGATGCCGTGCCAGACGCGGTTCCGCTCGAGCTGTTCGAGCTGTTGGTGTTGCTGCTGTCTGCTGTGCCCGTTCCTGAAGTGGTGTCGCTTGTCTGGCCGCCCGTGCTCGGCTGTGAACCGTCAGTCGTTTGGCTTGAGTCGGTCGTGCCGGACGGCGTGCCACTGTTGGCCGTAGAGGAATCGGTGCCCTGCGATTGGTTTTGGGTGTTCGAGGACGAATCGGTAGAGGTAGAACTGTCTTGCGTGCCGTCCGCCTGTGCCTGCTGATCTTGCGACTGGGTGTTGCCATTTGCATCGCTCTCGGTCGTGCGCGACGAAAGGATTGGCTCGGGGCGCTCGCCCAGACCCTCACCGGCGGTGGTGATAAGGATGGCGCCGGCGCAGGCGATGACCGCGACGATGGCGATGGCGATCGAGAAGATGATGACCTTCTTTTGCGTCTGGCTGCGCTCTGCCGCGGCTTTGGCGCGCAGGCTGTTAGGGGCGACGCGTGCCGTGGTCGCGCGTCCCGCAACCTGGCGCATTTCCTGCGTGGTCGCGGCGCCGCCCAGGTGCTCCTCGGCATTAAATTCAACGGGCTCATAGGCGCCGGCGGGGTAGTCGACGTCGGCGTGCGTACCTTTGAGGGCTTCGGCGCTGGCAGAGATAAAGTGGCGGTAGACCTGCGAAGACACAACGGTGATGACCGAGCTCACGGCGGCGCCAATCACCGAGCCGGCAATGCCGATCTTTGAAGCAAGCGCCACGCTCGTGGCGGCAGCTGCGGCGCCGGCGATGATCTGGGGAATGGAAATGTCGTCGAACAGGCCCTTTTTGGGTGCGATGGCCATGGTCTGTCCGATGGAATGGTTTTCGTGAACGCCGTTGTTGAGCGCGGCCGGTGTCATGACGCGCGTGCGCGGCGCGTCGGTGTACTTGGTTGTCATACGGGGTCCTCCCGGTGTAAATCTGCTTCGTTTCGTGTAGCCATCAGGGTACCCACCAGATGTGAATCGTACGTGACATTTAACAGATACCATCAACTCATCAATAGCTCACCAAGTTGGTGGGATGCGGTTGCACCCGGCGGTTGAACTACAATAGAGCTTGCTAATTGTTGTGAATGGCGTCTACGCACGGGGGCATTCTTATGAATCTTCACCTTTCTCAGTCTGATGGCTTTTTGCGTGTGGCGGCGGCGTCGCCGCGGATTCGCGTGGCCGATGTCGAGGGCAATGCCGAGGTTGCGCTGGCGGCTGTTCGCGATGCTGCCGAGCGCGGCGTTCGCGCGCTGGTGTTGCCCGAGCTTAATCTGACTGGCTATACCGCGGCTGATCTGTTCCATAACCGCACACTGCTGCATGCCTGCGAGGCGGCACTTGTGCACATTCTCGATGAAACCCGCGATCTGCCGATTGTCTTTACCATCGGTCTTCCCGTTGCAGTTGCCGAGAATATCTACAACTGCGCTGCCGTGTGCTGCGCGGGCGAGCTTTTGGGTCTTACGGCCAAGAAGTATCTGCCCAACTATGGCGAGTTCTATGAGCGTCGCTGGTTTGCTCCATCGCCTGCGGATCCCGTGTGGGTCGAGTTTGCCGGTCAGGGTCCGGTTCCGCTGGGTTCGGGGCTTGTCTACCGCTGCTGTGATGAAGGTGCCGAGGATATGGTGCTGGGCGTTGAGGTCTGCGAGGACCTGTGGGTGCCGGCGCCCCCTTCGACCGAGATGGCGCTTGCCGGTGCGACGGTGATCCTCAATCCGTCGGCTTCGGACGAGATTATCGGTAAGGCGGATTACCGCCGCAGCCTAATCTCCAACCAGAGCGCGCGCCTGTACTGCGCCTATGCCTACGCGGACGCGAGCGAGGGCGAGTCCACGACCGACATGGTCTTTGCGGGCGAGAACCTCGTCTACGAAAACGGCTCCAAGCTCGCCGCGACCAAACTGCTTACCTGCGATATGGCCATCGCCGACGTTGACCTTGACCGCCTGGTTGCCGAGCGCCGTCGCTCGACGACGTGGACGCGCACCGACGATGCGCCGGAGGCCACGGCCGTTGAGTTTTCGTTTGAGGGCGTGCTGGCCGAAGAACCTGTCCTGCGCGATGCCTGCGATATCGACCGCGTTTTCCCGCGCGCGCCCTTTGTGCCGGCCGACCACGGCGACTTGGCCGAGCGCTGCGAGACGATCCTCGGTCTGCAGACTGCGGGCCTCAAGATCCGCCTCGCCCACACAGGTACCAAGGCTGCGGTCATCGGCCTTTCGGGCGGCTTGGACTCCACGCTAGCGCTGCTTGTGACCGTGCGTGCCTTCGATGCACTGGGACTGTCGCGCACGGGTATCACGGCGGTTTCCATGCCCGGCTTTGGCACGACGCACCGCACTAAGTCCAATGCCGAGTCGCTCGCTCGTGACTTGGGTGTGAGCTTCCGCGAGGTCTCAATCCATGCTGCCGTGGAACAGCACTTTAAGGATATCGAGCATGATCCGGCCGTGCAGGACGTGACCTACGAGAACAGCCAGGCGCGCGAGCGTACGCAGATTCTGATGGATCTGGCCAACCAGGCTGGCGGTTTTGTCATCGGCACGGGCGACCTGTCGGAGCTGGCGCTCGGCTGGGCTACCTATAACGGCGACCACATGAGCATGTACGCCGTCAACGCGAGCGTGCCTAAGACGCTTGTGCGCCATCTGGTGCGCTATGCGGCCGATGTGTTTGGCGGGCGTATTGCCGAGACGCTGCTCGACATCCTCGATACGCCGGTGTCCCCCGAGCTTCTGCCGCCCACGGGCGACGGCGAGATTGCGCAGAAGACCGAGGATTTGGTGGGCCCGTATGAGCTGCACGACTACTTCCTCTACTACCTGCTGCGTTTTGGCTTTGAGCCGGGCAAGATCTACCGCATGGCGCTCAAGAGCTTCGAGGGCGTCTACGACGCCAAGACCGTCCACACGTGGCTACGTACGTTCTACCGTCGCTTCTTTGCCCAGCAGTTTAAGCGCAGCTGCCTGCCCGATGGTCCCAAGGTGGGTTCGGTGACGCTCAGCCCGCGCGGCGATTGGCGTATGCCGAGTGACGCTAGCTCGCGTCTGTGGCTTGCGCAGATCGACGCGCTCAATCCAGTTGACTAAGGTTGGCTAAATTGAACCAATACGGGGGTTGCAAGCGTTACACTTTTGCAATCTGATGGCCCGTATCGCGCGGCGCTCTTGTCGGAGCGCCGCGTTTTTTATATCGAAAGGTGGCACCATGCAGGCATCGCAGCGTCTCGACCGCTTTGGCGCGGAGGTCTTCGCCTCGCTCAACAACAAGCTTCTCGCGCTGAAGGCTCAGGGCAAGACCATTTACAACATGAGCGTGGGCACGCCCGACTTTAAGCCGTACGACCATGTGGTCGAGGCGCTCACGCAGGCAGCCCAAGATCCCGAGATGTGGAAGTATGCCCTGCGCGACCTGCCCGAACTCAAGCAGGCCGTGTGCGATTACTATGAGCGTCGCTTTGGCGTTTCGGGCATTACGCCGTCTATGGTGCAGTCGTGCAACGGCACGCAGGAGGGGGTGGGCCATTTGGGCCTTGCCCTGCTCGATCCGGGTGACACCATTTTGGTTCCCGATCCGTGCTACCCGGTCTTTGAGGCGGGTGCCAAGATCGCCGATGCCAAGCTCGAATACTATCCGCTGGTTGCCGAGCACAATTACCTGCCCTATGTGGCGGGTATCGATCCCGAGGTTGCCGATCGTGCCAAGTACATGATCGTGTCGCTGCCCGCGAACCCGGTCGGCTCGGTGGGCACGCCCGAGGTCTACGAGGAGATTATCGCCTTTGCCCGCGAGCATGATCTGTTGATCGTCCATGATAACGCGTACTCCGACATCGTGTTTGACGGCGAGCCCGGCGGCAGCTTCTTGCAGTATCCCGGCGCGCTCGAGGTGGGCGTTGAGTTCTTCTCGCTCTCCAAGTCGTTTAACGTCACCGGTGCCCGCATCGGCTTTTTGGTCGGTCGCGAGGATGTGGTCTCTGCCTTTGCCAAGCTGCGCGGCCAGATCGACTTTGGTATGTTCTTCCCGATTCAGAAGGCCGCCATCGCGTGCCTGAACGGTCCGCGCGATGAGGTCGAGGCGCAGCGTCTGAAGTACCAGGAACGCCGCGATGCCCTGTGCGACGGTCTTGAGGGCCTGGGCTGGGAGCGTCCCAACGCGCATGGCTCTATGTTTGTGTGGGCCAAGCTTCCCGGTGGTCGCACCGATTCCATGGCGTTTTGCGAGGAGCTCATGGAGAAGGCCGGCGTTGTGGTGACGCCGGGCGCGAGCTTTGGCCCTTCGGGCGAGGGGCACGTGCGCATGGCGCTGGTCCTGCCGCCCGATCAGATCGCTTTGGCTGTCGAGGCCATTCGCGAGGCGGGCCTGTATTAGAAACCTATTTCGACTCGTCAATAGCTCGAAACCGATTTCGTGCAGTTATTTTACGAATTCTGCAAACAATTTCGGTAAACGGTCGATTTTTGGCTGCGAATAGGAGCATAATCAAAGTCCCGATTGGATGTATTGGGATTACGACAAGCCGCTCGGGTCGTTCCCGGGCGGCTTGTTTGTGGAGAGAGATGGGAGTTTCTAATGGTTAACGAGAAGAAGGTCGCTATTGTCGGCTGCGGTTTCGTCGGTTCGTCTTCGGCGTTCGCACTGATGCAGAGTGGTCTGTTCTCCGAGATGGTCCTCATCGACGTGGACAAGAACCGCGCCGAGGGTGAGGCTCTGGATATCGCGCACGGCATGACGTTTGCCGAGCCGATGAAGATCTACGCCGGCGATTATTCCGATGTCGCCGACGCCGCCATGATCGTCGTCACCGCTGGCGCTGCCCAGAAGCCCGGTGAGACCCGCCTGGACCTGGTCAACAAGAACGTAAACATCTTTAAGTCCATTATCCCCGAGATTAAGAAGTCCGGCTTCGACGGCATTCTGCTAATCGTCTCCAACCCGGTTGATGTTCTGACCTATGCTGCCATCAAGATGTCCGGCCTGCCCGAGGGCCATGTCATCGGCTCCGGCACCGTGCTCGACACTGGCCGTCTGCAGCAGATGCTTGGTGCCCACGTCGAGGTTGACCCGCGCGATGTCCAGGCCTATGTCATGGGCGAGCACGGTGACTCCGAGTTTGTCGCTTGGTCCAGCGCTCAGGTTGCTGGCGTTCCGCTGAACACCTTCTGCGAGCTTCACGGCCACCTGGAGCATGAGGCTGCCGAGAAGCGCATCGCCGAGGACGTCAAGAACTCCGCCTACACCATCATCGAGAAGAAGCACGCCACCTACTACGGCGTCGCCATGGCCGTCAAGCGCATCTGCACCGCTGTCATGCGCGATGAGCAGACCGTTCTGCCCGTTTCCTCGCTCATGGTGGGCGAGTATGGCCTGTCCGATCTGGCTATCTCCATGCCGACGGTCGTTGGCCGTGACGGCGTCGTCTGCCGCGTTCCCGTGCCGTTGAACGATGACGAGCAGCATGAGCTCACCGCCTCCGCCAAGGCCCTCAAGGACATCATCGACAGCGTCGACTTCTCCTGCTAAACCAAGCTTTTTTGGGCAACAGGCTACAATGAAAGGCGTCCGGGCCACACGGTCCGGGCGCCTTTTTGGTGCGAGGGGGTCAGGTTACTTTGCACCACCCCAATGCACCATAGTTGATGGGAGGGCCATGTCGGATTCGCCTAATTTTTTAACCTATGCCCAGACGGCGTTTGATCCGTTTGAGGAACGGCCGTTCTGCGCGGTGGATAGCCTGGTCTTTGCGTGGTTGTCCTATTTGCGTTTGCCGGGTGATATGGCGGAGCTGATGAACTGGCAGGGCCTAGACGTACGCGAGCTGCTGCGCGCCGAGTGCTACCAAGACATGATTGGCGACCTGTGGGATCCGGAGGGGAGCCGTGCCCTGTTGGAGGCTGCGGCAGCAAGCCCTCGCTACCGTGGCGTTCGTGTTTGCGGCTATCGTAGCGTGAGTGATGCCGAGACAACAGAGCAGTTTGCAGCCATGGCGTTCCGGTTTCCGGCGGGGTTTAGTTATCTTTCCTTCCGGGGGACCGACAGCACGATTGTGGGCTGGAAAGAGGACTTTAACATGGCGTTCCGGTGTCCTGTGCCGGCCCAGGAATCCGCGGCGCGTTATGTGGACGAGGCGGCGGATGCGATCGACGGGCCGCTTTTGTGCGGAGGTCATTCCAAGGGTGGAAACCTTGCGGTGTACGGTGCGGCGATGTGCTCCGATGTCGCTCGTGAGCGAATTGAACGGGCATATTCCCATGATGGTCCGGGCTTCGTCGAGGAGTTTCTGAACGGCGACGCTTTTGCCGATCTTTCCGGTCGAATCGACAAGACGCTACCTCGGTCGTCGATCTTTGGCATGATGTTCGAGACACAAGAGGACTATGCCATCGTTGAGAGCACCGAGTTCAGCCTGCTGCAGCACAATCCCTTTAGCTGGGTGGTTGATGGTCGCGACTTCGTGTACTGTGAGCGCCTGTCCGCCGGTGCTCGATATGTTGATGGCTCCATTCGCGAGATGCTGCTTGCAGTGTCGCCTGGCGAGCGCGAGCGTTTTGTAGATGCGTTGTTCTCCGTGTTTGAGGCAACGGGTGCTGAGCGGTTTGCGGATATCGCTGGGAATCTGCGCGAGAGCCTGCCCGTGATGCTCCAGGCTGCGCAAGGCTTTGACAAGGATACGCGACGCTTTGTCTCGCAGACCATCGCGGCAATCCTAAAATGTGCGCTTCTGCCCAAACGTCCCCAGATCGACATGCCCGCTGCCGGCAAGAGCTTGGCAGAACAGCTCGAGGCTTGGCAGTCCGAGCTCCTGCGCTAGCCATTGGTGCAAAGCAACCTGTCCCCGATGCACCAATCTTCGATACGCTTGGGGCAGGCTCGACCGCTATACTGGTTCGTGCTCAATTCGATCTAGAACGGAATGCCGTATATGAAAATCAATCACGCAATCCTGCATATCCTGGACTTTGACTCGGCCGTCAACGTTATGAGCCAGCGCGAGCTCGATATCGAAAGCCGTACCGTGCGCAATTTTGTAACCACGCATCTGCGCCGCGCACGCACCTCGGCCGACAATAAACGCGCCACGTTTGCCGAGAACTCCGCATTCGGCGGCGAGCTCAAGGGCTATTTCTTTGGCGAGCGCGAGTTCGTGGACCTGTCGCAGCAGATTGCGGAGTTTATCTCCTCCGAGCTCACCAAAGCCGAGAAAGCCGAGTCTACCGATGTGCTCGTGGCTGATTTTGACGACGATGAGGATGCCCGCTGGTTTGCCGTGATGCTGCTGGGCTCCAAGCAGGCTTTTATGCACGAGGTGGGCCGCGAGGAGGGGGAGGTGCGCAACGACATCGCGCGCCACTACGCTATTCTGCCAAACCCCTCGCAAAAGGTTCCAAGCTATGCCATCGTGCGTGCGAGCACCATGGAGATCGGCTACGTGGACAAGAAGCGCAAGATTGCCGGCGAGGACCGTATGCTTATCCCCGATGGCCTGCTGCAGTGCGACACGGGCGTATCGGGCAAGGAGGTCATCGACACCGTGACGCGTGTGGTCGAGGAAGTCGCCGAGGAGCACGGTGCCAATACGGCCGTGGCGCTCGCCAAGGTTAAGGCTGCCGTTGCCGAGAAAGTCGAGGATGACGAGGAGCTGCCGCCTTGGGATATTGTCGACGAAGTCTTTGAGGACGAGCCGGTCATCAAGGAGAGCGTGCGTGCGGCACTGACTGAGGAGAAGGTGCCTGAGCGTGTGCCCGTGGAGCGCAAGCAGATCGAACGCGCGGCGGTGCGCAACCACAAAATCCGTACCGACACGGGCATCGAGATCAGCTTCCCGGCCGAGATGGGTTCGAACTCTGAGTACATCGAGTTTGTCAACGAGCCCAACGGCCTCATCTCCATCGAGCTCAAGAATATCGGCAGCATCGAGAATCGATAAGTTGCGTTACGTCTACAGCGAGAAAGCAAAGGCCGAAGCTCCTTGGGGCTTCGGCCTTCTTGTTTGGGGATGAATTGCCCCGCAGGTTGAGCATAAGTCAGCGAAAACGCGGTTTGTCAAAACCGCGTAACTATTAAAGTTGACGTAAGCCCTCTTCCAGGCCGGTCTTGCTGTCGGTCTTCTCGTCGCGCATCTTGATGACGCGGGCGGGGACACCGGCCACGACGGCGCCGGCGGGGGCGTCCTCGACGCACACGGCACCGGCAGCCACGACGGCGCCCTTGCCCACGCGCACGCCCTCCAAGACCACGGCGTTGGCGCCGATCATGACATCGTCTTCGATGATGACGGGCGTGGCGCTGGCGGGCTCCACAACGCCTGCCAGCACGGTGCCGGCGCCGATATGGCAGTTCTTGCCCACGGTGGCGCGGCCGCCCAGCACGGCGCCCATATCGATCATGGAACCCTCACCGATGACGGAGCCGATGTTGATGATGGCGCCCATCATGATGACGGCGCGATCGCCGATCTCGACGCGGTCGCGGATGATCGCGCCCGGCTCGATGCGGGCGTTGATGCCCTTAAGGTCGAGCATGGGCACGGCGGAGTTGCGACAGTCGTTCTCCACATCGTAGTAATCGATGGAATCGGCGTTGGCGTCCAGGATGGCTTTAAGCTCATCCCAGTCGCCAAAGACGGTCTTGCCACGACGACCGCCGTAGACGTGCGCATTGCCCCACTGGACCTTCATGCCCGGCTTCTCGCGCACGTACAGCTTGACGGGCGTCTTTTTTGGCGCGGTGGCGATGTAGTTGATAATCTCCTGTGCATCCATCTCGGCTGCGTTGCTCATTTGCTGTCTCTCCTTTGGGTGGATCCGGTTGATACCTGGTTAGGCAAACATGATCTGGTCGAACGTATAGAAGCCGGGTTCGCGGGTGACGAGCTTCTGCGCGGCTGCTAAGGCGCCGTTGACAAAGATCTGACGGCTTGCGGCGCGGTGGGTGAGCGTGACCTCCTCGTCCTGGCCAAAGAAACTCACCTCGTGCACGCCGGCTACGGTGCCGCCGCGCAGCGAGTGCATGCCGATCTCCTTGGGGTCGCGCGCTCCGCACATGCCCTCGCGTCCGTAGACGGGGTGGTAGCCTGCCTCGGGCTCGGCCTCGACTACGGCGTCGAGCAGCAGCTTTGCGGTGCCGCTGGGGGCGTCGACCTTTTGGTTGTGGTGAGTTTCGACAATCTCGCAGTCAAAGCCGGGCAGCTCACGCGTGGCCTGGGCCACTAGATGACGCAGGGCTGCGATGCCGATGGAGTAATTGCCGGAGTGCATGACGCGGGCGTTCTGACCCAGCTCGCGCAGGCAGTCCATCTGCTCGGGTGTGTAGCCCGTGGTGCCGGAAACGAGTGCGGCGCCCGTGCGCTCGACATAGGCGACGACGGCATCGAAGGTCACGACGTTCGAGAAGTCGATAATCACATCGGCAGCCGGTGCGTTCTCGAGCTCGCTCAAATCGAAGCCAATCTGGGCCACGATATCAAAAACGGGCTGCCCGGCGGCATCGACAATGCTTTCGGCGGTGGTGCGGATGAGCGAGCCCATGCGGCCCGTTCCCATAATGACGGTCTTAATCAAGCAGACCAGCTCCCTTCAGAGCATCGGTAAGTGCGGATCGCGTGTCGTCTGCCATGGGGCACAGCGGCATACGGTAGTTTGCCTCGATCATGCCCATCTGGGCGAGCGCTTCCTTAACGGGGATGGGGTTGACCTCGCTAAAGAGGGCGTTGATGAGCGGCTGGCCGGCAATCTGGATATCGCGGGCGCGCGCTACGTCGCCGTCCAGATAAGCGCGGCACATGTCGTGTACGAGCTGCGGCTGCACGTCTGCCCACACGCTGATGGTGCCCGAGGCGCCCAGGCTCATGAGCGGCACGGTAAGCGCGTCCTCGCCCGAGTACATGCGGAAGTCGTCTGACAGCAGGTGGGCGATCTTGGCCGCGTAGGCGACGTTGCCCGAGGCCTCCTTAATACCCATGATGTTGGGGTGCGCGGCCAGGCGCTCTACGTTGCGCTCGCTGATACCGCAGCCGCAGCGGCCGGGGATGTTGTACAGGATGCAGGGGATGTCCACGGCATCGGCGACGGTTTTAAAGTGCTGATAGATACCCTCTTCGTTGGACTTGTTGTAGTAGGGGGTGATGAGCAGCAGACCGTCGGCGCCCAGGCCCTGATAGGTGAGCGACTTGGTGAGCATGGTCTGCGTGGAGTTGGAGCCCGAGCCGGCGATGACGGGGACGCGTCCTGCAACATGCTTGACCACGGCGGCGACGACGGAGTTGTCCTCGTCGTCGGTCATCGTGGCACTCTCACCGGTGGTGCCCAGGGTGAGGATGGCGTCGGTGCCATTTTGCAAGTGGAAATCGATAAGGCGCTCGAGCGCGTCAAAGTCGACGCTGCCGTCCTTTTTAAACGGCGTGACAAGGGCGACGATTGAGCCCTCGAGGTTGCGGATATCCATGTTCTTCTCCTTCGCCTCCGCGATCTGGATGCGTTTGTTCCATTGAGCTGCGACTGCCAGACGCTCGTCTTGGGCGCGACGGCGGGCACTTTCGGCGCGCGACTTGGCCAGCAGCTCGCGGCCGCACGGCAGCACGTCGAGCGTGGCAAAGTAATCGCCCGGGCGCTCGGCGCGGCGGATGAGGTCGGCCGCGCCATCGGGGCGCAGCAGGACCTCGGCCGAGCGCAGCCGTCCGTTGTAGTTGTAGCCCATGGAGTAGCCATGCGCACCGGTATCGTGGATTACAAGCAGGTCACCCATGTCGATATGCGGCAGCTTGCGATCGATAGCGAACTTGTCGTTGTTCTCGCATAGGTTGCCCGTGATGTCATAGGTGTTCGTGACGGGCGCTGTGGCCTTGTCGGCGCCGCCCGGCTGACCCATCACCGTAATGTGGTGGTAGGCGCCATACATGGCAGGGCGAATCAAATCGACGGCGCTTGCATCGACACCGATATAGTCCTTGTAGATCTGCTTCTCGTGGATGGCCTTGGTGACCAGGCAGCCGTAGGGGCCCATCATAAAGCGGCCCATCTCGGTGCAGATGGCCACATCGCCCATGCCGGCGGGAACCAGGATCTCGTCGTATGCCGCGTGTACTCCCTCGCCGATGGCGCGAATGTCGTTGGCCTGCTGCTCGGGCAGGTAGGGGATGCCGACGCCGCCGGACAGATTGATGAAGGCGACGTGTGCGCCGGTCTCGCGCTCCAGGCGTACGGCAAGCTCAAAGAGGATGCGCGCGAGCTTGGGGTAGTAGTCGTTGGTGACGGTGTTGCTAGCAAGGAATGCGTGGATGCCAAAGTCCTCGGCGCCCTTGGCCTTGAGCATGCGGAAGGCCTCGAAGAGTTGCTCGGTGGTCATGCCATATTTGGAGTCGCCCGGGTTGTCCATGATGCCGTTGGAGAGCTGGAACAGACCGCCTGGATTAAAGCGGCAGCTGACCGTTTTGGGGATGGGCCCCGCAACGCGCTCAAAGAACTCGATGTGGCTGATGTCGTCAAAGTTGACGATGGCGCCCAGCTTGTCGGCGAACTCAAAGTCGGCAGCCGGCGTGTCGTTGGACGAGAACATGATGTCGTGTCCTGTGATACCCAGCGAGCGGGCGATCATGAGCTCGGTATAGCTCGAGCAATCGCAGCCGCAGCCGTATTCGTTGAGAATGGAGATGAGCGCCGGGTTGGGGTTGGCCTTGACGGCAAAGTATTCCTTAAAGCCCGGGTTCCATGCAAAGGCGTCGCGCACTTCTTGCATGTTGCGGCGGATGCCCGCCTCGTCGTATAGATGAAACGGCGTGGGGAACTGCTCGACGATATGCTCGAGTGTCTCCTTGTCCACAAACGGCTGCTTGGCCGCATATGCCTCGTTGGGGGTCAATGCCATGTCCCGTAAACCTCGCTATCCAGACGGCGCCATCTGCGCATCGAATCCGCATAGCGTGGACCCAATGTCCGGATAGCGCTCCCGCATTGCTGCAGACAGTCCTGTGGGTGTTTCCCACAGGCCCACCAGGTTGTTCGTGCCCGAAAAACCCAGTTCGGCGGGTTTCGCCTCCCCACGGGGTCAAAGCCTGCCGGCTCGCCCGCGGCTCTTCGTGCCCGCGCCTCTATCAAGTGGTAAAGACCCTATCACGTTGCACTTTACCAAACAAGAGTATTCGTATATAACGTTTAAAAAATGCAGGGATATGCTGGAAACATGTGCGCCACAATCCTGTATCACAATAAGTTGCAACAGATGTGCCTCACGAAGGGATCCTCTATGACCGAGCTCCAAGAACTCCGTCGCTATCGCCGCGATCTCCATCGCATTCCGGAGCTCGATTTCGATCTTCCGCAAACCATTGCCTATATCGAGGGCGTGCTGGCATCGCTCGCTTGCGAGGTGACCCATCCGTGCCCCAGCTGCGTCTGTGCTTTCTTCGACGCCGGCGTTGATGCCGCGCATGCCACGGCGATTCGCGCCGATATGGATGCGCTGCCCATCGCGGAGGCGACGGGAGCGGCCTTTGCCTCGACCCATCCCGGCAAGATGCACGCTTGCGGACATGACGGACACATGGCCATGGCACTTGCCGCCGCGACGTATGTCGACCGTACGATTCGCGAGCAGCCGGGCGCCATTAGGCGCAATGTGCTCTTTGTGTTCCAGCCGGCCGAGGAAACGACCGGTGGTGCCAAGACGGTATGCGAGAGCGGCGTGTTCGAGCGCTACGGGGCGGATCTCATCTTCGGCTTCCACGTGTGGCCCGATCTGCCCGCCGGCACGTTGGCGAGCTGCCCCGGTCCGTTGCTGGCGCGTTCGAGTGAGACGCACATTCATATTCACGGGACGAGCATCCATATCGCTAAGACCTATGGCGTTCCGGTCGAGGAGTCGCACGATGCGGCGCTGGCGGCTGCCAAGTTCTTGGTTGCCGAGCGCGAACTGATGGACGAGCTGGGCACCGACGAGCCCTGTATCGGTAAGTTTGGTCTGCTGCAGGCCGGTACGGTTTGCAACGCGGTGGCGGGGGAGGCCCATGTGGCCGGAAGCCTGCGTGTGTTTACGGACGACATGTTCGACCGTGCGCGCGAGGGCGTACGCCGTGTGCTCGACGAGGCGTGCACCGCAACGGGCTGCACGTATGATCTCGACTTTGCCGAGGGCTATCCACCGGTCGATAACGACCCCGAGCTGTTTGCCAGCGTCGCGCCTGCCTTGTCCGAACTGCAACTTGTGGACGAGCCGCTGCTAATCGCCGAGGATTTCGCCTTCTATCAGCGCTATCTGCCGGGCGTGTTCTTCTTGCTGGGCACGGGCGTGCCGGAGGGTCAAGAAAACCCGAGTGATCCGGATGGCTGTCCCGCCTATGCCACGAGCGCTCTGCATACCGATACCATGCTCTTTGACGAGGAAATTCTGCTCAAAGGCCTCGATGTCTACAAACGATTGCTTAACTTGGAGTGATGATGAAGCGCCGACAGACTGCCGTGTATAGTCCTGGTGGGTGCGGGTGCGGCTTGCTGCTGCTCCCGGTTATTGCTGTGAGCATTGGCGTGATGTTTGCGCTTGCTGGACTGGCCGCAGCGGCACTTGTGCTGTTGATTGTGGCCATTGGCGTGACGATTTGGCTTTGCCGCAATCGCGAGCAACGCCGTGCCGACGGTAAAACCACTGTCGGCTGGGTCGTCTTCCTGATTATTGCGTACCCGCTGAGTGCCAGCTACCTGGTGTTCTTTGTCCTGTTGATGATTAGCGCCTTTACTGGGGAATCCGTAACGGTGGGTTGACGCACTGCCAGCAGACGGTCGCGCAAAGTGCGTTTGCTCGGCGTTTGGATAACTGCATTGGCCGTTTACCGCAACCTTAGCTCTCAGCTAATGAATTCAAGTTTAATCCTTCCTACGATGTGCTGTGTGCCGGCACGGTAGCCGGATCGTAGGAAGGATGAATAATGGCAAAAGAGGGAAAGAAGCCGATCGGCAAGATTGTCCTAGGCATCATCGTGGTGCTGGTTATTGTCGGTGCCGTGGGCTCTATGGGCGGCAACTCAACCGATTCGTCTGCGAGCGATTCGGCAAAACCTGCCGAGACGACACAGCAGGCTGAGGAGCAAAAAGAACCGCAAGAACCGTATACCATTGCTGACGAGGCTGAAGACACTTCCAATCAGTTTACCTATAAGATCACGGGTACGCTGACCAATAACACGGACAAGGAAAAGAGCTACATTCAGATTGAATATGTTCTGTATGATGCCGATGGCAATCAGGTTGGAACGGCTCTTGCAAACACCAATCATTTGAAGGCGGGCGGCTCCTGGAAGTTCGAGGCACTGGGCACGGTGTCTCCCGACCAGGTTGCTAGCTGGGAGCGTTCGGACGTAAGCGGTTTCTAGCATGTTGCATGCACTGGGGGAGGTGAGGCCGAATGCCCGATAAAAAGCTGACTGACGAGTTACTCAATGAGCTTCTCGACGCGCCAAACATCGATGGCTATATCAAGGAGCACGACTTTGCCACCCCGTCGCTTTCGGACTACCTGAAGCAGCTGCTGCAGGAAAAGGGCTTGGAGCGCTCGCGCGTGGTTCGTATGGCCGATCTCAATGAGACCTTTGGCTATCAGATCTTTACCGGTGCGCGTCATCCGAGTCGCAATAAGGTGCTGCAGATTGCCTTCGCCATGGCGCTAACGCTCAAGGAGACCAACCGCGCCTTGACGGCGGCGGGTGCCAACATCCTCAATTGTAAGGACCGCCGCGATGCGATTATCATCTTTTGCATCGATCGCGGGTGCAGCCTCCAAAAGGTCAACGAGGAGCTGTATCGCTTTGGCGAGGAGACGGTGAGTTAGCGGCTGATATCTGAGCTGGCGGAGCTGTCGAACAACGATGCAAACGAACGGGGCGCGGATGCCATGGGGTGTCTGCGCCCTGCGCTATGATGGAGGCTATGGATACTCAGACCCCAACATATTCCGATGACGAGCTGACCGCAGCGCTTGCCGAGCACCTGGTGTCGCTCGATCGCGACGACAGCTATCGCGTGGAGCGTGTACTTAAGCGCTCGTCCGTTGAAGCAACCGAGCTCGTGTACTTTGAAGGAACCGGCGGCGGCTCGCTCGGCCCCTTTGTCCGCAAACGCATCGATGCTTCGGCTCAAATCGGCGGGGCATACGAGCGTCTGTTTGCCGCCCAGCGGGCAGGCAGGCGTTTTGAGCACCTGCCCAGAATCGTCGATTGTCGTCGTGTGGGCGACGAGCTCAACGTGGTTATGGAATACATCGAAGGGGAGACACTCGGGGCGCTGGTGGACCGTCTGGGAGCCACCCCCGATTATGCGTGTGAATTGTATCCTGCCCTATGCGATGCCGTGGGCGAGCTCCACGCCGGTTTTGCAATGGCGGGGGAGACTTCGGCGCCGGTGATCCATCGCGACCTCAAGCCGTCGAATATCATCGTGACAGGTGCCAACTATACGCCTGATGACGGCCTGACGTTTTCATCGCTGGTGATTATCGACTTGGGGATCGCGCGCGTATGGCGCGATGGCGCGGATGCCGATACTGTCAAGTTTGGGACACGGCCCTATGCGCCGCCCGAGCAGTATGGGTTTGGGCAGACGAGTGTGCGAAGCGACGTCTACGCACTTGGCGCCCTGTTGTTCTTCTGCTTGACGGGAGTCGACCCTAAACCAGGGCTCGACATGCGCGAGCAATGCGAGGCGAGCGGCATTTCCACTCCACTTGCCGATGCCGTCTGCATGTCGATGGCACTCGACCCGGCCAAGCGTTTTGCGAGCGCGGAAGCGTTGGGACGGGCGACGCGCGCGGCATACGATCTGAGTCGCCCCGTGCGGCCTCCTGCGCCTGCGCCTGTCCGTACTCCGGCCTCGGAGGCGGTGTTGACGCCCCAAGGGCTCCAGAACCCTGCAGGGCTTCCTGGGCCTGCCGCCTCCGCTGCATGCGGTCTGCTCTCTCGCGTTCCGGAGTCTCTGGGGCGCATTTGGAATACGCTCGTCTGCTTTTCGCTGCTTGTGTTCTTTGCCGGAAGTCACTTTGCCGTCTTTCACCCTACGGGAGCAAACCAAAGCTACCCGACGTGGCTTCTCATAATCGAGTATTTTTTCTTTGTCGATGGCCTTATGGTGCTTATGCATTTTGCGCTGCTCGATAAGCGCCGTCTTCGTCGGCGATTCGCACTGCTCGACAGCTATCGCGGCAAGAAACTCGCGAAACTCTGGCTCAAGGCATTGGGTGTGCTGCTCCTATGCATGATCGTCATAGTCGCGGTTGCCAATGCGACCGGCGTCGTCGATACCTCCGCTACCTAAAAGAAAAGGGCCCCGTTGGGGCCCTTTGCAGTTGCACTTAGATGCGGTTCATCTGAGCGGCGACTTTGTTGTACCAGTCCTGCCACGTGGGCGGGCAGTACTTTTTGGCCGCAGCCGGGGTAAGGGTGGAGCCGTAGTTGGCGCCCAGATAGGCAACGTGAGCGGAGATGCCCTCGCTCCAGCTGCCAAAGCTGCGCCAACCGCCGCCACGTGCACTCCAGCCCCAGGCGTTATAAGAATTGGCGCAATAAGCACCCTTGGTGCTCTCGATGCAGGCGATGGCGGGGGACCAACGGGGGTCGACACCGGTATTCCAAGCGGCGACGGCAAAGTTGTAGCCCTGGCCTGCCATGGGGGAGCCGGCGAGATAATTGTCGATGCGGCTCGTCCACTCATTAATGAACGAATCGTAATCGGAACTACCGGTATTGGAGTTGTTCACCGTGGTGTCGATGGTGGTGTTGGTGTTGGTGGCCTGGCTGCTGGAATTGCTGCCGCTTACGCCCTCGCCTGAGAGCTTCTCGGCGGCAGCGGCCTTATCGGCCTCAAGCTTGGCAAGCTCGGCGGCATTTTCCTGCTCGGCTTTTGCCTGTGCCTCGCTGCGGAGCTGCTGGGCCTGCGCCAGCGCATCCTCGGCGTTTTTCTGCTCTGCCTCAAGCTGAGACTTGGCCTGCTGGAGCTCGGCCTTGTTCTGCTCGAGTTCGGTTTGCATATTATTGAGCTCTTCGATCTCGTCGACGCTCGAGCTCGTGATCTGGTTGGTGTATTTGCAGGTCGTGATGAACTCACCCAGGCTCTGCGCGTTGACCAGGAAGCTCACGATGGGATTGGTGCCCTTCTGATACTTGTACAGATCGCGCATGGCGGAACTTGCCTTGGCCTGCTGCTCAGGAAGCTTAGCCTCGATTTCCTCGATGCTTGCCTCATTGGAGTCAATCTGCTTTTGCAGGTCATCGAGTTTGGTGCGGGCGTCGTTGTAGGCGCTCGTGGCGGCTTCGATCTTCTGCTGGGCTGCGGAAAGCTGGTCCTGCGTTGCCTGCGAGGCGGCATACGCCGCAACGGGGGAGAGCATCGGCGAGGCCGTCAACGCAACGGCGAGCGCGGCGCTCGTGATGATACGAGCCGGCTTCGACGCAATGAGCGCTGCGGTGCGATGATTCGAATGCTGCATCCAGTCCCTCTGCAATCAATCGTAGGTTTTGGTTCGAACGGTATTCTACTACTGCTTTCGACCTCAACTTGAACCTTAAAGGTTCCAAAGGGTCAAGTTGAACTTGAGGCTTTGGCTTTGACCTGCGGGAATGGTGAATTGTTGAGAAACCATAGAGTTCAACTTTAACGTTACGGCACCCTGTTGCAACGGGATTCTTAGCTGTAAAAGCTACTTCAACGTGGGGTTTTACAACTGCAGGGTTCCTTCGCGACGAGCCTGTTCCACCTCTTTGAGTGCGTCGGCGGGAGTGAAGGAACAGGTGCCATCGCCGAGCTTGACCACCTGTATGTCGTCGCCGGTATGGGCTTCTCCGCCTTGTAGCACCACGCCGAAAATGCCCTCGTGGGGAAAGATACAGTCGCCGGCGAGATAGTAGATGGCACAGCGGGTGTGGCAGACCTTGCCGATCTGACTGATTTCGACCAGGACATCGTTGCCAATCTTGAGCTGCGTTCCCAGGGGGAGCGAGAGCAGGTTGATGCCCTGGGTCGTGAAGTTCTCCCCAAAGTCACCCTTGCGCACATCGAGCCCGCGCGCCTGCGCCGTCTGGATGGACTCTGCAGCTAAAAAGGAAACCTGGCGGTGCCAATGCCCGGCGTGCGCATCGGAGGCGAGGCCAAACTGCTCGATGACGGTGTCGTGCCCGTCGGCGACGGGTGACTTACGCGTGCCTTTGTGCTCCGACGTGTTGATTGAGACGATACGGGCAGGCCCGTTGTAAGCATCGTTTGCGGTGCGTAGGGGAGCTGCCGTTTGTGTGCGTTCCGCCAGCTCGCGCTTCGCGGCATTGAGGATGGGATTATCGGTCGGATGGTCTTGGGGCACGTGTGCGCCTTTCGTTCGAGGATGTCAATATACTGAATCCTACAACAATGGTAGGTTCATTGCCCATTGTCGTACAACGGTGAGCGCCGTCTTCGTGCTGGACGATTACGTCGATTGCCATAGATACGGTGGAGCTTTGGGCGCCGGCGGCTTGGCACGCTAGAATAAACCAGTTGCGCAAAGACCGCCCGTTGTGTGGGCAGTTCATGATAGGAAGTTTCCATGGCATTGCAGTTTACAGAGCGCGAGTTCATTCCCGTGCTGCTCGGTGGCGACATCAACGCCTATTCGGTGGCGCGCGCCTTCTACGAGGAGTACCAGGTCAAGAGTCTGGTCTTTGGCAAGTACCAGACGGGTCCCGCGTACCGCAGCCAGATTATCGACTACACACCCAACGTGGATATCGATACCATGCCCGTGATGCTCAAAACCGTCAACGGCATTGCCCAAGCGCATGCCGACAAGACGATTGTCCTTGTGGGCTGTGGCGACAACTATGTTGCCCTCGTGGCTCAGGCCAAGGATGCTCATGAGCTGGCGGATAACATCGTCGCTCCCTACGCGCCCTACAGCATGCTCGAGCAGTGCCAGAAGAAGGAGATCTTCTACGAGCTGTGCGAGAAGCATGGCGTGCCTTATCCGCATACCTTTACCTTCACCATGGCGATGCTGAACGCCCAGGGTGAGGCGCCTGCCGAAGTGCTCGACCAGATTGATTTTCCCTACCCGATGATTCTGAAGCCTTCTGACGGCATCATGTGGTGGCAGCACGAGTTCGAGGGCCAGAAGAAGGCCTATGAGATTGCCGACCGCGCCGAGCTGGAACAGGTCATTCGCGATTCGTATGCCAGCGGCTACACTGACGACCTGATCTTGCAGGATCGCGTGCCCGGCAACGACGAGTACATGCGCGTGCTCACCAGCTATTCCGACCGCAACGGCAAGGTGCGCATGATGTGCCTGGGCCATGTGCTGCTCGAGGAGCATCAGCCTCACGGCGTCGGCAACCACGCCTGTATCATCACCGAGCCCAATGACGAGCTCATGGGCGGCGTGCGCAAGCTACTCGAGGACCTTCACTTTGTGGGCTATTCCAACTTTGACGTTAAGTACGACGAGCGCGACGGCTCGTTTAAGTTCTTCGATTTCAACACGCGCCAGGGCCGCAGCAACTACTATGTCACTAACAGTGGCTTTAACGTTGCCAAGTATGTGGTGGACGAGTATGTGTTCAACCGCCCGTTTGAGCCGGAGTTTGTGACGGCGCAGGACGAGGCGCTGTGGATGGTCGTCCCCATGGGCGTCGTCGACAAGTACGTCAAGGATCCCGAGCTGCGCGCTAAGGTGCATCGCCTGGACAAGGAAGGCAAGGGCGCCGACCCTTCGTTTATGAAGGGCGACTTTGTCTTTAACCGCTGGCTGCGCATGTGGCACACCAAGCTGCGCCACTTTAAGCTGTTCAAGACGTATTACAAGTAGATGAGCGCGGCGCCCGTCCGGTTTGCATCGGGCGGGCGCGGGTATGATACGCGCAATTGCGCAAGCGTCACCAAGGAGGCGGTGATGGAAAAGCTGGGAGTTATCGGCGGCATGGGCGCCGAGGCCACGTCGTATTACTACGACCAGGTGGTGCGTCATACGGCTGCTGCCTGCGATCAGGAACATATCGACATGGTGGTACTCTCCAAGTCGACCATGCCCGACCGCACGCTGGCCATTAAGACCGGCGAGCATGCCAAGCTGCTGGCGACCATGAAAGAGTGCGCCCAGGCACTCGAGTCGCTGGGCTGTGCACACATTGCCATTCCCTGCAACACGTCGCACTACTTCTACGACCAGATCCAGTCGTTTACGAAGGTGCCGATTATCCACATGCCGCGTGAGTCGGTGCGCTATGCCCTTGCGGGTGCGGTGATGGGGGAGTGCGAGTTCGACCCCAACCTGAGTATGCCGGCCGAGCCGGTGCATAAGATCGGCATCATGGGCACCGATGGCACCGTGGGCGCGGGCGTCTACGGCCGCGAATGTAAGGCTGCGGGTGTTGAGGTCGTCTATCCCAGCGAGAAACGTCAGAACGATGTGATGTCGCTTATCTACGATGATGTGAAGGCCGGACGTGAGCCCGATATGGATAAGTTCGACCGCGTGATGTGGGAGTTCGCCCGTAGCGGCTGCGACCGCGTCATTCTGGCCTGCACCGAGCTCTCGGTGCTGCAGAAGTACCGAGAGATGCCTGAGATCACCCTCGACGCCATGGACGTCCTGGTGCGCGAATCCATCATCCGCAGCGGCGCCCCCTACCGCCTCTAGCTTCCGACCCGCCAAAAAGGGACAGGTTAATTTTGGTAGGTTTTATCTGTGAAACAGTAAAGGCCTCGGCTCGTTTGGTGCGAGCTGAGGCCTTTTGCGTTGGGCGGTTGCTGTCGGTGGTGAACTAGAACAGGAAGCCGATGGCGATGAGGGCGATGCTGACGATGAGCACGGCGATGTCCAGACCCTTGATGGGGTAGCGCTTGTACGAGCTGGCGCGCGTACGCAGATAGAAGCCGCGCTGTTCTGCCGCCAAGGCTGTGGCATCGGTCTTGCCCACGCTCGAGATGAGCAGTGGCACGCACAGTGGCAGCATGAGCTTAAGCTTCTTGATGGGGTTCTTGGTGTCGTACTCGACGCCGCGTGCGGTCTGCGCCTCCATGATGGCGTTCATCTCCTGACCAAACACCGGCACAAAGCGCAGCGCCGTGGTAAAGGTGAAGGCATAGCGATACGGTACGTGCAGCACCTCGACGCAGGCGTTGGCAAGGTCGTTGAGCTTGGTCACCATGAGCATGAGGATGAGTGGTAACGCCACACCCAGCAGGCGCAGGCAGGCCTTCGATCCCGTGATGAGGCCCGTGTCGGTGATAAAGCCCCATACTACGTTGCCATCGCGCATAAAGGCCAGCTGGAGCACCAGCATGATAAGCGCGAGCGGAATCAGCAACTTGAGCAGCGAGAGCAGACGGTCGACGACGCCGGCATAGGCACCCAGCGCAAGGGTGAGTGCCAAAAAGCCCAGCAGCGCCACGTAGGTGTCGGACAAGAAGATGCCGACGATGATGGCGGCGGCGAGGCCCAGTTTGACGACGGGATTCAGGCGATGCAGCAGCGTATCGCCCGGCATGTAGTCGATGACGTTAACCACGGTGGACCATCTCCTTGGTAATTCGAACGACATCGGTGACCTCGCTCACCTGCGCAAAAGCGGGCGAGACGGAAGATGCCAGACGGCGCGAGAGTTCAATAACCTGGGGAGGCTCCACGTAGGCACGCCGCATGAGATCGATGTTCGAGAATAGCTCGTGCGTGCGGCCGCGGTCGAGGATGCGACCGTCGGCCATTACCACAATGCGCTCGGCAAAATCCGAGACGACTTCCATATCGTGGCAGACCATGATAACGGCGCAACCACGCTCGGCCATGGTGCGCACCGTTTCCATGACAGTCATGCACTCGCGGTAATCAAGGCCGCTCGTGGGCTCGTCGAGCACGACGATCTTGGGCTCAACCACTACGACGGAGGCAAGCGCCACCATTTGTCGCTGGCCGCGCGAAAGCGAGAACGGTGCCTCGTCGGCGGGCAGACCAAAGCGGTCGATGACCAGCTGGGCGCGACGCAGAGCCTCGGCGCGGTCCATGCCGTCCAGTTCCAAGCCAAAGGCGACCTCGTCGAGCACGGTGTCCTTGCAGATCTGACGGTCGGGGTTTTGGAAGAGGGTTGCGACTTCGCGGGCGATACGGCTCGTGGGAACGGCTGCGGTATCCAGTCCCGTGACGCGCACGCTGCCCGAGGCGGGCTTAAGCAGGCCCGTGAGCAGCTTGGTGAGCGTGGTCTTGCCGGCGCCGTTTTGGCCGACGATGCCCACGAGCTCGCCAGGATAGAGCGTCAGGCTAAGGTCGTGTACGGCGGCGCCGCCATTGGGGTAGGCAAACTCAACATGGTCGAAGGTGAGTACGGGTTCGGCGTCCTTGGCATGAGGACGCAACGACGGTGCATGCGGGGAACCGGCGGGTGCCTGGGCTTCGATGGCCGCGTGTGCGGGGTCGACGATGCCCGAAATCAGGCGCTCAGCCTCATCGACATCCAAGCAGGGGGTACCGCTTACCAGGCCATCGGTTTGGAGGCTATTGAAGATACGCGTGACGCGAGGGCAGTCGACGCCGATGGCACGGAGCTCGTCGGTATGCGCGAAGACCTCGTGTGGCTCGCCCTGCAGCGCGATTTCGCCATGGTTGAGCACGAACACGCGGTTGCAGTACTCCGAGAGCAGGGCGACTTTTTGTTCAACGACGACGATGGTGATTCCAAGTGCGCGGTTTGCCTCACGCAGCGTCTCGAAGACCAACGTGGAGCTAGCGGGGTCGAGTGCCGCGGTGGGCTCGTCGAGAACCAAGACGCGCGGACGCATGGCGAGGATGGCGGCGATGGCTACCTTTTGCTTCTGTCCGCCCGAGAGGGTGGCGATTTCGCGGTCGCGCAGGTCGCTGATGCCGACGGTCTCGAGCGTTTCGCTCACGCGCCGCTCGATCTGGTCGTGGGGAACGCCAAAGTTCTCGAGGCCAAAGAGCATCTCGTCCTCGACGACCGAGGCGACCATCTGCGTGTCGATATCCTGCAGCACACTGTCGACGATTTGCGACACGTCGGTCAGCGAGACCTCGCAGGTGTCGTGGCCGTCAACTAACACGGAGCCATAAAAGGCGCCGGTGTAGTGGTGAGGTACGGCGCCCGACAGACAGGCGGCAAGTGTGGACTTACCGGCGCCCGAGGGCCCGATGATGCCGATGAAATCTCCCTTGTTCACGCTGAGCGAAACGTGGCTGAGCGCCTGCTCGGCTTGCGTGCCATAGGAGAACGAGACATCGTCGACGTTGATGATCGTTTCCATGGATACCTTTCATAGTCATTGGGGATGTTCTTACATGACTAGTCGTTTAAGAACGTCCCCAAAAGCTAGTCGTTTGGGACAGTCTTTACCGATGGGGCACTGTGGGTTAGTTGAGCTTCAGGGCCTTCTGGATAGGCAGGTAGAGGGCGCCGACCAGAATGGCGTTAAAGACGGCGGTCATGGCGACGACGGGCAACATGGCGGCGGCGAGCTCGCCGACCACGCCGAGCATTGCCATCTTGATGACCATGAAGATGACGCCGGAGACAAAGGTGGTCAGGAAGGTTGCGACAATGGCGATCGCGGGCTTGACCTGACCGTTCTTGCCAGCGGCGTTGACGATGCCGGCCATGAGCATGGCGGCGATGCCCTCGGCGGCAAAATCGACGAACGGCGAAGTGGTGGTGATCTGGATCACGGCAGCCGAGATGAGGCCAATAACGAGCGCCTGGCCGATGTTGGGGCGAACGACCAGGATGGTGAGGCAGAAGGCCGAGATGATGAACTCGGGGCTGATCATGCCGCCCGAGATGCCCGAGATGGCCTTGCCGACGGTGAAGTTGAGGATGAAGCCGGCAGCGAGCAGGATGGCGAGCAGGACGAGGGCGCGGACGTCGAGTTTGCCGCGGTCGGCGGTCTGGACGGTGCGGGGCTGGGCGGCGGTGGTGTTCTGAGACATGGTGAAAATCCTTTCGGAATGGGGGTGCAAGAGAAAAGTGGAGGCGCGTGATGCGAATGCGATCGGGCTCGAGATAGAAAAAGGCCCCCGGTCGAAACCGGAGGCCTTCCAATCACCTAGAGCGCAAAAACAGGCGTGAGGGACTCACTGTCGACCGATCGTATTCGCATCACGCCACCACCAGTTGTTGAGAGACTTCATCGTGTTCTTCATGTTGGTGGCTCCTTTCGTGATGCCGTGGCGCGGTCGCACCTAGTTGCTGTTGCGCTGCACTATAGCACAGCGAAGTGTGTGCGGGGAAATCTTTTTTAAAAAGATTTCAGGCGGGTTTCCCGCCGGTCAAAAGAGCGGGCTGAGCGGGCGAGACTGCCATTGCTGCCTTGTCCGCTCAGCTAAGACGTTACTCCTTATTGCGACGGTAGAGGAAGTAACCGCCCGCGGAGATGACGGCAACGCCAGCGATGGCGAATGCGGCCACCATGCGGCCATCAAAACGATCACCGGTGGTGGGCAGGCCGCCCTTGGTGTTCGTCTTGTTGGTGGTTACCGTGGTCGTGGTGTCCGACTTGCCAGGCTTCTCGGGCTTGGTGGTGGGCTGCTCGGGCTTAGCGGGCTGCTCGGGGGTACCGGGCTGCTCAGGAGTACCGGGCTGCTCAGGAGTACCAGGCTGATCCGGGGTTACCGGGTCGGTGGCAAGAGCGTCCTTGGCGTAGGTGATGGACACCTTGAGGCCGTTGGTCTCGGTGTTCAGGTCGCTCGGGGTGAAGGGCTGGTCGAAGTTCTCAGCCTTCAGATAGGCGCGCATCTCCTAGAGCAGGGCCTTGCACTTGACGTAGGTGTTCTCGGTAGCAGCTTTGCCGGCCTTGTTGGCCAGGGCAGTGCGGCCCTCGGTGGTCGTCTCGGCCAGCATGGCGGCGTCAACTTCCTTGTTCTGCTCGATGAGCTCGTTCTGGAGCGCATCGAGGTAGGCACGGACGCTGATACCAAGGGTGTCAGGGTTCTCAAAGCAGAGCGAGCTGATGTCCATGAGGACGTAGTTGATTGAGTTCTCGGGCTCCTCGTTGTACACGACGTCAGTCTGTTTGCAGTGATCGAAGGAGACGGTCTGATCGCTGAAGTACGGGCTGACCTCAGTTATCAGAGCGGAGTACAACGGGATGGCGACGGAGTACGCGGCGCGGGAGAGCATCTCCCACTGGATGGTAGCGACTTCTGGATCATACCCGCGACGAATCTGGAAAAGGTTGATTTCGGTGTTGCGCTCGCTGCCGATGGCGTAGACGCCGTCAGTGTTGGCGTTAAGGCCTGGGACGTTTTCGCCGCGGTTGCCGAAGGCGCGAATCAGCTCAAAGGTGCTCCAGCCAGACTTGCTAGGCTTGAAGAACAGGGGCTGGATTTCGCTGACCATAGCTCCCTTTTGGGCGGGTTTTTCATCCTTCTTAACGGTGATAATGTCGTAATCCGTGCCTTCGGTCAGCGGACTAGCAAAATAATTGCGGCCTTGCACATAGCGGGACCACTGGTGAACGCCAGAATCGGCGAGGCTTTCGCCATACGTTTTGGCAACGTCGAACTTGCCGTCTGTGTACTTAGCGAAACCCTTTTGCTCGGGCATGGACTGGATGCCCTCAGAGTGGAGGCAGTTTTCGGTGTCATCGAGGTCGACATCGTAGTTGAGGCTGCCGATGTTGGGGTTGAGTGAGGCGACGTCGTCGGTCAGTTTCATGGCGATCCACTGATGGGCGGAAAGCGTGGCGAACAGCCAGGTCTCGTTCTTGTCGGCGATGATGATCTGGTCGTTGGTGCAGACGCCCTTTTCGTCGACCAAGCTGCCGATGAGTTCGACGCCCTCGCGAGCGGTTGCGCTCTCGCCCAAGATGATGCTGGCATAGCTATATTCGCCCAGACCCACTCCCTCATCGATGGGGTCTGCTGCTTCGGCATCCTCGTTATAGGAGGTGCTCAGCGTGGCAGAGCAGGACACGCCCTTCTCGTTGATTCCGGCTTCGGAGTAGGCGTCGGTGCGACCCAACCAGTTGGAGGGGTGGTCGCGTACATAGCTGTAGCGATAGGTAGGCTTATTCGAAGTGTATTCGAAAGCAGATTCAATCGAGCTGTACGTAAAGCCGGGTTCATGAGCGGGCTCGATGCCATAGTGCTTGAGGTAACGCGCTCCAAAGTCCTCGGCGCGGCCGTAGTACGTGTTGCCGTCGGCCGTAAGGTTTTTGCCCATGTACATCTGCGTGCAGGCGAGCGCAGATGTCGGCATGGACATGATGGTCGCAGCTCCAAAGGCGAGGCCTATGCCTAGCTTCTTGAGCGCGTTGACGGGGTGAGTTTTCCTCATTTTCCCTCCCAGCGTGCGAAAGCCCTCTGTCGCCAGAGGGCTTCAGCCAATAAAGACACCTCATTAGCGTAACGAACTAGAAACAATATTCATCTATGAAAGAAACTTACTCGATAAGCGTGATGAAATATGCGATGAGCGGTTAATTATACTCAGTTTGTAGCTTTATTTTAATAAAGACGCCCTGCAATTACTGTAGCCGAATAAAGTAGCTGGGAATGCCCGAAATGAGAATCCCCTGCTGTTTGGCAAATGCATAAACGGCAGGGGAGACGATAATTGGATGAATATCATGCCAATATGGAATTACTTCTTCCGGCGGTGGATCACGTTGATCGCATAGCCGACGAGCATGGCCAAAACGATGATGATAAAGCCGAGCAGGGGATTGTCGTTCATAGGGTCCTCCTATTTTCCGAGCGGGGAGAATTCGTCGACGATGAGGTCGAGGCATTGCGGAAGCGCGCGGGCTCCAAAGACGCCCGAATTGCTGGAGATAATCTCGCCATCGAACTGCATGCCCAGCGATGGGGTGCAGGTGATCTTGGCTTCCTTGGTTTGGATGATCTTGAACTGCGGGCGGCCGAGTACCTTGCCGGCGGGGTCGAGTGCGGCGGTGATCACAGTCGGTAGAAGCTGCACGGTTTTTACGGGTTCGATGACCGCAATGTCGACCATGCCATCGTTCATGCGGCAGTCGGGGAACAGGTTGATGTCGTTTTGGATGACCGAGGTGTTGCCGGCCATGCAGCAGATGCCGTCGAGCTCCTCGACAATGCCGTCATGCTCAATCGTAAAGTGCGCTACCGTAGGATTGGGCGTGGCGAGCGCAGAGAGGAAGTAGGCGATCTCGCCGATGTCGTTTTTGGTGGGAGCGGCCTTCATCATGATCTCGGCGTCGAAGCCCGAGCCGGCGATGATGATAAAACCGTGGCGCTTCTCGTTGCCGTTCTCGTCGAGCCAAAAGAGCTCGCCCATGTCCACTTTGACCGTGCGACCGGCGCGGCAAGCCTTGGCAAGCGCCGCTGCCTCGGGGGCATTACCGATGTTGTTAAAGAACAGGCAGGCTGTGCCGGAGGGGAAGACGAGCGTGGGGACACCGCACCCGCGCATCTGGTCGAGCACGTTGGAGACGGTGCCGTCGCCGCCCGAAACGACCACGCGATCAAACTCGCGCACGTCTGCCACGGCGTCCTCGGGCTCCATGCCATCGCCGATAAAGCGCATCACGACCTCGTCGCCGCCCTGCGCGAGGGCGTGCGTGAATGCGTAGATTTCATCTGAGCTGGGGCCCGATGCAGGGTTATGGATGATAAGGCAGCGCATACTTACGTTCCCGTTCTGTGACTAACCGAGTATAGTTGTAAGGCAATGCCGATATCCTACCCGTGTTTTTCGGGCCTAACCTTATTCGATGGATTGATATGTACATTTCCACACATCAGGCTTTACTCGACTTTTGCCAGCGCGCCCGTGAGTTCGACGCGATTGCCGTCGATACCGAGTTTTTGCGCGAGCGCACGTTCCATCCGCGTCTGTGTTTGGTTCAGATTGCCACCCCTGCCGAGAGCGTCGCGGTCGACCCTCTGGTAATCGACGACCTATCGCCGCTGGCCGAGCTTATGGCAGACGAGAGCGTGACTAAGGTCTTCCACGCCTGCTCGCAGGATATGGAGGTTATGCTCCATACCGTGGGCGTGCTGCCACGACCGATTTTCGATACGCAGGTCGCCGCTGCCTTTTTGGGCGAGCGCCAGCAGATTTCGTATGGCGCGCTTGTTCAGACGTTTTGCGGCGTCTCGCTGCCCAAGACCGAGTCGCTGACCGACTGGTCGCGTCGCCCGCTGACCGATAAGCAGATTGAGTACGCGATTGATGACGTCAAGTACCTGATCGTCGCCTATACCGAGATGATGAGTCGCCTGCGCGAGCTGGGCCGTGTGGACTGGGTGCTCGACGAGCTACGCCCGCTGGCTGACGAGTCGCACTATCGCGCCGACCGTCACGAGGCATTCCGCAAGGTCAAGCGCATCAACTCGTGCAGCCGCCACCAGCTGGGCATCGCGCGCGAGCTCGCCGCCTGGCGCGAGGACCGCGCCGAGCGCCGTAACATCCCGCGCAAGTGGGTCATGTCCGACGACACGCTGCTTGCGCTCGTCAAGCGCAATCCCGTGCGCGTTGAGGAGTTCCGTAGCATTCGCGGTACCGATCAGTTGGGGGAGCGCGACGTGGACGGTGCGCTCATGGCCATCAAGCGCGGCGCAAGCTGCCCGCACGATCGCCTGCCGCTCATGGTGCGCGGGCATCGCCAGATCTCTCCGGAGCTGGAGAGCGTGACGGATCTCATGTACGCGCTTATCCGCCTGGTTGCCGAACGCTCGGGAGTGGCGACCTCGGTCATTGCCTCGCGCGATGACCTGGCCGACTATATTGAGCATCCCGAGCAGAGCCCCTTGCGCGAAGGCTGGCGCTTTGAGCTTGTGGGCTCGCGCCTGGACGATCTGCTCTCGGGCAACATGGGGTTGACGGTCAAAGATGGCAAAATTGAATTGCTGTAAGGAAGCCTAGCCGCTTGAGTGGGTAGAATGCCTCCAACGTGTAACTCGATTCGGAGGAATTCGCATGCCTTATTACTATGGATACGGCTTTGGCATCGACCCGCTGTACCTGCTGGTTGTTCTTGTCTGCACGGTGATCGGTCTTGCCGCACAGAACTATATCAACTCGACGTACAAAACCTGGTCCAAGGTTCGCTCGGACGGCGACACGGGCGCCACGGTCGCTCGCCGCATGCTCGACGCCAACGGCTGCAACGCCGTGGGTATCAAGGGCGTCGCTGGTGAGCTCACCGATCATTACAACCCGCAGGACAACAACCTGTATCTCTCGGATGCCAACCGTTCGGGCGGGTCGGTCGCAAGCGTTGCCGTTGCCTGCCACGAGGCGGGCCATGCCGCCCAGCGTCAAAGCGGTTACGCCATGATGAAGGTTCGCACCGCCCTCGTGCCGGTCGTCAACTTTACCCAGAACACCTGGACCATCGTGTTGCTCTTGGGCCTGTTTATGAACATTGCCGGGCTCACGACCCTCGCGCTGATCTTCTTCTCGTTTAGCGTGCTGTTCCAACTGGTTACGCTGCCGGTCGAGATTGATGCTAGTCGGCGCGCCGTGGCGTATATTGAGCAGTCGGGTATGAGCTCCAAGCAGGTCAACGGTGCCAAGAAGGTGCTGACGGCCGCCGCGCTTACCTATGTGGCTGCGGCGCTCACCTCGATTATTCAGCTGCTCTATCTTATGGCTCGCTACAACAGAAACTCCAACCGATAACAAATTGGGTCGCTGGGCGCCGCGGGGATTCGTGTCCCCGCGGCGCTGTACTATGTGTTGGACTTGAATTTGCGCAGGGCCGAAGCCCTTGTGCACGATGACGAAAGGAGGCTGCGTGGCAGGCTGGAATCTAACCGGCAATGCCGTTTCCGCCGAGTTCGACGGTTCGGACGATCAGGAGCGCAAGGAGCTCAGCGTGAGCCAGGCGGTGGAGATTGCCGCCGGCGCGCTCGATGCCATTCCGCAGCTGAGCGTTCTGGGCGAGGTCACGGGTTTCCGTGGCCCCAATGCCCGAAGCGGTCACTGCTACTTCCAGATTAAGGACGACTCGGCCGCCGTTGACTGCATCATCTGGAAGGGCGCCTACCTTAAGCGCACCTTCGACTTGCGCGATGGCATGCAGGTGAGCTTTAAGGGCAGCTTCAATCTCTATAAGGCCACGGGCCGCATGAGCTTTGTCGCTCGCTCATTTTCGCTGGCGGGCGAGGGTCTGCTGCGTCAACAAGTGGCGCAACTGGCCGAAAAGCTACGCCGCGAGGGCCTGATGGACGAAGCGCGCAAGCGCCGCATACCGGTGTTCTGCTCCCGCGTGGCGGTCGTCACCTCGCTTTCGGGTGCCGTAATCGACGACGTCAAGCGCACGCTGCGTCGTCGCAACCCGCTCGTCGAGCTCGTCTGCGTGGGCGCCAAGGTTCAAGGCGAGGGTGCGCCGGCCGAGCTTATTGAGGGCCTGCGCCGTGCCGCCGCCATCACGCCAGCGCCCGACTGCATCTTGCTGGTGCGCGGCGGCGGCTCCTTCGAGGACCTCATGACCTTCAACGACGAGGAGCTTGCCCGCGCAGTGGCTGCCTGTCCCGTGCCCGTGGTGACCGGTATCGGCCATGAGCCCGATACCTCGATTTGCGACATGGTGAGCGACCGCCGCGCCTCCACGCCCACGGCGGCGGCAGAATCGGTGGCGCCGGCTATGACGGAGTTGGCCGATGTGCTCGAGGCGCGCCATCAGCGTCTGGGTGCCGCGATGGCATCGATGATTGGGTCGGCCCAGGTCGACCTGGAGATGCTCGATCAGTGCGGTCGCCGCGCCTGGGATACCTATACGGCCCGTCTGGGCGATGCGCTCGATGCGGCTGCGTGCCGCCCGTGCCTCAACGACCCCACATTTATGGTTGAGCGTCGCGAATCGGAGCTTGCGCTGACTGCCGATCGCCTGTCGGGCGCCATAGTACGCTCGGTCGGGGCATTCCGCTCCAACTTTGAGCGCCTGCCCGAGCGCCTGGTTGCAAGCACCTCGGGGCTCGATGGCAAGCGCCATGCGCTCGCGCTTGCGAGTTCCCGTCTGGAGCATCAGGGACGTACGATGCTCAACAAACCCGCGTCCGACCTGGGCCGAGCTGCCGCGTCGCTCGATGCCCTGTCGCCGCTCAAGGTGCTTGCCCGCGGTTACTCCATCGCGTACAGCGATGACGGTGTGGCTACGAGCGCCAAGACCTTTAAGCCGGGCGACGCCATCCGCGTGCGTATGGCAGACGGCAACGTGGCTGCAACGGTCGATACGGTCGAGTAACCCGCGTTTCATAGCGATAAACCTTTAGGAAAGGAAACAGATATGGCAGAGAAGACCCCGGTCGAGCAGCTTACGTACAAGCAGGCCTCGCAGGAGCTGGAGCTCATCATCCGCAGCCTGGAGTCGGGCGATATGGAGCTCGAGGAGTCGCTCGAGAGCTATACCCGCGGCGTCGAGCTCCTCAAGAGCCTGCGCACCCGCCTGTCCGATGCCGAGCAGAAGGTCTCGGTGCTTCTTAAGGACGTCGACGGCAACGACGTGCTCGCCGACGGCGAAGCCGCCAACATCGACGACAACCTCTCGTTCTAGCCATCCCGACCAAATATAATTACCTTGGTCTGTGAGAAAGGAACCAACTATGTGCGATTGCATCTTCTGCAAAATTGCCAACCACGAGATCCCCTCGACCGTTGTCTATGAGGATGACCAGGTCATCGCCTTCGACGACCTCAATCCCCAGGCGCCGGTCCATACGCTCGTGATCCCCAAGAAGCATTACAGTGACATCGCCGACAACGTACCTGCCGAGACCATGGGCGCCATGGCTCACGCCATCCAGGAGGTCGCTAAGGCCAAGGGCTTGGAGGACGGTTTCCGCGTCATCTCCAACAAGGGCGTCAACGCCGGCCAGACCGTCATGCACTTCCACATGCACGTTCTCGGTGGCAAGAACCTGGGCGAGAACCTCATCTGAGGGCGCGTAGGCCGTCGACTTGGCTGCCTTTGGAGTAATCTATGCAGCTTTCTCAACTCGAATACCTTCAAGCTGTAGCGAACTATGGCGGCGTGCGCAAAGCAGCTCGCGCCGTTCACGTGAGTCCGCAGGCCGTTTCGTCGGCAATAAAAAAGTTGGAATCTGAGTATCAGATTGTTTTGCTCGACCGATCGGCGGGGGAGGCTGTTTTGTCTCCGGCGGGCAGAGAATTTGCGCGTCGTGCACGCGTGATCCTGGCGCAAGTCGACGATCTCAAAAAGTACGCTCAATCGGGGAACGGCGGCGTTTCGCCCGACGGCCATTTCCGTCTTTACGCCCCCTGTCTTCACGGGCGGGGGCTCCTTTTTTCCGAAAACTGGTACGACTCGTTTGAAAGCTCGCACCCTCAGATTCATCTTGATGTGTGGCATCAGCCAACGGCAACATGCTTTGAATCACTTATACTTGGAATTTCGGACGCGGCTATCTCGTTTGAGGAACCACGGGACAGCGTCCTTTCTTCAAAATATATGGGTGAAAAGGAGCTCAGGGTTCTTTCATGCCCAGCTGGTCATCAATCTGTTGACGCTATGACCATTCGTGAGTTACTGGGCGGCAGGCTCGCTGTTCCCATTAATTTGTCACCCTGTCTCAATGCAATCAATCAATGTCCCGAAGCTCAGCTGGTTAATTTCCGCTTTCGCGATGTCGAATACGGAAGCAGGGCGCAGGCTGAGTTTCTTCAAGCCGGGGGATTGATATTGAGTTTTTCTGGCTCTTCTCTCGCATCAGATGGATTGGAAGTGAGCGAGTGCTCTATTGAAGGCTCGCATGACGTAGCCTTGCCCATCTACTTTTGCTATCGACAAAATGCCTGGACCGATCGACACCAGACGGTATTTCTTCACCTATTGCGTCATCTTGCTTCGTGAGGCCATTTGGCCTCGTGTTGTCAAGTGAATGTTGACGCCTTGTAACACATGACTGACGGCTTTGCCCTCATGCTTTTCCAAGATTCCGATTCAGATTGTTGACTCTTGGAGGGCGGAGCATGAAAAACCGTACGGTTTTGCTTTATATGACGTTCGTTTTTCTGTCGAACTTCAGCACCATTTTGTATTTTCTGACGGTTTACCTTGAATTCGTCGGATTCTCGATAGTGGCGATTTCTAGCATGATGATTGCATATCAAGTGAGCAAGTTCATCCTCGAAGTTCCCACTGGCTATATTGCTGATAGGTTTGGACGAAAGACAAGCGGTCTCGTTGGCGTCGTGGGGATGCTTGGATACTACGCTGCCCTGCTTCTCGTCCGTTTCCCTCTGCTTTTAATCGGTGCGTTCGCTCTCAAAGGTTTTGCCGTTGCATGTCTGAGCGGATCCATAGAAGCGATTTACATTGACAGCGTCTCTCAGGACCAGCTCGTAAGACTTAATGTCGTTGAGCGATTTGTTTTCTATGCCTCTTATGCCATCTCCGCTTGCGTGGGTGGTTTCATTTCGTCTGTCGGTGCATATCTCATTGGTCTTTCGGCAGATATCATCGCAATGGTGTTGACGTTGGTTGTCGTTGTCTGCATTCCTGAGATGCGAAGAGGGGGCACTGCGGGGGCACCTGAGCGTGGAATTAGCCCGAAGATGATCGGTGCCGCTATTGCGTGTAATGGCATTCTTCGTTCAGCGTTCATCATGGACTGTTCTCAGGCATTTGCTTTTGTCGCCCTGGAAGACTTTTTCTCACTGCTGCTTGCGGGCCGCGGAATGAATTCCGTCGCTTCGGGTGTGACCATTGCGGTCCAGCTCCTTGCCTCGGCCTCCATGGGGCTTATTGTGCCCAGTGTGATTGCTCTTGTCGACAAGGGCCGTTTTGCGCGTATTTGCGGCATCATTCGCTTAGTATTGACAGCTTTGTTTTTGATCCCCCTTACTCCGGCTAATTTGCTGCCCGTGTTCTATGTGCTGCAGACGGTTGCGTACTCGTTGTTTGCTCCAATTAAATACTCAATTTTTCAAAATGCTGCTGATTCTTCGATGCGCTGTTCACTGATTTCGGTTCAAAGCCAGATGGTGGCGGTGGGTGCTGTTCTTTTCTATCTGCTCAACGCTGTGTTGAGCAGCGCTGCGGGCATTCGAGTCGTATTGCTTGTCGCGCTCGGGATTTCTTCTTTGGTGTATATCCCCGCGCTATTTCGTCTTACAAGCCAAAGGACATGAGTATTTAGACACCGATAACTTATATATCAACGCCAATAAACCCGAGCGCGAGGGCGTTTGGGTTTATTATTGAAGCGTATGTAACCTGGCGGCGCCACACCGCCTGTTAGTAGGGAGACACATGAACGTTCTGGTCGTCAACGCGGGATCTTCGACCCTTAAGTATCAGGTCATCGACACCAAGTCCCACAAGGTGTCCGCAAAGGGCTCCTGCGAGCGCGTCTGCTTTACCGGCGGTACCTTCACCCACGCTGCTAACGGTTCCAAGAAGGTGACCGAGAACATCGAGTTCCCCGACCACAAGGTCGCCATCGAGGTCGTCCTGAAGGACCTCGAGGCCAACGGCGTCAAGATCGAGGGCATCGGCCATCGCATCGTTCAGGGCGGTTGGTACTTTGGCGATTCCTCCCTCGTCGACGAGGACGTTCTCGCTAAGATCCGCGAGGTCGCCCCGCTGGCGCCGCTCCACAACAACCCCGAGGCCAACGTTATCGAGTTCTGCCTGGAGCAGTATCCCGACCTGCCCAACGTCACGGTCTATGACACCGCTTTCCACTTCAACATGCCCGAGGTCGCCAAGACTTACGCTCTACCCAAGGACGTTTGCGACAAGCTGCACATCCGTAAGTACGGCGCCCACGGCACCAGCTACCGTTACATCTCCAAGAAGGTCGCCGAGATGACCAACGGCGAGGCCCGCAAGGTCGTCGTGTGCCATATCGGCTCCGGCGCTTCCCTGTGCGCTATCGAGGACGGCAAGTGCATGGACACCACCATGGGCCTCACCCCGCTCGATGGTGTCATGATGGGCACCCGCTGCGGCTCCATCGACCCGGCTACCGTGTGCTACCTGCAGCGCGAGGGCGGCTATACCTTCGACGAGGTCGACGAGATGATGAACAAGAAGTCCGGCCTTTTGGCTGTGACCGGCGGCAAGACCAACGACTGCCGCAACGTCGAGGAGCTCGCCGCCGCTGGTGACCCCGATGCTCAGCTCGCCTTCGACATGTTTGTCTACAAGATTGCCGCCAAGGCTGCCGAGATGGCTACTTCCATGTGCGGCATGGACACGCTGGTCTTCACCGCTGGCATCGGTGAGCACGCTCCGGCCGTTCGTGCCGGCGTTGCCGACCGTCTGGCCTTTATGGGCGTCAAGATGGATCATGCCCGCAACGCCCTGCGTGGTGACGGCGCTTGGTGCCTGTCTGCCAAGGATTCCAAGGTCAAGATCTTCGTCATCCCCACGGACGAGGAGTTCATGATCGCTTCCGACGTCGAGCGCATCGTCAACGGCAAGTAATTGCAAGAGGGGAGGGGCTGGACGACCGAGCGCCGTTCGGCCCCTCTTTTGCGCTCGTTGGGCGATATGACTGATAGCTATTTATCAAGTTGTGATAACTTCTTATTAAAATGCGGCCGCCTTAAGGGGTCTGCGTCGACCGTATTGCACTGCAAAGGAGTCTCATGAACGTACTTGTTGTCAACGCCGGCAGCTCAAGCCTTAAATATCAGCTTTTGGATACCGATACCCGAGAGGTTTTCGCCAAGGGCAACTGCGAACGTATCGCTTCGGACATGGGCATCTTTGGCCACTCCGAGAACGGTGGCGCCAAGCAGACCGAGGAGGCCCCTTTCCCCGATCATCGCTCTGCTATCGCTCGCGTGCTCGAGGAGTTCGAGAAGACCGACTTTACGATTGATGGCATTGGCCATCGTATCGTTCAGGGCGGCTGGCACTTCGATGATTCCGCGGTCGTCGACGATGAGGTCATGGCTAAGATCCTTGAGGTGGCACCGCTCGCTCCGCTGCACAATTACGGCGAGGCCGCGGCAATCGAGTATTGCCGCGAGAAGTATCCGGAGCTGCCCAATGTGGCCGTCTTCGACACCTCGTTCCACATGACCATGCCCGAGGTCGCCTACACCTACGCGCTGCCCAAGGACGTGTGCGACAAGTACCACGTGCGCAAGTACGGCGCACACGGTACGAGCCACCGCTACGAGTGGATGATGGCCAAGGAGATCCTGGGCTCGCGCTGCCACCGCCTGCTTTCGTGCCATCTGGGCAATGGTGCCTCGCTTGCCGCCATTGAGGACGGCGTGTGCCGCGACACCACGATGGGCCTCACGCCGCTTGACGGCCTGATGATGGGTACCCGTTGCGGTTCCATCGACCCGGCCACCGTGTGTTATCTTCAGCGCGAGGGCGGCTACAGTTACCAGGAAGTCGACGACATGATGAACAAGCAGTCTGGTCTGCTTGCCATTTCGGGTATCTCCAACGACGCCCGCGACATCCGCACGCGCGCCTCCGAGGGCGACGAGCGCTGCCTGCTCGCCTTCGATATGTTCGCCTACAAGGCCATGCAGCAGGCCGGCTCCATGATTGCTTCCATGGCGGGCGTGGACACCATCACCTTTACCGCCGGCATCGGCGAGAACGACTGGTCGATCCGTAAGGCCTTCTGCGACTGCTTTGAGTGGCTGGGCGTGCGCATCGACAACAACAAGAACCGCGAGGCCGTGGGCAACGGCCCGCAGGTCATCAGCGCCGCCGGTTCCGCCGTCACGGTCATGGTCATCCCCACCGACGAGGAATACATGATCGCCCACGACGTCGAGCGCCTGACCAAGAACAACTAACGCGTTCGCTTGCGATTGAACGAAAGGCCTCCAGAGCAACAGCTCCGGAGGCCTTTTTACTAGCAGGTGGAAATTCCAGTCCCAAAGTGATCACCACCAGCAACGCCTGCGCTCCCAGCAACGGCACCCATTCATTCAGATTTTCAGCCCTAGCTCGTAGCCAAGCCGCCGTCCACCCCAGATACCCTGATTGCTACGTAGCGGTAGAAGGCCGTACGGGCTAACCCCTGAAAACAATCCGCAGACCAGAAACGCCCCCGTTCGTAGCTCCGAAGGAGCAGAACGGGGGCGTTTCATTGGTCGAGGACGTTTTCAGGGGTTAGCCCGTACGGCCTTCGAGCGAGTGCGTGCGCTACTCAGCCATCTGAGCCTGGACGGCGGTGATGGCCACGACACCCACGATGTCGTCGGCAGAGCAGCCGCGCGAAAGGTCGTTAACCGGCTTGGCGATGCCCTGCAGGATGGGGCCGTAGGCGTCAGCACCGGCAAAGCGCTGGACCAGCTTGTAGCCGATGTTGCCGGCCTCGAGGTCGGGGAACACGAGCACGTTGGCCTTGCCGGCGACGGAGGAGCCGGGAGCCTTGAGCTGGGCAACGGTGGGGACGATAGCGGCGTCGAGCTGCAGGTCGCCATCGATGGCGAGCTCGGGAGCCTTCTCCTTGCAGAACTTCACGGCCTCTTGGACCTTCTTGGCGACCTCGCCGCCAGCGGAACCCATGGTGGAGTAGGAGAGCATGGCCACGTGCGGCTCAACATTGCCCATGAAGGTGGACCAGGAGTGAGCGGAGGCGATGGCGATCTCGGAGAGCTCGTCGGAGGACGGGTTGATGTTGAGGCCGCAGTCGGCGAAGATCAGCGTGCCGTCGGTGCCGAACTGCGGGGTATCGGTGCACATCACGAAGAAGGCCGAGACCAGCTTGGTGCCCGGGGCGGTCTTGAGGATCTGAAGCGCAGGGCGCAGAGTGTCGGCAGTGGAGTGGCAGGCACCGGAGACCAGGCCGTCGGCATCGCCCATCTTGACCATCATGGTGCCAAAGTAGGTGGCGTCCATCACCTGGGCGCGAGCCTGCTCGATGGTAACGCCCTTCTTGGCGCGGAGCTCGGCAAACTTCTGCGCGTACTCCTCGTGCTTCTCGGCATTGCGCGGGTCGATGACGGTAGCTCCGGGAACGTTGATCTCGTCGGGGTTGCCCAGGATGACGATCTTTGCCAGGCCCTCCTCGATGATCTTGGTGGCCGCGACGATGGTGCGCGGATCCTCGCCCTCGGGCAGGACGATCGTCTTAAGGTCGGCCTTGGCGGCAGACTTCATACGGTTAAGGAAATCGCTCATGTTACTCCTTACAAGCGTTTCACTAAGCTCCAGGCGCCCGGCTGTTCACGAGTAAACCCGCTGCTAGCGGGTTTACCTTACAATTATGTACGCCGCGGTGCTTGAGCTTTCCTTGTGTGGCAAGCTCATTATAGGACGCATTAGCGCTATAATCGCTCTGATAAATATGTCTCGAAGAATGTTCGAGAAAAGCCCAGCTAACGAGCCCGTGGCTTTTGACAAGGAGTATCGATGCAGATTACCTCAGGCCTGCCTGAAGGCTTTAACGCCGGCGCGTACGACATGATTGTCGTCGGTGCTGGATATGCCGGTGCCGTTTGCGCCCGCCGTCTTGCCGAGACCATCGGCTATCGTGTTGCCGTTTTGGAGCGCCGTAGCCACATTGCGGGCAATGCCTATGACTGCACTGACGAGGCTGGAATCCTGATTCACGAGTACGGCCCGCATATCTATCACACCTTTAACGAGCGCGTGCACAATTTCCTGTCGCGCTTTACCAAGTGGACGGATTATCAGCACAAGGTGCTCGCCAACATCAACGGTACCCTTATGCCCGTGCCCTTCAACCATGCGAGTCTCAAGCTCGCCTTTGGTGACGAGCGCGGCGAGGAGCTGTATCAGAAGCTCGTGGAGACCTTTGGCAAGGATGTCAAGGTGCCCATTATGGAGCTGCGTAAGAAGAACGACCCCGACTTGGCCGAGGTCGCCGATTACGTCTACGAGAACGTCTTTTTGCATTACACCATGAAGCAGTGGGGCCAGACGCCCGATCAGATCGACCCCTCGATCACCGGCCGCGTTCCCGTCTTTGTGGGCGATGACGACCGCTACTTCCCGCAGGCTCCTTTCCAGGGCATGCCGCAGGACGGCTATACCGCGCTGTTCGAGCATATGCTCGACCACGACCTGATTGACGTGTTCTGCGACGTGGACGCCCGCGATCTTTTTGAGATCGATGAGACCACCGTCAAGATCGATGGCAAGGTCTACGGCGGCGAGATTGTCTATACCGGCCCGCTCGATGAGCTGTTCAACCTCGACTTGGGTGCGTTGCCGTACCGCACGCTCGATATGAAGTTCGAGACGCTCGATATGGACCAGTTCCAGCCCGTGGGCACCGTCAACTACACCACGAGCGAGGACTACACGCGTATCACCGAGTTCAAGAACATGACCGGTCAGGTTCTGTCCGGCAAGACCACCATCATGAAGGAGTACTCCAAGGCCTATACGCCCGGCTCGGGCGAGACGCCGTACTACGCCATTCTTGAGCCCGAGAACCGTGAGCTCTATGAGCGCTATCTTGAGCGCGTCCAGAACCTGACGAACTTCCACCCGGTGGGTCGTCTGGCCGAGTATCGTTACTACGATATGGACGCTGTGACCAATTCCGCCCTCGATCTTTCGGATGAGATTATCGCCTGCCATGCATAAAGTCATAACATTCGGTATTCCCTCGTATAACGCCGCCAAGGACATGGACCATTGCATCACCTCCATCTTGGAGGGGAGCAATTACGCTACCGATATCGAGATTATCGTGGTGGACGACGGCTCCAAGGACGAGACGGCCGATAAGGCCGATGAGTGGGAGGCACGTTATCCTGGAATCATCCGCGCGGTGCACCAGGAGAATGGCGGTCACGGTATTGCCGTCCTTTCGGGTCTGCGCGAGGCGCAGGGCACCTACTACAAGGTTGTCGACTCGGACGACTGGCTTGACGGCGCTGCCCTTTCGACCATGCTGTCGATTCTGCGTGGCTTTGAGGAGCGCGACCAGCGCGTTGACCTGTTTATCTCGAACTACGTGTACGAGAAGGTTTACGAGGGCACGCATACCGCTATTGGCTACAAATTTGCCCTGCCGCGCAAAAAGATCTTTTCCTGGGATCAGATCGGTCATTTCCGCCTGGACCAGAACCTTCTCATGCACAGCCTGTGCTATCGCACGGATGTGCTGCGCGAGTCCAACCTTCCCATGCCGCCGCACACGTTTTATGTGGACAACATCTACGCCTACGTGCCGCTGCCGCGTTGCAAGACCATGTACTACGCCGACATCGACCTCTACTGCTACTTTATCGGTCGCGAGGGCCAGAGCGTCAACGAGGCAACGATGGTCAAGCGTCTGGACCAGCAGTTCCGTGTTACGCGTATCATGATGGAGTCGTACCACTTGTACAGCGATGTTGGGTCGTCGCGCCTGCGTTCGTACATGATGGGCTACTTCACCATGATGATGGCGATCTGCTCGGTGCTTACCAAGCTTTCCGAGGAAGATTGCGCCGACGAGCGCCTAAAGACGCTGTGGAATGATTTGAAGGCCTATGACGAGCGCATGTATCGTCGTGCCCGCTACGGCGTGGTCGGGTTCTTCACCAATCTGCGCGGTCGTGCCGGTGACAAAACCACACTCGGCCTATACCGTCTTGCCTCAAAGATCTTCAAATTCAACTAGCTGCTGAGTAATCGCTGCTGATAGGTTGACTGGGCCCCTTGGCCTTTAGTTTGCTACTGCGAACAGTCCTGCTCGCGCGGAACTTGTATCAAACTAAAGGCCAAGGGGCCTCTGCTATAAGAATCGATTGTCAGTTTATTTGAATTTGAAGATCTTCGACGCGCGGGACACAGGGGCCTGGGCTGAAAAGAATCTGGTTGGTAGGTTGCCCGGTGGGCCTTGGTTATGTTTGTCGCGAGTTCCGCACGAGCCGAAGAGCACTTAATGTGCTCTTCGTGCGAGCCAGGACTGTAGAGCAGCAAACATAACCAAGGCCCACCGGGCAACCGGACGAGCTAGTTTACTTTGCGGCGCCGGGGATGCCGTGGGAGGTTTTGGCGGTTTTGGCTCCGTTTACGATGGCAGTTTCCAGGGCCCTTACTGCGAGCATGCCCAGCAGGTCTAGGGGAATGGCGGCGCTTGCCTGGGCGCCCAGTTTGCCGCTGGCGAGGGTGTAGATGGTGTCGCCGTCGTTGGTGGTGTGCGTGGGACGGATGGCATGTGCGTAGGCGTCTGCGGCCATCTGGGAGACCTTGGTGGCTTGTGCCTTAGTGAGTTCCACGTTGGTGACGATGCAGCTGATGGTGGTGTTGGTGCGGTCGAGCGGCATCTGCATGGATTCGGCGGCGGCAAAGGCTGCGAGTTCCATGTCGATAATCTGGTCGCTATCGGCGGCGGCGCGCATGCCGGCGACCCACTCGCCGGTGAAGGGGTCGACCACGTTGCCGCAGGCGTTGACCGAAACCACGGCGCCTACCTTAACGGGACCGAGCGCCACGGCGGCAGCGCCAAGGCCGGCCTTCATGCAGGTGGTGGGCCCCATGAGCTTTCCGACGGTGGCACCCGTGCCGGCACCTACATTGCCCTGTTCGAGCGTGGTGGGGGTGTTGTCGAGTGCCTCGCGCACGGCTGCGATGCCGGCCTCAATGTCGGGGCGAACGGTGGGGTTACCAAAGGCAAGGTCGAAGATACAGCTGGAGCACACGATGGGCACCTGAGTGGGGCCGACGGGAAGACCGATACCGCGGCTCTCGAGTTCGCGGGCTACGCCGCTTGCGGCTTCGAGGCCAAAGGCCGATCCGCCCGAAAGGCAGACGGCGTGGACCTTGTCGACGGTGTTCTCGGGACGCAGCAGGTCGGTCTCGCGCGATGCGGGAGCACCGCCGCGAACGTCAACGCCGCCGGTGGCACCCTCGGGTGCCACGATTACGGTGCAACCGGTGCCGGCCTCCTCGTCCGTATAGTTGCCATAGCAAAAGCCATCGACATCGCAGACGTCAATGGCCTCGAGCAGTGTATCCATGTTTAACTCCTATCGGTTTTCCGCCGCGCCTTGTGCCCGGTCGGGATCCGTACGGTACGCCAAAATTGTAGGCGCTGGGGAATACCCAGCGCCAGATGCAATTACGAGAGTTTTTGAATCGCGCGCGCGACGCGGGCGATGGGTAGGCCCACCACGTTATAGAAGTCGCCCGAAATATCGTGCACGAGCATGCGTCCGCCTGTACCCTGAATGCCGTAGGCGCCGGCCTTGTCCATGGGCTCACCCGAGGCGACGTAGTGCTCGATCTGCTCGTCGCTGAGCTCGTAGAACGTCACGTCGGTCACATCGACAAAGGACAGGCTTTCGGCGGCATGCGGGGCGGCCGTATCGCCTGCCTTAACGATGCAGACGCCGGTTGCGACCTGGTGCGTGCGGCCCGAAAGCTCACGGAGCATGGTGCGCGCCTCGTCCTCGGTTGCCGGCTTGCCCAGAATCTTGCCGTCAAAGGTGACGATGGTGTCGGCCGCGACCGTCAGCTCATTGGGCTCGGCATGCTCGGCGGCAACAGCGGCGGCTTTTGCGCGTGCTAAGCGTTCAACGAGCGTAAGCGGGGCCTCGCCATCAAACGGCGTTTCGTCGATATCGGCAGGAATGATGCGAATGTCATAGTCCGCCTCGCGCATCAACTCGATGCGGCGCGGTGATTGCGAAGCCAAAATCATAGTTGAATGCCCTCGGCGACTTTCTCGACGGCCTTGTCGCCGGCGAGCGTGCGCAGCAGCTCAAGCGCAAAAGGGAGCGACTGGGCCATGCCGCTGGCGGTGATGATATTGCCGTCTTGCGTGACCTTCTCGTCGGTATAAGCACCCTCGGGGAAGCTCTTCTCAAAGCCGGGGAAGCATGTGGCGCGGTGTCCCTCGAGTAGACCAAGCTCGCCCAGGATAAACGGGGCGGCGCAGATGGCGGCAACGTGCTTGGTCGCGGCGAACTCGCAGACCACGTCGCAGACGCGCTGATCTGCGCGCAGGTTGGTGGCACCGGCCAGGCCGCCGGGTAGCACGACGCAGTCGTACTCGTCAAAGTTGATCTCATCAAAGAGCGCATCGCAGGTCACGGGGATCTGCAGCGAGCTTACGACCTCTCGCGTGGGCATGATCGAGACGAGCGTGGCGCGCACGCCGCCGCGACGCATGACATCGACCATGGTCAAGCATTCAATAGTTTCAAAGCCATCGGCGGCGAGAACGGCAACGCTGGGCATGAGGTTTCCTTTCATAGGCGGCATACAATTAGCCGTCTTATACCCCGAAGACCTCCGCTTGCCACGCTCGATTTCCCAATGTTTAAAATAGCCCCGTCCGAATTAGCTACCCTCACCCATCCTCAACAATCTCAATCTGTAACATCTAGACCCACTTTTTACCCCTAACTGTTACAGATCAAGACAAACGGAAACCGCCCCGACAAAACGTCTAAATCTGTAACATCTACGGACCAAAACCGGGTCTTACTGTTACAGATCGAGACAGTCCCCAACAGCACCGCCCCGTTCGGGGAACGACCGCCACAGGTACGGCGGGCAGAGGCTCACTTTTTTCCTCGGTTTTTTCTTGACGGAATCTCACCTGTTGTAGTACTTTGTCCCAGTCTAAAAACGCGTGGACTTTTCTGGGCGCTAGCCACCTTTTTGCCACGCAACCGAGCAGTCGGTTGCGTGGCTTTTTTCGTCTTGGCAGCAGGTACCACATGCACCGCCAGAAGACCGCACGAGCCCACCTTCCGACTGCAGGGAACAGACGCACGAGACGTGCATCTGCAAGACAGCAGACGGAAGGGAGCCTAATGGCAGGAACAAACACAATCAAGCAACAGGCCGCCGGGGCAGGAGCCACGGGCGCGGGACAGGCCAAGGCGGCGCTCCAGGTCTTTGCGGGCGGCGCCTGCTACGGCGCGATGGCCACGACCTACAAGCTCGCCTACGCCGCGGGCTTCACCTCGGCACAGGTGGTGGCGAGCCAGGCGTGGTTCGGCTGCCTCTTCTTCGCCCTCGCCACGCTCGCAGGGCACGCACTCGGGCACCGCTGGCAGCGCGTGGGCTGGAAGCTCGCCCTCAAGCTCATGGGCCTGGGAGCCCTCACCTGCCTCACCTCAATCCTCTACTGCTACGCCATGAGCGTGCTGCCCGCCCCGGTGGCGCTCACGCTCCTCTTCCAGTTCACGTGGCTGGGGCTCGTGTGGCAGACCGTCATGACGCGCCGGCCGCCGAGGCTCCTCCAAGTGGCCTCCGCCCTGGTCATCGTCTTCGGAACGGTGTTCGCCAGCGGCGTCTACAAGACCGGCATCACCGGGTACGACCCCGTGGCCCTGCTCTGCGCGCTGGGGGCGGCCGTGTCTTGCTCCCTCTTTGTCACCCTCTCCGGCAAGGTCGAGGCCCCCTGCTCGTCCGAGCAGCGTGGCGTCATCGTGTGCGCGGGCTCCGTGATCATGTCGCTCACGGTATGCCCGGACTACGTCGTCTCGGGCGTCCTCGCCCAGGGCATCCTGCCCTTTGCCGTCATCGCTGGCTTCTTTGGCATGCTCTGCCCGGTCCTGCTCTTCGGCATGGGCTCTCCGCACCTGCCCGCAGGCCTCTCCACTGTCATGGCCGCCGCGGAACTCCCCGCCGGCCTGCTCATCGCCATGATCGTCCTCGGCGAGCCGCTCGGCGTCGTCGAGTGGCTGGGCGTCGCCATCATCCTCGCCGGCGTGTGCCTGGCACAGGTCCCCTCCCTGTTTGGAGGCCGGGAGGCACGTCGCGCCGCTGCAGGACAAGCCGTCAGCTAGTCACCCCTTCACAGACGGCCCGCGCGCATCAGGGAAAGGGCCACGGGCCCGGCGCGCGAGGCCGCAAGGACGTTATAAAGCGTCCCCCGCAGAGATGGGGGCGCCAGAGAGAAGGAGGCACCATGCCATTTCCAAAAGGGTTCCTTTGGGGAGGAGCCACCGCCGCCAACCAATGCGAGGGAGGTTATGACGAGGGCGGCCGCGGCCTTGCCAACGTCGACGTCATCCCACACGGGCCGGAGCGCAACGACGTGAGTCGCGGCCTGAGGCGCATGCTCGACTTTGAGCCCGGGTACTACTACCCGGCCCAGACGGGCATCGACTTCTACCACCACTACCGCGAGGACATAGCCCTCTTCGCGGAGATGGGCTTTAAGGTCTTTCGCCTCTCCATCGCCTGGAGCCGCATCTTCCCCAACGGCGACGAGGAGGAGCCCAACGAGGCCGGGCTCGCCTTCTACGAGGACGTGTTCCGCTGCTGCCGCGAGCACGGAATCGAGCCCCTCGTGACCATCACGCACTTCGACTGCCCCATCCACCTTGTCAAGAAGTACGGCGCCTGGCGAAACCGCGCCCTCATCGAGCTCTACAAGCGGCTCGTGAAGGTGCTCTTCAACCGCTACCGCGGCCTCGTGCACTGGTGGATCACGTTCAACGAGATGAACATGATCTTGCACCGTCCCTTCATGGGTGCCGGCATCGTCCTCGAGCCCGGGGAGAATGCCCGCGAGGCCGAGTACCGCGCCGCGCACAACGAGCTCGTGGCGAGCGCCTGGGCCACCAAGATCGCCCACGAGGTCGACCCGGAGAACAAGGTAGGCTGCATGCTCGCCGCGGGAAGCTACTACCCCTACTCCTGTCGTCCCGAGGACGTCCGCGCAGCGCAGGTCAAGAACCAGGAGGACCTCTTCTTCGTGGACGTGCAGGCGCGCGGGCACTACCCCGGCTACGCGCTCAAGATGCTCGAGCGCGAGGGCATCGACGTGGGCATGACCGCCGAGGACGAGCGCATCCTTGCGGAGAACACCGTCGACTTCATCTCGTTTAGCTACTACTCCTCACGCTGCACCGCGGGCGACCCCGATTCCGTGGGCGGCGTCGCCGAGGGCAACGCCTTCGCCGGCGTGGAGAACCCCTACGTGCGCACGAGCGACTGGGGCTGGGTCATCGACCCGCTGGGATTCCGCATCACGATCAACGACCTCTGGGACCGCTACCAGAAGCCGCTCTTTGTGGTGGAGAACGGCCTCGGCGCCTATGACGAGGTGCTTCCCGACGGCACGATCGAGGACGACTACCGCATCGCCTACCTGCGCGAGCACATCGAGGCCATGCGCGACGCCATCGAGCAGGACGGCGTCGAGATGCTCGGCTACACCACCTGGGGGCCGATCGACCTCGTGAGCGCGGGCTCCGGCGAGATGGAGAAGCGCTACGGCTTCATCTACGTGGACCGCGACAACCTGGGCAACGGCACGCTCGAGCGCAGGCGCAAGAAGAGCTTCTACTGGTATCAACAGGCCATCGCCACCAACGGAGGCGACCTGGGCTAGCCGCCCGGGCAATATCACTAAGGAGAAAATAATGGCTGAAAAATACGACGATCTGGCCAGATCCATACTCGAGAACGTAGGCGGCGCCGAGAACGTCGCCAGCGTCGCACACTGCATCACGCGCGTGCGCTTCAAGCTCAAGGACGAGTCCCGCGCCAACACGGCCAAGATCGAGGCCCTCAAGGGCGTCATCCAGGTCATCCAGGCCAACGGTCAGTACCAGGTGGTCGTGGGCAACATCGTCGAGGACGTCTACGACGCGGTCCTGGAGGCCGGCAACTTCTCGGGCGGCGCAAGCGCCGACGACGAGCCCCAGGGCGAGAAGACCGCAGCGTCTGTCATCATCGACCTCATCTCTGGCATCTTCCAGCCCATCCTGGGACCGCTTGCCGCCGCAGGCATCATGAAGGGACTGCTTGCCCTCATCACCTACTTCGTCCCGGCCTTTGCAAACGACGGCCTCTACACGCTGCTCTACACCGTGGCTGACGGCTTCTTCTACTTCCTTCCCGTCGCTCTGGCGTTCAGTGCCGCGCGCAAGTTCCGCATGAACGAGTTCACCGGCGTGGCAATCGGCGTGGCGCTCCTCTACCCGACGATGGTCGCCCTGACCTCGGGTGAGGCGCTCGGCAGCATCAATCTCGGCGTGGCCGGCACGTTCTCGTGGTACGCCACCGCCCTCGGGCTCCCCATCATCATGCCCGTGTCCGGCTACGTGAGCTCGGTGATCCCCGTCCTTCTCATGGTGTGGTTCGGCTCTATCATTGAGCGCTGGCTCAAGAGCTGGATGCCGGCTGCGCTCAAGATGTTCCTCGTCCCGCTTGCCACGATGACGGTCTCCATCGTCTTGGGTTACCTCGTCATCGGCCCGGTGGCCACCCTCATCACCAACCTGCTGAGCGCGGCGTTCTCGTTCATCTTCCAGCTTCCCGTGGTTGGTTCCGTCCTGGGTAGCGCCCTGGTCGGTGGACTGTGGATGTGCCTCGTCATCTTTGGCTTCCACTGGAGCCTCATCCCCATCTCCATCATGAACCTGAACACCCTCGGCCACGACAGCGTGCTCGCCGCCACCATCGGCCACGGGTTCGCGCTCGGAGCGGTCATCTTTGCCATGTACCTCAGAAACAAGGACGAGCGCTTCCGCGGCATCGCCCTTCCCGCGATGATCTCCGCCTTCTTCTTCGGCGTCACCGAGCCGGGCATCTACGGCATCGCCCTTCCCAACAAGCGCGCGTTCGTCGTGGCATGCCTGAGCTCCGCCGTGGGCGGCGCCATCGTGGGAATGACGGGCGCCCTCATGTACATCTCGGGCGGCCTCGGTGTCTTCAACCTGCTCAACTTCATCGACGGGACCCCTGGCGGCGCCGGGATCTCCCACATGATCTTCGCGATCATCGCCGCGCTCGTCTCTGCCGTCCTGGCCTTTGTTATCGAGTTCATCACCTACCGGCCCAACGACGATGAGGAAGGCGCCCGCTAGCCTGCGCCCTTTTCGACCAGCTCTATGTAATTGAGGAGCAGTTGAGGTGGGTGAGGGCCGAGGGCGATCAAGGTGGCCGCCCTCGGCCCGGGACAACCTGCCAGAAGGCGTTTAGCTTTCTCGGGCGGCGCTGAAATTTCGGGATTTAATAATCATTCGGAGCAAATTTATTTTTATCCCCGTCTCAGAAAAATCATCGGGCGTGGTCTTGGGCAAACAGTCTAGTTGCGCCTAAGGTGGACGACGGTCTCGCAGTGGAAGGTTTGTGGGAACAGGTCGACTGGCGTGATCTTTACGGGAGAGAAAGTGCCTTCCTCGACAAAGCGCTTAAGATCGCGCGCCAGGGTGGCCGGGTCGCAGCTCACATAGGCGACATCGCGAGCGCTCGTGCTGGCGATGAGGTCGATGGCCTCAGGCGCTAGGCCTGCACGCGGCGGGTCGACTACTAGGACATCGGCGTCCTGGTCGGGGAACTCGCGCACCGCGTCTCCGCCAATGACGTCGACGTTATCAAGCTTGTTGATCTCCAGGTTACGGCGTAGATCGCGCACGGCGGGGCCGTAGGCCTCGACGGCGGCGACAAAGTCGCAGCGGCGGGCGAGCGGCAGGGTAAAGGTGCCGGCACCGCAGTACAGGTCCACGGCAAGTTCGTCTTCCTGCGGGTCGAGCGCTTCCATGACAAGCTCGATCAAAATTTCGGCACCCTTGGTGTTGACCTGGAAAAAAGACGGGGCAGACAAGCGCATCTGACCCTCAGCGATATTTTCGGTCCATGAGCCCTCTCCTGCGAGCATTTCGACCTTGGAGACACGGCGGGCCTTCTTTTCGCCCTTGCTCATCACGCGCACGATGCTCGTGGGATGAGCGGCGTCCGCCAGCACGCGGGAGACCTGCGAGCGCGGAAAAGAGCCTGTGGGCGTCCAAAGCGCGATCTCGAGTGCCTTGGTGCGACGCGAGGCACGAATGCCCACGCGCTCCAGACCCAGGTTGTGGCTGCCGCTCAGATAGTTGAGCGCGCCGACGACCGATTTGAGCGCCTTGGGGAAGCGTTTGTCGAACAACGGGCACGAATCGACGGTCACGATCTTGCGGGGATCGACGCCGTGCATGCCAAGACGCACGCGACCGTTGACGACGGTTGGTTCGAGCTCGATTTTATTGCGGTAGCCCCAGTCGTCCTTGGTGTGGCGGATAGGCTGGACAAGTTCGTTGACCTGGTCGGGGGTGAACTTGCCAATGCGCTCGAGCGTGGAGCGCAGGTTTTGCTCTTTGGCGGCAAGCTGAGCGGTGCGCGAGAGGTTGCCCCACGAACAACCGCCGCAGATGCCCACGAAGGGGCAGGGAGGCTGAATGCGATCGGGACTCGGCTCCAGAATCTCGGTGGTGCGGGCGCGCATGAACGACTTGCCGTCCTGCACGACCTCGGCCTCGACGGTGTCGCCTGCCACGGCGCCCTGCACAAAGACGGCCTTGCCGTTGTCGGCATGTGCCAGCCCGTCGGCGCCGTAGGTCATCGATTCTATAGTGAGCTTCATATCTCTGCCTGTCATTCGCGTTGTTATTCGCACCATGGTAGCAGGGAAAAGCGCCCCGCATCTGAGGCTTTCCTCAAATGCGGGGCGCTTCTACAAACTGCTTCTACAAACTGCTTCTACAAACTGCTTCTACAAACTGCTTCTACAAAC
>CAJMHR010000013.1 GCA_905213265.1 uncultured Collinsella sp.
CCGCGCGATCACCGCGGCGTCGCGCTCGTCGGTCTTGGCCTCGCCGGCGAACAGGCCCGCGGCGCGGCTGGCGGCGAGGCCGGGCAGGTAGGCGACCCCGAGCCCCGCGGCGCGGGCCCGCCTCACGGCGAGGGACCCTATGTTGCGGAACTGGTCGACGACGACGAGCGTGCCGGCGGGCGCGGAGGCGAACAGCGCGTCGAGCTCGGCCTCCCTGTTGCGGACGGGGGCGCTGTCCAGCACCTCCCCGTCGCGGTCGATCAGGCAGGCCCAGTGCGATGACTTGCCGACGTCCAGGCCGAGCACGGCCGCGGGTCTGGTGGATGGCGCTTTCACGGTGGTATCCTTCCGGTAGTCGTTCGACCGGATGGCCTCCCCCTCGGCACTCACATTACCAGCCGCGGCACCTGCCCGGCACTTTCCTATCAGCCGTCGGGGGCGGCGCGCCCCGCGCCGGCAGCACCCAACGGGCCCTCTCGGGGCAGGGACGTTCGGCCGTGCGCGGGCGCCCGGTCGGCGGCCCGTTCTGGGCGCGCCTCAATCGTAGCCCGAGACGGTCCCGGGCTGACAATTTCGACTGTAATGGACGTTCTTAAATGACTACCCAATAACTACTCTGTGGTGTCGTTGTCCTCGGCAAGTTGGGGGAACACGGCGTTTTTGGGCATGGTGACCTTCGTCAGCGAGGTGAGCTTTTTGCTCAGCGATGTATCCGTCTTGACCAGATCGCTCAATGTCACGATTTTGTAGCCGTCGGCAATAAGCCCATCGATAATCTGCGGCAGCGCCTCGAGCGTCTGCTCGGCACATTCATCGTTGTCGGTCAGCAGCACAATGTTGCCCGGCGTCACCGAATCGAGCACCGTCGAGACCTGCTCGTCGGCACCGTTGAGCAGCCAGTCGCCCGAATCGATATTCCACGAGACCACGGCAGACACCAGGTCCATCGCATCAATCCAGTTTTGCTCGTCAAAGGCTGCGTAAGGAGCACGCAAAAGCATCGTCTTCACGCCGGTCGCGGACTTGATCGCCTCGGTGCCCTTCGAAACCTGCTCGCGCACCGCATCGCGGTCCTGGCCTTTGAGCGATTCGTCGCTGTAACTGTTGGAGCCGACCTCGCAGCCGGCGTCGACAATCGCCTTGGCCGTGGAGGGCGAGGCCTCGGCCGCATCGCCCGACAGGAAGAACGTCGCGGTGACGCCCTTTTCCTTTAGCACCTGCAAGACCTGCTTGGTCGCGCCGCTCGGGCCCTCATCAAACGTCAGCGCCACGTATTTTTCGTTGCCCTTGGGCGCCACGCTCGCGCACTCGACCACGCAATCGGTGGTGGGCACGACCTCGCCGCGGTCCTGCGTCTTGCCCGATTGCTCGCCGACCCACACCTCAGAGCGACCCTGGATACCCCACGTCTTAACGTACTCGATGGCACCCGTGCCCTCGACCTTGAGCTTGGGCTCGATAACCGTCGCCTGGACCTCGTGCTTCTCGTACGTGTCGCGGCCGTCTTTGACCGTCACCTTCTCGCCGCCCGTAAGCTCGCGGCTTTTCCATTTGCCCTGTTTTATGCGCTTGCCGTCCACCTTCACCGACAGCTTTTCGCCGCCATGGCGGGTCAGCACGTTGTCGTCAACGGCCAGCAGATCCCCGGCGTCGTAGGTATCGGTCAGCTCCTGGTCGTCGATGAGATTTTGCAGCGTAGAGCCGACGCGCACTGCAGTCTCCTGGCCGTTGAGGACGACATCCACGCTGCGGTTGACGTAGCCCACAACGGCGGCGACAAACAGCACGAGCGCGCAGCCCACGGCGATGAGTGCATAGGGCAGGCGAGACGGACGACGGGGCGTGCGGCCGTTGCCGATGCGAGCGCTTCGGTCGCTAAAGCCGCGGCTATGGTTGAGATACATCGCGCCGGGCTTACGGTGACGCTTGCGCTGACCGCTGGGCAGCTGCCCCAGATCGCGGCGCGCCGTCGGACGCGCGCCCGGGCGTCCGTGTGAATATGATCCGTTTTGGCGCATGTGCCCTCCCCCATAAACGCAGCAAGCCGGAGCAACAGGTCTCCGGCTTGCCTCCCATCAATTGGTACGTCGCTATTTGCTGGCTTTCGACGAGCCCCCGCTCGCCTTTTGGTATTCGTCCTTAAAGGCCTTGAACATACCGCGCGTCTTGCCGAGCTGCTTACCCAACGCGCGACTGCCCTTGTCCACGGCGACCGAACCTTTGTCATCGAGCACTTTGGCGCCCTTTTTGACCTTATCGCCCACCACGACGCTTGCCTCGGCAGCCTTTGCGGCGGCGCCGCCCGAATACCCGAGCGACTTAACCTCGTCCGAAACGATCATCGCGCCGTCCGCATAGCCGCGCAGCATCGTCGGCGGCATCTGCGTGTCGCCCACCAGCACACTCGAGGCAGTGCCGGCGGTCACGTAGAACGTCTGCACGACGCCCGAACGCGGCTTGAACTCCACATCCGAGCAATAGCCGACGACATCGCCCGACTCCGTGCGCACGTCCATGCCAACCCAGATAATGCAATCATCCAGGTTGATGTCGAGACGCTTGGCCGCAGCGGTATCGTAGGTGCCCTTGACGTCGTCAACCGCAATGGCGCCCTCGTAGACGCCAATGGCATCGAGCGCCACAAATCGATCAGGGCGCTCGATCATACCCGCGATATCGGACTGGCGGACCATAAAGCCCACCACGCGCGTACCGCCCGGGGTAAAGACCGGAAAGTGAATCTTGCCGAGCTTTTTAGGGCTGCGCGGCGTGCCGTCTTTTTTGGTGCGCTTATCCTCGGTAGGCTTGCGATAGATCTTGGCGCCGACAAAATCCCCGGCGCGCATTATGCCTCGGTCGAAGGCTCCGCGGCCTCGGCGTCGGCCTCGGCGGCGTTCTCGACCACGACATCGGCGGCGGGCGTCACGTTACCGCCCGAGATGGCGTCGTTGAGTTGCTCGCGCAGCTGGTCCATGCGCTCGCGGGCAAGGTCGACCTTGGCACGCAGGTCATCGGTCTTGGCGTCGACCATCGGGCCAAAATCGTTGACCGCGGCGCGGGCCTCCTCGGCACCGTGCTCGTAGGTGTCGCGCATGTTATCCCAGGCGTCGTTGGCGATATCGGCAGCCATGGCGCGGGTCTCGGCGCCCGAGCGCGGAGCCAGGGCGACGCCGATGATGGCGCCGGCGGCAGCACCGAAGAGCGCACCCGAGATAAAGTTGAAAGTCTTACCCATGTTCATTCCTCTCCTGCGGGCACCTCGGCGCCCACCGTTTGAATGCTGTCCATTATACCCGCAGCACAGCGCTTGCCGTCTTGCTCATCTGCGTACGGTAAAGGCGCAGGTACATGATGGTGATAAGCGGGTGAGCCTACTCCTGCGGCATGGCAGGCATAGCCACCGTGGCGGCCGGGTCCTCGCCGGCGCCGTCAACGAGCGGTAGGTTGCCCTCGTGCGCGGGAGCAACCGGAGCCGTCGCCGCGCCACCGTAGACGGCAGCGGGGGCCTCGTGGCTTTCGGCGGTCGCGCCCTCGGTATCGATTACCTCCTGCGGCTCGTCGTCAAAGCTCGGGACGCCCTGAGGCTCCGCGGGCTCGGGCTCGACGGCCTCCTCGGCAGGGGCCTCGCCGGCAGGCTCGACGGCAGCCTCGGCAGGCGCCTCGCCCTCGGACGCATCCCCAGGCTCGCCCTCGGCGTTCGCGGCGGCGACGGCCTCGTGCGGGTCCTTGCCCTCGGCCTCGGCACGCATACCCAGTACCAGGTTGCGCAGGCCCGCGACCGTACCGTCCACATCGGGAGCGGGCTGGTCGGCATGCAGATAGGCCCAATCCATCATAAAGGTCGCCGAAGACAGCGCGCCGATGGCCAGCGCGTCGTCGGGGCACGAAAGCTCAACCTCAAAGACGCGCTCGTCGTGCTCGCTTACGCGCGTGCGGCCGCACGAGATGCTACCGGCAAGACCGGTCTCGTTCATGAGCTCGACCGTCACATGCTCAAGCAGATGGCAAAGCTCAGTCTGACCCATGCAGTCCTGGAACTCGCGACCGGAATCACCCAGGCACAGGTGCTTGGCAATCGCCGGCACCAGGTAATACACGCGCGCCGTGGCCTCGATATCCTCCGAGGTCATGAGCGGCATGCCGGGGTTCACCAGCACATGCGCGCAGATCTTGTCCTCGCTGACGGTGACCTTAAGGATGTTGAACAGGCCTGCCATAACTCTCCCCTACTCTTCCTTGCCCTACTCGTCGCCATCGTGCGGATCCACAGAGCCCGCACCCGACGCCGCCGGCTTCTCTGCCGAAGACTCGGAATCCTTCTTATCGGTTTCGGCCGGAGCGATCACGCGAATGAGCGAGATGCGCTGGCCACGCATCGACTGTACCTTGAACTTGTACCCCGCAACCTCAAACACCTCTCCGATGTCGGGCACCGAGTCGCAAAGCTCCAAAATCCAGCCGGCGATGGTCTCATAATCATCGCTTTCCTCGAGCGGCCAACCAAGCTCAATCGCGTCATCGCACGAAAAACGCCCATCGACAAGCCACTCGCGACGCGAAAGACGCGTGAGGTACTTGTTGTCGGGGTCGAATTCATCCTCGATCTCGCCGACAATCTCCTCGACGATGTCCTCGATGGTGATAATGCCGGCCGTGCCGCCGTACTCGTCCACGACCACCACGATCTGGTCGTGAGAGGTCTGCATCTCGGACAGCAGCGGCAGGATGTCCTTGGTGTCGGGCACAAAGGTGGCGTCGCGCAAAAAACCGGCGATGGGCTGGTCGCCCTTGCCGTCGAGCGCGGGCTGAATCAGGTCCTTAATGTGCGCGATGCCCGCGACGTTGTCAGGGTCCTCGTGATAGACGGGGATGCGGCTGAAGCCGGTCTGGCGCATGGTGGACAACACGTCGGCGACCGTCTCGTCGTCCTCGCACATAGTGGTGTCCACGCGCGGCACCATGACCTCGCGGGCAACGGTGTCGCCCAGGTCGAAGATCTCGTGGATCATGCGCTTTTCCTCATCGAGCAGGTCGTCCTGCTCCGAGACCATGTACTTGATCTCTTCCTCCGAGACGTTTTGGCGGTCGTCGGCGCTCTTGATGCGCAGGATGCGGGCCAGGCCATCGGAGCAGGCGCCGGTCAGCCACACGAGCGGACGGGCGATCTTTTGGAAAAACGACAACGGTCCCACGACCTGCTTGGATACGCCCTCGGCGTTGGCCAGACCGATGCGCTTGGGCACAAGCTCGCCGATCACGATGGACACAAAGGCGACGGCGACGGTGATGATGACCGGCGCCAGGCCGCGCGCGATGGCGGAAAGCGGCGCGATGCCAAAGCTCATGAGCCACGTGGCAAGCGGGTCGGACAGACTCGTCGAGGCGACGGCGGACGAGGCGAAGCCCACGAGCGTGATGGCAACCTGGATGGTGGCGAGCAGCTGGTCGGAGTCGGCAGCCAGCTTAATGGCATGCTCGGCGCGCTTGTCGCCTTCCTCGGCCTCGTGCTCCAGCACGGCGCGCTTGGCCGTGGTGAGCGCCATCTCGGACATAGAGAAGTAGCCGTTGATGAGGGTCAAAACGAGGGTGGTGATAAGGGAGATGGTTATGTCCATCGGGAGTTTCTCGAACCTCCAAGATTCGGGACGTCAGGTCAAAACGTTGATGGCGGATAGGGCAGTTGCACCCGGCGGGCGCCCGGACGGGCCCGCGGGCGCAGGCGCGATCGCTAGATTACGAAGAGGATCACCGCCATGAACTGGAAGATACTGCCGGCGAGCACCCACAAGTGAAACACACTGTGCAGGTAGCGCACGTTTTTGGCGATATAGAACGGCACGCCCGCGGTGTAGCACACGCCGCCGACGGCGAGCAGGGCAAGTGCCACGGGGTTGAGCAGCGCCACAAGTTCGGGCAGCTTAAAGACAACGAGCCAGCCCATCAGCAGGTAAACCAGGCCGCTTACCCAGTGCGGTTGACGCTCGCGCATAAAGCACTCGAGGGCGATGCCGATAATGGCGATGGCCCATACGGCAAAGAACAGCGCAGGGCCGCCGTCGTTTGCGAGCGTGATAAGGCAAAACGGCGTATAGCTGCCCGCAATGAGCAGGTAGATGCAGCTGTGGTCGATGATGCGAAACACGCGCTTGGCGCGCGCGGGCTGAATCGCGTGGTAGAGCGTGGAGGCTAGGTATTCGAGGATAATGCTGACACCATAGACAATCGCCGCGGCCATATGGGCCGGGCCTCCGCCGCGCAGGGCGGCGAATACGATCAGGAGCACCAGGCCCGCGATACCCAGCAGGCAGCCGACACCATGGGTGACGGAGTTCATGATCTCCTCGCCCACTGTGTAGTGTGGAACGGCCGCGGTCTTGGGTCGCGGCTTAGAACTGTCGCTCGAATCGGACATGCCGGTTACATCCTCCAACGTAAAGAGTTCTCAACACTATATCAAAGCGTCTAGGTACGTGCGAAATTTGCACCATACGTGACTCTTTGTTTACCCATTCTTTGCCTGTTGACGCATCAACGGCGAACGTCCATAATGCGCTTGCATTAAATGTTGATGTATTAACATCTTATAGGAGAATACCGCATGGCTCAAAACGCACGTTCCCATCGAAAGCTCAAGATAGCCGGCATCGTTGCACTGGTGGTTGTCGTTGCGCTGCTCGGATTTGCCGGCAACTTTTTGTTTGACTTCGCGCTGAATCCCCGCGCGCCATACACCATGAAGATGATGCAGGATAGCAAGAACGACAAAGAAGGTGAGCAGCCGGATGCCGAGGATACCGAGGCGCGGGCATGGTTTAAAGAGAATCGCGAGAGCAGCAACCTCACCGCGGACGACGGGACCGAGCTTGCCGCCTGGTATTTTGCTGCGTCGGAGAGCGCACACGACTACGCCGTCTGCCTGCATGGATATACCAACGAGCCCATCGGCATGGCTCGATACGTCAAGCGATTCCACGACCGCGGCATGAACGTACTCGCACCCGCCGCCCGCGCCCACGAGCGCTCCGGCGGCGACTATATCGGCATGGGCTGGCCCGAGCGCCTCGATGCCGTTGCATGGATTGGACGGATCGTTCAGGCTGACCCCGAGGCGCGCATCCTGGTCTTTGGCGAGTCGATGGGCGCGGCAACCGCCATGAACGTCGCGGGGGAATCTCTGCCCGCAAACGTGAAATGCATTATCGAGGACTGCGGTTATACGAGTGTTTGGGACGAGTTTTCTCTGCAGCTCAAGGATGTGTTCGGCCTGCCCAGCTTTCCCTTGCTCGATGTAGCAAACTTGGTGTGCAACGTGCGCGCAGGCTACGACTTTCATAAGGCGAGCAGCGTGGAGCAACTCAAACACGCGACGGTTCCCATGCTGTTTATCCACGGCGACCAGGACACCTTTGTGCCGTACGAGATGCTCGACCAAAACTACGACGCGTGCGCCAGCAAGGTCAAGCAAAAGCTCACCATCCATGGCGCCACCCACGCCAAGAGTGCGCAAGTTGACCCCGAGCTCTACTGGAGCACAGTCAACAACTTCCTCGACGAGTATTTTTAGGCAAATAGTACGGTTTACTGGCCTATCTGACCCCCTGTTTTCGGAAGTGCGGGGGAAATCGCGGGAAGCCCGACCAAACCACAGTTTTACCAACAATTTATCAGGCGTTTTGTTGCCAAAAATCGGTTTGTGGTCGGCGGTATTTGATTTTTCACCGCACTTCTGAAAAGCCGCCCGTAAGCGTTGTGCTCGTGGGCGGCTTTTGCTCAACTTACGCTACAAAGGCGCTTATTTTGTCCAATAGCTAGGCGCTACTTGACCTCGATGAGCTCATACTCGCTCGTGCCCAGGCCAATCTTCTCGGCGTGCGCGATGCACACGCGCCAGTCGGTGTCGGGATGCGTGATGCAGAAGGGATCCTTGGCCTGCTTGCCCTCCAGATGCTCGTGGTTGTGCTCCATCTTGGCCGCGCTATCGGTGAGCTCGGTGTTGGGCAGCGGCTCGGATGCCATGACGGCATCGGCGCAGGCCTGGTCGATGGCGACCGGGTCGAAGCTCGCGAACATGCCGATATCGTTGACGATAGGCGTATCGTTTTCGGGATGGCAGTCGCAGTTGGGACTGATGTCCATGGCAAGCGAGATGTGGAAGCTCGGGCGGCCGTCGACGACGGCCTTGGTGTACTCGGCGATCTTGCAGTTGAGCACGTCGGCCGCGGCCTCATAACCGGGCTTGATGCAGTCCTGGTTGCATGCCGCAATGCAGCGTCCGCAGCCCACGCAGCGATCGTGGTCGATGGCAGCCACGTGCACCGTGCGAGTAGCGCCGCTGGCAAGCTCGCGCTCGCGGGTGCCGTCGAACGAGATAGCGTTGTGCGCGCAGATCTTTTCGCAGGCATGGCAGCCAACGCAGTGCTCGGTCGCGACGTTCGGCTTGCCGGCGGCATGCTGCTCCATCTTGCCGGCACGGCTGCCGCCTCCCATGCCCAGGTTCTTCATGGCGCCGCCAAAACCGGCCTGCTCATGGCCCTTAAAGTGAGTGAGGCTGATCACAATGTCGGCATCCATGAGCGCCTGACCGATCTTGGCCTCGCGCACGTACTCGCCGCCCTCGACCGGGACGAGCGCCTCGTCGGTACCCTTGAGGCCGTCGGCGATGATGATCTGGCAACCCGTAGCATACGGGGTAAAGCCGTTCTGGTAGGCGGTATCGATGTGCTCGAGTGCGTTTTTGCGGCTACCGACATAGAGCGTATTGCAGTCGGTGAGGAAGGGCTTGCCGCCCAGCTCCTTCACGACGTCGGCGACGGCGCGGGCGTAGTTGGGGCGCAAAAAGCTCAGGTTGCCCAGCTCGCCAAAGTGAATCTTAATGGCGACGAACTTGTTCTCGAAGTCGATCTGTTCGATACCGGCGTGACGGATGAGGCGCTTGAGCTTGTCGAGCTGGCTCTCGCGAGCATGCGTACGCAGGTTGGTGAAGTACACCTTGGCGGGTGCTGCGGGTGTAGTTGCGGTCATAGATATATCCCCTCGGTCTATATGGCGTTACAGACATAGAGGATGGTACCAGTTAAAGCAGAGTTAAAGTCAAGTATGGCACCTAGTCATTGGGGACAGACTTAAATGAGTGCCTCGCCACCTGGCAGCTAGGGACGCGCCGTCACGTTTGTGGCGGCGCGCCTTGGTTTGGTGGCGCGTTCTGGCGTGGCCACAATCTGGTTTGATGGCGTGCCCTGGCGTGACGGAGCGTCCTGGCGTGGACCACTAGCCCTTTTGCGCGACCAGATGCGCGCGGAATCCCTTCTGTGCCTCGAGCTTGAGCGGGGTGAGCCCGGATTCCTCGACGAGCGCGCGTAGCTCGGACAGCTTGAGGATGCGCACGTCGCCATGGCCCAAGAGGCGTGCCAGCGGTAGCTCGATGTTGTTCATGAGCCAGACCGCGACATCGTTCGAGGTGTAGTCGCGAAGGACCAGTCGCCCGCCGGGCCGAAGGACGCGTGCCACCTCGGCGAAAAACCTCTCCGGATGCGGGTAGTGATGGAAGCTGTTAGAGCAGAGCACGGCGTCGAAGCTCCGGGGCTCGAAGGGCAGTGCCTCCGCGTCTCCGACGACAAAGCTGACGTTATCGAGCTGCTTTGCCCGGGCGACGTCGATCATCCCGGGTGTGAGATCGAGTCCAGTCAAGTGCTTGCTGGGGTACCGGGCGTGGAGCAGTTCTAGGACAGCTCCGGTTCCACAGCCCACGTCGAGCGCGTCCTCGAACGGTTCGAGCTCAAGCTCCTCGAGCATTTGCGGATAGTCGTCCTTGCACATCTCGTAAATGCCGGCATGGCCGGATTCGTAGACCTTTGCCGCCTCGGTGAACTCCTTGATGGAGAGCTGCTTGAGCTCCTCTGCCGATCTTGCCATGGGTCTCCTTCTGTTCGGGGAAGTCTGACGTTGCGCGCGTTTGCCCACGTCAGGCCTGGCGGGCAAATAACGCGGGGGCACCCTTCCTTCGGTTCGTGCCCCGCGTGCGGGCGGTTCTCTATTCCTGGACCTTCAGCGCCTCGGAGAGGCTCACGCGCTTGATGGAGCGCGTGTGCAGCAGCGCCACGACCAGGTAGGTCGCAAAGCCAATGCCGGCGCATGCAACCATGGACCAAGCGGGCACGTAGATCTCGATATTGCCGTTGTAGGCGAGCAGCATCGAGCGGAAGATGGCCGTGAGTGAGCCAATAATGACCGGCAGGCTCAGCACGAGCGACGCCACCACGCACAGTGTGATCGAGCGGATGTATAGATGCGAGATCTCGCCATCGCGATAGCCAAAGACCTTCATGTAGCTGATCGAACGGGCGCTGTGGTCGATCACAGCCTTGGTCAGCAGGTACATAAACAGCAGGAAGATGAACACCGCGAGCCCGATCATCATTCCGATCATTTTGCTCATCATGCCGATGAACTGGTCGCCCACGGCCCGCATGTCGTCGGGCGTGGTGTCGCCGGCAAAGTAACGAGCATCGAGGTCGAGCTTCTCGTCGCTCACATAGCCGTTAAAGTAGGCGGCGTCGTTGCCGAACAGCTCGTTAAAGTCGTCGATACTCATATAGATATTCATGTCCGACTTGGAGCCCCAGGCACAGTCCTTGCCCGCGTACTCAAGGGAATAATGCTCCCCCTCGTACTTGTCGATGAGCGTGACCTTCTGGCCCTCGCTCCAGCCAAACTTGTCGAGCAGGCCGCCGCCAAAGACGACGCGCCCATCGCCAACGTTGAGGTCTTTCCAATAGCGCGAATCGGGCGAGATGCCGTAGACGGAAATCGTCTCCTCGCCATTACCATCGCCGCGGTCGTATTGCAGCTGGTAAACGGCATATTTCTCGGTCTGCGCAATCTTGTCTGCACCGTTATCGGTCGTGTTAACCGGGTGAATGTCGTCGTTGTCAGTGTCGATCTTAGAGGCCTTGTCGATCAGGTCGATAGCCTCGTCGCGGTCGCAGCCGAGGGCATCGGCAAGGTCATCGAGGCGCGCATAAAGCGCATCCTTCTTGTCCTGGACCTTGGCAAGCGCATCCTGCGCTGCGGCCAGGCTCTCGGCAGACGGAGCGCTGGTCGCGGCATCGGCTGCTGTCTGCGCCGCATCGGCCGCGTCGTCAAGCTCGTCATCGGCATCCTGAGCGGCGGAAAGCAGCGCGCCGTCAACCGACTGCAAGCGCTCGAGTGCCGACCACTGCTCGCGCTCCTCGGCAGTGCCCTCGAGCTCCAGCGGCGCCTTGAGCGTGTACTGGTGCTCGGCGACCAGGCTTGTCTCGAGGTTGTCCGCATAGTGCGTCATCGTGGGCAGAATCGCCAGGCCAAAGAGCAGTAGCAGCGAGGCAAACGCGATGCCCACGAAGAGCGTGGCGAAGTTGCCCAGATTGCGCAGGAAGATACGCAGGCGGAAGCGGGAAACAAAACCCATGCGCTCCGGCAGCTGCAAGCCGCGCTTGGTGCCCGATTTGCCGCTCGCCTCGTGACGAAGGAACTGCAACGGCGTCTTGCCCATCTTGCGAAGCAGACCCACCAGCGTGATGAGGATGAGCGCGGCGGCGGGAACCACGGCGCACTTCACAAAGATCTCCCAGCTCCAGTACACCTGGAAGGGAGGCAGGCTGTACGAGCCGTAATAAAGGCTGCGCATGGGCTCGGTAAAGAACACAACGCCGAGCGCAGTGCCCAAAAGCGCCGCGACCACGCCCACGATAGCGGGAAGCGCAAGGTAGTGCAGCACGATCTCGCGTCGACGATAGCCGCTGGCGAGCAACGTGCCGATGATGGCGCTCTCCTCCTCGATGGTGGCGTCGGTAAGGACCACAAAGACAAACGCCATGATCACGATGATGATGTCGAGCAGCGTCATCCACATCATGGAGTCGCCGTCCACGTCATCGCGCGCATAGCCAATGCCCTGGTTGGAATCGGTGTCGATCAGATCGTCCACGCGCGCATCGGCGTCGGTCAGCGCCTCGACCATATCTTGCTCGGCGTCAATGCGGTCCGCGGTGGGGAGGTCGCGATCGGTAAAGGTGAAGGAGTAGGTGTAGGCGGGTGCGCCGCCGGCATCCTCGAGCGCGGCAAAGCCGGCATCGGTGACCTCGGCCACGCCGTACGTGATGGTGTTCACCGTAAAGTCCGAATTGTTGAGGAACAATGCCTGGCTATCGGGCTGGGTCATGATGCCGCAGATGGTGTAGGCGCGACCCTCAAGCTCGACCTTATCGCCCATGGACAGGTTATTATTGGTGGCGAAGACACGGTCGATTGCCACCTCGTCTTCCGTCTTGGGCTCCTTGCCCTCACAGTAGGACGCGATATCGACCTTGGTGCGGTGCGCATAGGTGCGTAGTGTGCGCTTGGTGCCGTCGTCGCCGAACGCCTTTTTGATGATGGCGTCGATGGAGAAATTCTTGTAGAGCGTGACGCCGCCGACGTCGTCGGCCGCGTCCTCGGCGGCCTTGAGCTGCTCGTCGGCAGCCTCGAAGGAGGTGGTCACGCGGCCGTCCTCAATCGTGTAGTCGTCGCGCATGTCGTCGATAAGGCAACCGATGGAATGCGCGGCGAGCAAAAAGCCCGAGGTAAGGGCGATGCTTCCGCACATAAGCAAAAAGATGCCCAGGTACTTGCCGATATTGCGGCGCAGCTCGCGCGGGAGACGTTTTGCGAGAGGTGTCATGGCGCCGCCTACCAATCGAGCTCGGCGGCCGCAACGGGCGACTCGTTGAGCTCATCCTCGACGATGCGCCCGTCGCGCAGGCGCAGCACGCGATTGGCCATGCGCGCGATGGCGGCATTGTGGGTGACGATGATGATGGTGCAGCCGTACTCGCGATTGACGTCCTCCATGAGCTGCAGAATTTCCTTGGATGTCTTGTAATCGAGCGCGCCCGTGGGCTCGTCGCACAGCAGCAGGCCTGGGTTTTTGACGAGCGCACGGCCGATGGCGCAGCGCTGCTGTTGGCCGCCCGAAACCTGGCGCGGGAACTTGTTGCGGTGCTCGTAGAGGCCCAGCGAGCGTAGCAGGTCGTCGACATTGAGCGGGTTTTTGGACAGGTGCGCCGTGACCTCGATATTCTCCTTGATGGTGAGATCGGGCACCAGGTTGTAGAACTGGAACACAAAGCCCAGCTCGCGGCGGCGATACTCGCCCAGGTCGGCAGGCTTGAGCACCATGAGGTCGCAGCTGTCCACCATGATGGAGCCGCCGTCAGCATCCTCCAGGCCGCCGATCAGGTTGAGAAAGGTCGACTTGCCCGAGCCCGAGGGTCCCAGCATGACGCAGATCTCGCCGCGGTTGATGGACGTATTGATGCCATCGAGTACCGCCAGGCGCGCATCACCGTCGCCGTAGTGCTTTTTGAGATCCTTAACCTGGACGTAGGCTTCCTGCGTTGCCATGGTATCCCCCATTGTTAGCCTCGTACTACTTTATGAACGTAATAGTAAACCTTGGCGAACTATTTTGGGGCGAGGCCTAGGATTTATTTCAGACTAGGCGCGGGATTTGGCGCGTGAGAGGGCCAGGCCTACGGCGGCAATGGCGGCGGCGAAGAGCACAGTGACGCCCAGGTCGCAGGCGATGTCGCCCAGCACGGTGGACGTCAGGTCCGCGGCGAGCGCCTTGCCGATCGCGTCGTTCACCCAAAACGTCGGCACAAAATGCGCCACGGTCTGCACGGCCGAGCCCATGAGCGACAGCGGCATCCAGGCGCCACCCAAAAACGTCATGAGCATGCCAAGCAGGTTGCCCACACCGTTGAGCAGCTCCTCGCGCGCGCCCAGGCTCGAAAGCGCAAAGCCAACGGCCAGAGGCGTGCACGCCAGGGCAAACGTCGCCGCCAACGCCAGGCACACGCGACCCACGCCGACCTCGGCGACCGCGCCGGCAAAGCCCACGACGCCCATCATGCTCGACACAAACCAGATGCAGACGGTAAGCACGGCGGCGGCCACAAACACGGCGAGCGAACGCCGGCGCTCGGAGATTGGGCCGGCCTCCATGCGGCGCACGCGCTCGGGCTCGCTCATGCCCGAGAACACCAGCCCTACCGACACGATGACCGACGAGATGATCGCGTACGCGCCAAAGTTGAAGTACGACTCGAGTGTGGCGGCGGCAGTCGAGTCGACCTTGACCTGCTCAATCTCGACCTCCGCGCGCTTTGCGGCGGCATGCTCGGCGGCCTTGGCGACGCTGCCGTTAGAGGCGGCAGGCTCTAGGGCCGCCGCAGCGCCCGCGAGCGAGATCCAGCGCGAGGCCTCGGCAGACGAAAGCGCCGCCGCCATGGTGCCGGAGCCGTAGGTCACGTCGAGCTTGGGCAGGGCCTCCCCCGCGCGGGCAGCCGCGACCAGGTCGTCCTCAAACCCCTCCGGGATAAAGAACACGCAGTCGGCGCTGCCCTTGGCGCTGTCGCTCTTGGAGAGCGCGTCCGCAAGATCGTATGTATCGTCGCCGATGCCCATGACCAGCTCAAAACGCGAACCCAGATGCTTGGTAAGCGCACGCGAAAGGTCGCTGTCGTCGCGGTCGACCACGATCACGTTGGCGTCGTAGGGCTTGTACTCGGTGAGCTGCGACGAGTTCCAGCTCACCGAGGCCGCGATGAATACGCCCATGAGCGAGATGAACACCGTATAGATGAGCAGGTAGAACGGGTGCGCGAACGCCATGCGAAGCGCAGTCTTAAAGGTGCTCATAGCGGCTCCTTCCAAAGATCAGCGTGGCGGCGGCAACGAACAGCAGCGCCATAAGGACCAGCGCGCCGGCGCGAACGGCAAAGGGACCCAGGTCCTCAAAGAAATACAGGCGGTTGAACATGTCGCAGATGAGCTTGACAGGGTTGAACCAGCACTCGGCCGGGCAGGCGCGGGCGACGTCGTCGGCAAGCGCCATCGCCGGCTCGCCGTAGAGGCCGGCGAACAGGGCGCACGTGGTAGCAAAGCCCGTGAGGATGCCCGACTTGGACGCCTTGCCGCCCTTAACGGGAAGCGTGCCCACAAAGAGCCCCAAGCCCGTGGCGGCAAGCGCGGAAGCGGCGCCGCCCACCAAACACAGTCCCTCGCGCCCGCCAAAGTCGACGCCCACGACCAGGCGCACGTAGCCGATCGTGATCGTCATCGAGGCGAAGGAGACCAGCCACGAGCCGACAAAAATGCCGGCCAGCGACGCCGTCTTGGAAAGGCCGCCCACGCAGCGGCGTGCGCCAAGGCCCGACAGATTGAGCTGCAGATCGACGACGCTCAAGGCGGCAAACTCGGCAGACATCATCGCGACCAGGCCAAAAAGCGCGTAATAGTAGATGACCGTGCCATCGGGCGTAGCGCGCGTCAGGCTTACGCGGCGGGTGTCGCCCTCGAGCGACAGGGCGCGCGCAACCGCCTCGGGGTCGGCGAGCGCCGCCGGGTTGTCCTGGACAATCTGGGACATGAGCTCGGCATTTTGCGTATACGAGCTCGCCACCGTCTCAAGGATGCTGCGGTCGGTGAGCACCGACGACGCACGAGAGCTGTCATAGCTCGAAAGCAACGTGAGTTTGGGCGTGCCCACATCGTCGACCGTATAGATGCCCGCGACCTCGCCGGCCTTGAGCGCACGGTTCGCATCGACTGCGTCGTCGCACTCGTGAATCTCGAGCAGTTGGTCGTCGCCTTCCTTGGCAAACGACGTCGCCACGTCCTTAAAGGTCGAAGCGTCCCAGGCCTCGTCCGTCACGATGGCAACCGGCACCGGATCGATCTTGCCGTCGGAGCTGAGGTTCGCAAACATAAATATGAACATCGTGGAAAGCGCGACGGGAAAGACCGCGCCCCAAACCCACGTGCTCGGCCGGCGCAGCAGCGTCTTGACCGTAATGATAATGGTATTGAACATGGCTGCCCCTAGTCGCGCAGCTCGCGGCCGGTGATCTCGAGGAACACGTCGTTGAGGGTCGGCGGCTCGCTCCACACGCGGCCGAGTGCCACGTCGGCGGCACGCAGCGTGTCGAGGATGTCGACCAGATTGTGCGGGCTCGCTTCGCAGGTGCAGACGAGCTCGCCGCCGGACAGCTCAACCGAAAGCACGTGCTCGAGGGCGCGCAGCCGCTCGACCGTGGCGGTCTCGACGGCGCCGACCTCGACCGTCACGCGCTCGCCCATCTGAATCATGCGCTTGAGCTCGTCGTTGGTGCCCTGCGCCAGCACGCGGCCGCCGTCCATGATCATGATGCGGCTGCAGATCTGCTCGACTTCCTCCATGTAATGGCTGGTATACACCACCGTGGCACCCTCATCGCGCAGGCGACAGATGCCCTCCAGGATGGCGTTGCGGCTCTGCGGGTCGACCGCCACCGTGGGCTCGTCAAAGAAGATGAGCTCAGGCTTGTGCGCGATGCCGCAGGCGATGTTGAGGCGACGCGCCAGGCCGCCCGAGAGCTTGCCAGGGCGGAACTTAGCAAAGTCGCCCAGCCCGACAAAGTCGATCGCCTCGTCTACCAGCGCGCGACGGCGCTTGCGGTCGCTAACGTAAAGGCTGCAGAAATAGTCGATGTTCTCGCGCACCGTGAGCTCGTCGAACACCGCAACTTGCTGTGGGACCACGCCGATGCGGCGCTTGAGGTCGTAGCGCGTGGGCGTCATGGGTTCACCGAACAGCTCGATGGTGCCTTTGTCGTAGGCGAGCAGCTGCAGAATGCAGTTGATGGACGTGGTCTTGCCCGAGCCGTTGGGGCCCAGCAGGCCAAAGATCTCGCCGGGGGCGATGCTCAGATTAAAGTGGTCGAGCGCGATAAGATCGTCGTAGCGCTTGACGAGATTTTCGACGTGGACGATGTCTGTCATGAGGCGGCCCTTCTGTTGATTGCGGCCCGGTACGATTGCATCATCGCAGGAACCGCCGGCGCGCACCAGTGAGCTTTGTCACGAGTGCGGCGGGGGCGGGCGGGAGGAATGTCACGGTTGCGGCACCCGAGCAATCGTCGCGCGCGCCATCGCGTACAATACCCGTATGAACAGGCTATTCGACAAATCGATCGTGCTGGCGTGCTGCATCGCGGCCGCTCTGGGCCTTGCTGTGGACGCTCGCTTGGTCGCGGCGTTTTGTCTTGGCGTCGTAGTCGCCTCGCTTACGGAAATTGCGCAAGGCGAACGTGCCCGCCGCGCCGGTGAGGCCGCGAGCTACGCTTACATTATGGTGGCCGTCTTTGTGCCGTCGTTTGTGCCGTTTGCGCCCCTCGCCTTCTATGACATCGCGCGATACGTGCGCCGTGAGCACGCCTGGGTCGCGCTGGGCGCCGGCGCCATCTTTGTCTGCGCACTCGTCGCATATGCCCACGCCGGCGCGCTTCCCACCCGCACGCTGCTGTTGACCGCCATCCTTTCGATCGCTGCCACCTTGTTGTCACTACGCACCGCCCAGCTGGAGCGCGAGCAGGAGCGCATGCGTCGCACCCGCGACGAGCTGCAGGAACGAGCCCTCGCGCTCGAGGCGCGCAACCGCGATCTTGCCGACCGCCAGGACTACGAAGTCGAGCTCGCGACGCTCGCCGAGCGCGCCCGCATCGCGCGCGAGATCCACGATAACGTGGGCCACCAGCTCACGCGCGCCTCGCTGCAAACCGAGGCCCTACGCGTGGTCCACGCCAACGAGCCCAGGATTGCCGCCGACTTTGCCGACGTCAAACGCACGGTTGACGAGGCGCTCCAGCTCGTACGCACCAGCGTCCACTCCCTCAACGACAACGCCGTCGACCTCTCCGTACAGCTCGATTGCATCGTTGAAGGCGCACGCTCGGACGGCGGCCCGCAGGTTGAGCTTGAAGTTTTGGCCGAGCATGCGCCCGCAAATGTCGCCAACTGCTTTGCGGCGGTCCTGCGCGAGGCGCTTTCCAACGCCATGCGCCACGCCCATGCCAAAACCATTACCGTGCGGTGCATGGAGCATCCGTCGTTTTACCAGCTCATCGTTACCGATGATGGCGTGGACGCGACCCCGGCGAGCAGCAGCAACGTCGCAGAAGGCATGGGGCTCGCCTCCATGCGCGAGCGCGTCGAGGCGCTTGGCGGCACCTTCACCGCCGGTCCGCGTGCCGGCGCCGGCGGCTGGCGCGTGTTTGCCACCGTTCCCAAACCGCAAGGAGATGAGGGCCGATGAGGCTTATTGTTGTCGACGACGACCGCTTGGTGGTCGATTCGCTCAAGATTATCCTGGGCGCCCAGCCGCAGATAGAGGTGGTGGGTACCGGCGCCAACGGCAACGACGCGGTTTCGCTCTATGCCGAACACGCACCCGATATCGCGCTGCTCGACATTCAGATGCCGGAACGCGACGGCCTATCGGCGGCACGCGAGATCCTTGAGCACGAACCCACGGCACGCGTGGTGTTTTTGACGACATTCTCGGATGACGAGTACATTGTGTCGGCGCTTAAACTGGGCGCCCGCGGCTACCTGATTAAAACCGATGTCGCCGCCATTCCACCAGCGTTGGCGCAGGTCATGGCTGGCAAGCGCGTGCTCGAGGGCAAGGCGATCGAGGACATCGATTTTGACGGAACGGACGTCGAGGCGGGCACGCCCCGCCGGCCCGCAGCCTTCGCCAGCCTGACCGACCGCGAGTTCGAAGTCGCCGAACTCATCGCCCGCGGCCTCGACAACAAAGAGATCGCCGCCACCGCCTACATGGGCGAAGGCACCGTGCGCAACCACATCAGCTCAATCCTGGCAAAGATGGGCCTGCGCAACCGCACGCAGATCGCTATCGCCTACCTGCGAGGGTAGTTGCCCGAAGACCGACCGTTCCGGCATAGCAAAATGGCTGCTACCGATTTAAGGCCATTTCAAAACTATGCCGGTTTACGGGGCCAAACTCAGGACCCCCATCCATACCCGCGTTTTCTGCAAAATGACGGCTCGTCTACCTGCGGTTTTATTTTCACGAATATCGGCATGGTTGGAGACTCGTAACTCAGCCCCGTAAACCGGCATAGTTTTGTTCGGGCGGCCCTGGACGAGTGCCTCCGCCAGCCTCGCGGGACCAAAATGATCCGTTTTCCTCCGTCCCCAAGGGATCAGCCGGAACCGCTCGCCACGAAATCGGCCCATCTACTACGTTTGACGCGATACCCATGACCATACCTTCGTTTTGAACAAAACCACAGGCGTTCTACCTGCGGTTTTGTTTTCGCGTTTTTTGGCATGGTTGGGGGTAAGGGGCTAAACGTAGTAGATGGGCCGGTTTCGTGGCGCGCCCCCGGCGCATAAAAGCGCCGCCACGGAGGAGGGAGATGCCTCCGTGGCGGCTGGGGGTAGGAGTAGGTCGGAATTTAGCCCTGCCGGCCGCCCGGGGCCTTTTGGCCCCGGGCGCTGCCAGCGTGCCTAGCGCTTACGGATACCCCAGACCAGGGCTCCGACGCCGGCCGTGGCGATGACAAATGCCATAAGCAGAGCGGCAGCCTGCTGGTCGCCTGTGGCGGGCAGGAAACCCTTGACCGTCTTAACGATGTTCGTCACGGTCTTGGGCGTGCCGGGATCGGGCGTCGGCACGGGCGTCTCGGGCTTCTTGTACGTGTTGTTGAACACGATACCCTCGACGCTCTTGTCGCCCTTGGTAAAGGCAACGTTCGCCTTGAGGTTGCCCTCGCCGTCGTCGACCACGTTGACGGTCGCGGTAAAGACGGACTTGTCGTAGGTCATACCGGCCTCGTCGCCCTTGACCTCGCTGATGGTGTAGACGTACGTACCGGGCTCGTCGTACTCGAACTTGTCGAAGTTGATCTTGCCGTCGGCATCGTTGGTAACCGTAGACTCGATGTCCTCGCCAACGAGCTTAAAGCTAAACTCGTCCTTCTTGAGCTCGCGTCCCTCGAGCACCTTGATGGCGCCGATGGAAACCTGCGTGGGCATGGCGTGATACTTGTTGGTAAAGCCAGCCGACTCGGTGGTTCCCTCGAGCTTGTGCGTCGCGGTCAGCGTGCCGTCGCCGTTGTCGGAGACGGTGGTCACGACGGTGTAGGTCGTGCCGTCATAGGTGACGCCCTTGTACAGGCCGAGCGCGTTGGGGCAAGCCTCGCGCAGCGTGTACGTGTGCGTACCGGGCGCCTCGTAGCGGATCGGGCTCAGCGTAACGTTACCGTTGGCGTCGTTGGTGCCACTAGCGACAGTCACGCCGTCCTCGAGCAGCTCAAACGTGAACTCGCCAGCTGCAAGGTCGCGGCCGGTCAGACGCTTAACCGTCTTGACCTGATCGGTCACGGAAGAATCGGTAGGTGCCACGCCGTACGTGTTGGTGAACGTAAAGGCCGCACCGTCGCCGCCGTCGCGCTTGACGATCAGATGTCCGGCACCGTCATCGGTCACGGTGTAGGAAACCTTGCGCGTGGCGTTGGTGTCGTTGGTCACGCCAGGGGCGCTACCGGACTCGGCCACCGTGTAGGTAAAGGTGTGCGAGCGCGGGGCAGCGGGATCTGCGGGCTCGGACTCGTCGCTGGGCTCGTCGGCGTTGGCATCAGCGTCGGCGTCGGCCTCTTCAGCCTCTGCCTCGTCGGCCTCAGCCTCGTCAGCTTCGTCTGCCTCGGCCTTATCGGTCGCATCGTCCGTCACACCCAGGGCGCGGTTGAGGTCCTCGAGCGTAAAGTGGATCTTGCCAAAGTCCACGTTGCCGGCCGCGTCGTTGGTTGCGGTCGTGCGCTCGGGCATCGGGGCACCCGCCTCGTCAGCGGTCACGGTAAAGGTAAACTTACCCGCGATGTCGGCCGGGGCCAGGCCCTCGGCTGCCTGGAGCTTCTTGGTGCCGATGAGTGCGGCATCCACGGCCTCGGCGCCGTAGACGTTTTCGAACAAGGGCTCGACGCCACCGTAGTCGACCGTTGCCGTCAGGGTACCGTCACCGTTGTCGACAACGATAACCTTAAAGCCAAAGCTCCACGTTGTAGCGGAAACGCCATTCGGCAGCCCGAATAAATCTTCGTAGGCCGTGTAGTTAATGGTCCAAGCGAGCTTACCGTCCTTGTCGGTACGATGGGCAAGCCCAGCCGCCTCAAGATTGGCAAGCATCTCGGTGTCGTAGTGCAGCGCATCAAAGCTCACATGCCCGCCGATATTAGGCTTGAGGTTTTCGTAGCCCACAAGCTCGCCCTGATAGGCAATGCCGAACCAGAACTCGCCGTCGGCCATCGGACGACCGGTCAGGGTCTTGGTGGCGACAACCTGAGCAGCGGTACCGCCAGGCGTATTGGTCGTAGCGCTGTAGCTGTTGTGGAACGGAACCAGGGCACTCTCGACCTTGTTCTCACCGCTCTTGTGGACCGTCGTATGCGTACCCTCGGGACCGCCGGAGACGGTCGTCGTGGCGGTAAGCGTACCGGCACCGTCATCGGCGACGGCGATCGTCACGGTACGCACGGCGTCGTCGTAGGTGTAACCGGGCTTGCCGTCGTTCTTCTCGGCCACGGTATATTTGAAGGTCTTGCCGGCGTCAGCCTGCGTAAACTTGACCTCATGGCCCGCCAGAATATCAATCAGACCGACCGTCGCCTCTGCCGTTGCAGGAGACTGGAAGTTGTTGGCGCCGGGCAGCAGGCCAAGCGCGTTGGCCGAAGCCTCGTCGGCGGGCGTCACGGTAAAGGTGAACTGGCCCTCGGTCATGGGACGTCCGGAGAGGCTCTTGCTGAGCTTGAGGCCGCCGGCCGCGGCGTAATCGAGCTCAGTGCGGTACGTGTTGGTAAAACGTCCGCTTTCCTTCTTGGTGACGTTGGCGGTCAGGACGCCCTCGCCGTTCTCGGTCACGGTCACTTCGGCGGTCGCGACATGCCCGTCATACGTCATGCCGGCCGCGTTGCCCGCGTTCTCGCGGATCTCGTACTTATAGGTTCCGGCAGCCGTGTAGCGGATCTTGCCGAACTTGATGCCGGCGATGCCGTCCTTCGCGTCCTTCCTGCTCACGGTTACGGTTGCGGGATCGGGCAGCGGGGCGCCCTCGGGAGCGGTGATGGTAAAGCTGAACTCGTCTGCATCCGTCCAGTCGCGGCCGTCGACGGCCTTGGTCAGGTCAAAGTCGAGCTCTGCGTCGATCTGGGTCACACTGTAAGAGTTCTTGAACTCGGCGGGCTCGGTGCCCTTCAGGACATGCCTTGCTTCGAGAGTGCCGTCGCCGTTGTCGGTGATGGTGGTCTCGATGGTGAACTTAGCGTCGCTGTAAGTGACGCCCTTGCTGGTGGTTCCGCCGTTGGCCTCGCGCAGCGTGTAGGTATGCTTGCCGGCCTTGGTGTACTTCACGGCGTTCATCGTGATGTTGCCTTCGGCATTGTTGGTGCCGGTGGCGACGACATCGTTACCCTCGACGAGTTCGAAGGAGAACTCGCCGTCCTTGAGGTTGCGCCCGGTCAGGACCTTGTTCGCGGTGACCTGGTCGGTGACGCTGAACTCGTCAGGATTCGGCTTGTAGCTGTTGTTGAACTTCGCCTCGTTGGCGCCCTGCAGCTCGTGCTTGACCGTGAGTTTACCATTGCCGTCATCGGTAACGGTAGTCACGATGGTGTAGGTCGTGCTGTCGTAGGTAATGCCGTTGCCTTCGGCGCCCTTGGCTTCGCGCAGGATATAGGTGTGCTTGCCGGCGGCGGTGTAGGTGATCTTGCCCATCGTAATCTTGCCATCGGCGTCGTTAGCGCCGGTGGCGACGACCTCGCCGTCCTCGACGAGCTCGAAGGAGAACTCGTCGGCCTTGAGGTCGCGTCCGTCCAGAACCTTGGTCGCGGTGATCTGGTCGGTGACGCTGGAGTTATTCGGAGTAACGCTGTAGGCATTCTCGAAGATAGCCTTCTCGACGTCCTGCAGCTCATGCTTAACCGTGAGCTTGCCATTGCCATCATCGGTGACGGCGGTCACGATGGTGTAGGCCGCGGTGCTGTAGGTGATACCGTTGTCGGCGTCGACCTTGACCTCGCGCAGCGTGTAGGTGTGCTCTCCGGCCTCGGTGTAGGTGATCTTGTCCATCGTGATCTTGCCGTCGGCCGCATTGGTGCCCCTGGCGACGACATCGTTACCCTCGACGAGCTCAAAGGAGAACTCTCCGGCCTTGAGGTCGCGGCCGGTCAGGACCTTCTTCGCGGTGATCTGATCGGTAACGCTGGACTCGTTCGGGGCAGTGTTGTACTTGTTCTCAAAGCACGCCGGCTTGGTGCCCTCGAGCGTATGGGTCACCTTAAGCGTGCCGTCGCCGTTGTCGATGACGCTCGTCTTGATGGTGTAGTTCGTCTTATCGTACGTAATCCCGTTGCTCAGCCCCGCTTCGTTGGGGAGCTTCTCGCGCAGCTTGTAGGTGTGAGTGCCGGACTTATCGTAAGTGATTTTGTCCATGACGATTGTGCCATCGGCAGCATTGGTGCCCCTAGCAACAACCTTATCGCCCTCGACGAGCTCGAAGGAGAACTCGCCGTCCTTGAGGTCGCGCCCGGTCAGGACCTTGGTCGCGGTGATCTGGTCCTCGACAGGCTTCACGTTATAGGCATTGGTGAACGTAAAGGCTACATTGCCATCCGGCTTGCGGGACACCCTCAGATTACCCTTGCTGTCATCGGTCACGGTGTAGGAAACCGTACGCGGAGGCTTGGCGTCGTTGGTCACGCCAGCGACCTCGCCGGACTCGGTCACGGTGTAGGTAAAGGTGTGCTCGCGCTTCTCGGGCTTCTCGCCCAGAGCCTTGTTAAGGTCGTCGAGCGTAAAGGTGATCTTGCCAAAGTCGACCTTGCCCTTGGCATCATTGGTCACGCTCGCGTTCGCGGGCATGGGTGCGCCCTCTTCACCGGTCACGGTAAAGGTGAACTTGCCGGCAATGTCAGCCGGGGTCAGGCCATTAGGAACCTGCAGATTCTTCTTGCCCACAAGCGATGCCTCGGCAGGCGCGGCAGTGTAGGTGTTCACGAACTCGTTGCCGGCATCGCCGTAGACAGCCGTCGCCGTCAGGGTACCATCGCCGTTGTCGACAACGGTCACATATGCGTCAATTGCCGCCGTGGTAGCGCTCACGCCCGCAGGCAGCTCGCCGGTCTGCTCGGCAGCAATGTAATGAATAGTCCACGTGGGCTTATCTGCGCTGGCGTCAAACGACGCCTTGCCTTCCTCGACAAGCTTGACAAGCGACTTGGTCGTGTACGTCAGCGGACCGAACTCAACCTTGCCACTCTTGTTGGTTGCGTTCAGCAGGACCTCGTCGTGCCCCGCGTAGCTCAACGTAAACTTGAATTCACCGTCGGCCATCAGGCGCCCCGTGAGCGTCTTGGTAGCCTCAAGAGTCAGCGGGGTTTCCGTCTTGGCGCTATAGGTGTTCGTGAACTTAGTCTCACCCGAGGTCTTTTCAACGTCGGCCTTAAGCTCGCCATTGGCGTTAACCGTCACAGTCACCTTGAACGTGGCAACGTTCCTGCTGTAGGTAATGCCACCGGCGTCGCCCTTGACCTCGCGGACCTCATAGGTGTACTCGCCCGGCTCGCCATAAGTAATCTTGCCAAAGTTAATGGCTGCCTTGCCCTTGTCGAGATCGGCATTGGTCACAGTTACGGTCGCGGGGTCGGGCATCGGGGCATTGTTGTCGGACGTCGCGGAGAGCTCAAACTCAAACGCATCCGTATCCGCCCACTTGCGGCCCTCGAGCACCTTGGTCAGACCAAAGTCAGTCTTGGTATCCACCGTTGTCGGCTTGGTTGCAAGGCTAAAGATAATCTTGCCGTTGTTGCCCAGGTGCGAATGCACGTGCGTGGAAGTCGCAACGGAGGAAAGGTCATTCCACCTGGGGTTAAGCACGTCGCGCGCGGTCTCGGTCTTGTTGCCGTTCGCCTCCGCATCGTCCTTGGTGGTATGCAGCTGGTCGATATAGGCCAAGCGCGCGGTTCCCTTATTAAAGGACCAATAGCCGTCATCTTTGACCAGAGCGCCGTCGTAGTTGGCGATCTCGTGCCCCTCAAACTCCACAACGGCATAGTCGTCCTTCGGCTTGCCGTTTGCGCCCATCGCCACAAACTCGTCCTTGTAGTAATAGACGTCGTTGCCCTGCGGCTTTACCGTCGCGCGCTGGGTGCATTCCTTGTCCGTGTAGATAGGCGTGATTTTTTGGAAGTAATAGTAGCTGTTGGTATCGGCGGGCTCAAACTCGGCGACAACATCGCCCAGCTCGCCGCCCGACCACTTGTTGGCTAGGAAGTAGACCGTCTGGTTGTCGGCACCCTTATGTTTCTCGATATACTTCTTGAGTCCGTCATCGGGCGTAAACAGGTTGTTACGCGCGGCGTCCTTGACGCTCGAGGTGTATTTAATCTGAATAGGCTTGATGTCATTGAGCGACGTGCGCTCAAAGATCCCGTTTTCCATGTCCACGTGATAGCGGATCAGCGGAATCAGCGATGCGGGAATCTTGACCGTCACGATATCGCCCTGCTGCGCATTGGCAGAGCGCTCGACGGTGATGACCAGGTCCTTGGCCACGCCCGAAAACTCGTACGTGTCCGTATTGCCCCTGGTTGTCTTGGTCACTTCATCAAAGGGGACGCCATTAATCTGAGCGCTGACAAATGTATCGACCTGCATAAAGTCGCCCAGCTCATCACTAAAGGTGATGTAGCCGGACTTGCTCTCGTCGTAACCATCCTCGATCTGAGTGGGAGAACCCTTGCCCGAGGTGATAGAGCTCGAGATATCATCAAACACCTTCTTGAGCTCATCGGCATTCGACGCAGCCTTGTAGAAGTCGGAATTCTCGGTGCGCTTACCAAGACTATTGGTTGTGTAGGACGTGGCGTTTGGATAGTTACTCGACACGGCGTGCATGAACTTGTTTTCGTTGCTCGTCCAGTAGTTCGTAGGATCGGCAGCGGGATTCGCGTCATCAAAGATGCCGATGGTGTAGACCGTAGCGCCTTTCTCCTTCATTTTCTTGGCCGCGGCTATGGCATTGTTGGCAACCGTAGAGTTGAATTCACTGAAGTCTGTGGGCGTGCCATCCGTAAAGAACACGACTACCTTCTGGGCATCCTCGCGGCCTGACATGCCGCGAGCAAGCTCAAGGCCGTAATCAGCCTGCGTGGCGCCGGCGGGCTTGATGGAGCCGACCGTATCCTTAAGTTCCGTCGCATCGCTACCGACACACGGCGTCAGACTCTTCATAACCTGCGAATAGTTGTAATCGTCGTACGTAAATCCCTGATATTCGCGATACATATCGTTGCCGATCTCGTTGCTCTTTGCACCCGCGAATTTAACGATGGCAACCTGATGCTGCTTGGAATCATCTTCGATCTTTGCATTCTGCTCGGCAATAGCGTCGATAAAGGAACTGGCAGCGTTCTTAAGTGCGGTGATGCGTTTGATCTGATCATTGCCGCCCATGCTCTTATCCATCGAGCCGGAGGCATCAAGCACCATCACGATATCGAGCGGTTTAGTGACCAGCGACGTTGTGTCAGAAGTCGAAGACATCGTGGAGAGCGTCGTCACAAAGTCGGACTTTTCGTCCTCTGTGGGCTCGACCGTCTTGTCCGTCCAGATTCGGCCTACATAACGTGTCGTCTGGTCCTGCTCGCCGCCCGACGCCCAGTATCGCCAGCGGCCGGTAGTGTCGGGGTCGACTATCTTTTTGCTCGCCGTCGGTCCGTCCATTCCTGTGCTGGACCTGGCGTTGGCCTCGGGCAGCATGGCGAATGCTGCGGCTGGCAACACCAGCACTACGGCCAGTATCACCGCCAAGAGACCCCTCGTGTACTTACTCATCGCGTCTCCCTTCTCGCGGTCTCAGACCTTGCAACAGCCTAAAGTTACGAAATGAGACACAATTTGGGCAGGTGACACACGTTCCAGATTTGATTTTGGGCGTGAGACAAATGTCTCACCAAAGTTGAGACACGGCGTTTTCGCAGGAAAACAAGTGCGACTCGGTGCCATCAGGCAAAAATGATCCGCTTTCCTCCTTCCCGGGGAATCAATTGGTGGCGCTCGCCACGAAACTGGCCCATCTACTACGTTTGACCCGATACCCCCGACCACAACCGCGTTTCATGAAAAACCGCAGGCGTTCTACCTGCGGTTTTGTTTTTGCGCTGTTCGCCATGGTTGAGGGTAGCAGCCCAAACGTAGTAGATGGGCGCATTTCGTGGCAGACGGGCCACGTGGCAGCCCTCGCAAGGCCAAAATGATTCGTTTCCCTCTGTCCACGGGAGATCAAGGGCCGTTACGGATATGGCGCCATTTCAAAACTATGTCGGATTACGGGGCTAAAGTCGGAGCCCTCATCCATACCTTCATTTTTTCAAAAACGGAAGGCTATCTACCTGCGGTTTTGTTTTTGGGATTTTCTGTATGGTCGGAGGTTCGCTATCCAGCCCCGTAATCCGGCATAGTTTTGTTCGCGACGGCACAACCGCGCGTTTAAGCGCGGGGCCGGTGGGGCATTTTTGCCCCACCGGCCCCTATCCCAGCTCTATTCCGGCGCTACTCCGGCTTGGTTTCTACCGTGGGGGTCTTGTCCGCTGCGACTGGGGTGCGGGCGGTGTCCATAGTCAGGCAGTGCTTGGGGCAGCTCTCGATGCACTCACCGCACACCACACAGGCATACGGGTCGATCGACCACGTTCCACCCTTGCGATCGACCGCGAGCGCGCCCGCCGGACAGCGAAGCGCACACATGCCGCAGCAGATACACACGTCCATGTCGTTGACGATATGCCCGCGCAAGCGCTCGGGTGCCGCGAGCTTCTCCTGCGGATAGCACACCGTTACCGGCTGCTTGACCATAGAGCCCAAGGCCGTCTTGGCAAATGTCAGCAAACTCATGCCGCGCCTACCTTTCCGTGCAGCTAATGCAGGGGTCGATGGTCAGGATAATCATGGGCACGTTGGCAAGGAGTACGCCCTGCAGCGCATGCGTCAGACCCGCCAAGTTCTGCGACGTCGGCGTGCGCACGCGGAAACGGTCCAGGTTCTTGGTGCCGCTGCCGCGCACATAGTAATACGCCTCGCCGCGCGGCTGCTCAATCACAACCTCGCCGCGCGCGCCGTCGGCCGGCGTAAGCTTGGTGCGCCCGCCAATCCCGTCGTGCGGAATCTTGCCCACAAGCTCCTTAATGATGTCCATGGCCTGCGTGACCTCGGCGCAACGCACCTGGCAGCGGGCATAGCAATCGCCATCGGTAGCAACGATGGGCTCAAACGCGGCCAAGTCCGCATAGGCGCCGTCACCGAACATGCGCACGTCGTAGTCCACGCCCGAGGCGCGGCCGAACGGACCGACCATCGAAAGCTCCAGCGCGTCTTTCTTGCTAATCACGCCCACGCTATGCAGGCGCTCGCCGCAGCTGTTGTCGTCCAAAAACGTATGCACCAGGGCCTCGTAGTCAGGACGCATGGCATCGAGCGTCTGGACAATGCCCGCCAGCTCGGAGTCCTCGATATCGTGCTTAAGGCCGCCGATCTCGTTAATCGACAGAATCACGCGCCCGCCGCAAGTGCTCTCAAAAATCTTGAGCATCTGCTCGCGCAGGGTCCATGACCGATAGAACAGCGCCTCGAAGCCAAAGGCGTCGGCGAGCAGGCCCAGCCACAGCAGATGCGAGTGAATGCGCGAAAGCTCGTGCAGAATGGTGCGGATATACTGCACGCGACCAGGCACCTCGATGCCGAGCATGCGCTCGCAGGCGCTGGCATAGCCGCAGCTGTGGCCCACGGCGCAGATGCCGCAGATGCGCTCGGCGATGTAGCCAAACTGATGCATGTCGCGCTTTTCGGTGAGCTTCTCGAGCCCGCGGTGCACAAAGCCGATCTGAGGAATTGCCTCGATGACGCGGTCATCCTCGATCACCAGGTCCAGATGAAGCGGCTCGGGCAGCACCGGGTGCTGCGGGCCAAACGGAATAACGGAGCGATGTGCCATGGACCTTACGCCTCCTTTTTCTGCTTGTCGCGGGCGACCTTGGCGGCAAGCGCCGCGCGGACCTTGGCCGCTTTCTCGGGATCCATGGCGGCGAGCTTTGCCTCCATCTCGGCGGCCTTGAGCGCGGCCTTCGCAGCAGCCTCATCGTGCTGAGCATCGGAGCCGGCAGCCGCAGCGGGCTGAGCAGCGACGCCCGCGGCGTCGCCGGCGCTCGCCGCAGCCGAAGCATCGCCGGCACTCGCAGCGCTCTCCCCTGCAGCAGCCGCAGCCGCGGCGGCCTTCTCGGCAGCGGCCTTGCGCGCCTTGGCCTCGGCGGCGGCACGCACCTTCATGGCTTTCTCGCGCGCGGCCTTCACCTCGGGCGTGATAACGCTCATGGGTTCGGCAGTCGAGACCTGGTAGAAAAAGCCCTTAAAGTCAATCTGCATATCGGTGATGGCAAGACCAAACAGGTCGTGCGTTTCGTTTTCAAACGGGAATACCGCCGGATAGTACGAGCTGATGGACGGAATCTCCTGGTACTGGTCGATGCCCTCAACCACCAGGTTCTCGATCGCATAGCTGCCGTCCTGCGCAATATGCTCCTGAGCAGCACGAACGTCGATAAACGTATAGACCAAGCGATACGATCCGTCGTCCACACAGCGCTCGGCATGCATCTGCACAAAGCGCGCGCCGACGCCCTTGAGCGCCTGGACATGTGACAGGAGCTCATCGATCCCGACGGTAGTATAGATAGCCTTTTGCATTACTCGCCCTCCTTTGCAGCGGCGGGCGCGTCGCCGGCCGCGGACGTCCCAGCAGGCGCATCGTCAGCCCCGGCCCCCGCAGCCACAAACCCGTCCTCGCCCAGCTCAACGCCACCGTCCCAGGTTGCGGCGCCGCCCACGGCAAGCGGGTCACCGCCAGCACGCATCACGGCCTCCTTCTGGTCCAGGATGCCGCACGCCTCTACAATGGCGTCGATCACGGTCTCGGGACGAATGGCGCACCCGGGCGCGTACACGTCCACGGGAATCGCGCGGTCCACGCCGCCGATCACGTTGTAGGCATCGCGGAACACGCCGCCCGAACACGCGCAGATACCGCAGGCCACCACACACTTGGGCTCGAGCATCTGGTTGTAGATCTGGCGCACGACAGGCAGGTTCTGGGCATTGACCGACCCCGTCACCAAAAAGATATCCGCATGCTTGGGGTTGCCGGTGTTGACCACGCCAAAGCGCTCCGCATCGAACAGCGGCGTGAGCGAGGCCAGCACCTCGATATCACATCCGTTGCAGCTCGAACCGTCGTAATGAATAACCCACGGCGAGCGCGACATTTTATGATCCATGGATGCCGCCTCCTAAATAAAAACGTCGACGAGGATGGGCATAAGGTTGAGCAGGCCAAACACCAGCGCCACGCCCCATCCGAGCCTAAAGCAGCTGCGCCAGGTGCTGCGTGCGAAGGTGTTGTCGATCAGCACCTCGACAAAATACGTCGCAGCCATCACGACCAGGGCTACGACCCAGCTCACCGGGTTGTCCCAAACAAAGAACATGCCCACCCACATCAAAAACAGCACGGTCTCGCACCAGTGCATAAGGGTCATCTTGGCCAGCGTGCCGCCGCTCATCTCGGTGGCGACGCCCTGGACGATCTCCTGATGCGCGTGATGCGAGTACGAAAGGTCAAACGGCGACTTGCGCAGCTTGATGGTGAGCACCGCGAGCAGCGCGAGGAAAATGGGCGCGCTGTACACGATGATGGGGGCCGACTGCCCCGTCACGGCGATGGAATCGAAGCTGTCGGTGGCAAGGTACAGGCCCACGCTCATCAGCAAAACGGCGGGCTCGTAACTCATGACCTGCAGCAGCTCACGGTCGGCGCCGACCTGGGCAAACGGGCTTTGCGTCGAGGCGGACGCCAACACCACAAAGATCGCAGCGAGGGTCACCATAAAAGCGCACAACAGCGTGTTGGAACCCGACACAAAGATGCCGCCGCCCACCACGGTAAAGATGAGCGCGCACGCCATATAGGTATCGTCCATGGTGTTTACGCTGGCGGGGGCCTTGCGCAGCAGCTTGGCCACATCGTAGAAAGGCTGGAGCAGGCGCGGGCCCACGCGGCCCTGCATGCGGGCCGAAAGTTTGCGGTCAACGCCGTCGATCAGGCCGCCCACAAGCGGCGCCAGTAAGGCAAATGCCACGGTGCCAATAAAAATGCCCACGACGCCCGAACCTTCAAAATACTTGCCGCGCAGCACCGAGGGCGCACTCATGGCAAGTCGCTCGGGCCCAATCCACGCGCAACACAGCAGCGCAAACAAGATAATGCTGCAGCACACGACGCTACCCGCGGGGCCAATACGCTTCTCGCCAAGGGCGTCCTCCGAGTACCAATTGCGCTTTTCGGCCTTCACCTCGTGTCCCATCGAGCCGCGGAAATGGCGATATTTGTCGGTCCCCACGCCCGAAAGGTACACGTTGACGTGCGGTTTGTTGCTCACGCGGAATGAAGTCAGCAGCACCACGGCGATAAACGCCACGATAACCACCATCAGGTACATGGCGTCCTTGCCAATAACGTACGGCACGCGGCCAAACACCATGTCCAAGTAAGGCGACACCAGACCGCTCGAGATAACCGGGAACGCCACGCAGCACAGAATCAGCAGCGCGGCGATGGTGTTGAGCGCCATCCATTCGGTCTTATGGACATTGACCTCAACGTTTTGAGCCGTGGGGTCGACGCCCGAAAGCTTGGCGAGCCACTTGCCCCAGAAGAAGAACGTCGCGGCCGAGCCAAAGGCCAGCACCATGATCATGAGCACGTTGCCAGTCTGCGCAAACGCCACCAGGGCGCCCCACTTGGACACGAGCATGCCAAACGGCGCCACGAACATGCCCATGATGCCCAGCATCATCAGGCGCGTCAGGTGCGGCATGCGGCTGAACATACCGTCCATGTCCTCGATATTGCGGCTGCCGATATGATGCTCGGCCGTGCCCACGCACAGGAACAGCAGCGACTTAGCCACCGTATGGAACAGGATCAGGAAGATGGCCGCCCAGACGGCCTCGGGCGCGCCGACACCCAAGCAGGCACTGATGAGGCCCAGGTTGGAAATGGTGGAGTACGCGAGCACGCGTTTGGCGTTGCTCTGCGAGATGGCCATGAGGGCAGCGAGCAAAAACGTGATGGCACCCACACTCGTGACCATAAAGCCGGTCACGGGGTAGATGGCATAGAGCGGGCTCAGCTTGACCATCAGGAACACGCCGGCTTTGACCATGGTGGACGAGTGCAGCAGGGCGCTCGTGGGAGTGGGGGCAACCATGGCACCCAACAGCCAAGTGTGGAACGGCATCTGTGCGGCCTTGGTGAGTGCGGCGAGCGACAACAGGATGACCGGCATCACCAGCAGTGCGGATTGCGCGGTGCCGGCGCCGGAAAGCTCGATCATGCCCGAGATGGTCAGCGGCATGCCGTTAACGTGCAGATACATGAGTCCGGCCAAAAACGCGATACCGCCCAGCATGTTGAGGATAATCTGGGTAAAGGCGTTCTTGATGGCCTCGGGCGTGCGCGTGTAGCCAATCATAAGGAACGAACACACGGTGGTGATTTCCCAGCCGCAGAACAGCCACTCCAGGTTGTCGCTCGTCACGATGACGAACATGGCCGAGAGGAACAGGAACATAAGCGCCAGGAACTGCGGGCGACGGTCGGGCGCAGTCTGCCCGCGCAGCGCTGCCTCGTGCTCGTCATGGGCCTGGAAGTCCTTCATGTAGCCCAAAGCGTAGATACAGATAAGGCTGCCGACGATGCCGACGGCGAGGACCATGATCACGCTCATGTAGTCTAGGTAGAGCGGCGTCGCCGTGACGGCTTCGGCCGCAGGCAGCGTCATGGCCGCAAAGACGAGCGAGCCCACCAGCTGGACTATGCCGAGCACCGTGGTAAGCACGCTCTTATATTTGTGCGCGTTGTACAGGATGACGGCGCACAGAATTACGTCGATGACGGAGCTGATGATCGAGAGCGCATGCGAGGTACCGGGGGCAATCTCAAAGCTCTGCGGACCCGTGCAAAAAAACATGACGGCGACTACAACTGTCACCGCCATGATAATGCCGGAGCCTATGAGTCCCACCGCATCGCGGGCGCGGTCACCGCGCGCGAGCAGCATGCCCAGCGCCGGTACCAGCGGAAACAGGGTAAGGAAATACAGTAGCGTCATACCATCACTCCCCCATGCAAAAACGCTGCAATTGTTTAACGTTATAGCTCAATTGATGAGTAGCGGCGGCGGGTTTTCGGTCAACTGGGGAGTTTTAGGCGTACGGGGCAAGGGCACGTCCGCTTTGGAGCAGAGAGGCGGCAAGAAAAATGCGCCCCTGTGGGCGCACCATCCCGTTTGCTATTCCGCCTTTTTAACGCGCGGCTTGCGACCGCGCGGCTTATCGACCAGTGCGGACTCACCGCTCTCGCGGTACTGACGGCACCAAGCCTTGACCGAAGACTCGCTGGGAATCTTGTGCTTGATCATGGCCTCGCGAACCGTCAAGCCGTTTTCCAGACGGTCCTTAACCACAGCGAGCTTTACGTCGTACGAATAGGTGTGATGATGCGAACCGGCATTGAGAACGGCGTCGGCACCGCCCACGGCATACGCGCGGGCCCACTGACGAGCCGTGGCCTGGGGAATGCCAAGCTCCGCGGCGAGAGCGCGATGACCGACCCCCTCTTGGAGGATCTCGACGGCGCGCTGCCTAACCTCGGGCGCATGCGTGCGAGTCCTAGTTGCTTCCGACATACCTGCCACTTCTTAGCCTTAGCCGTTAATCTGCTTTCTTACGTGCAAGTTAGATAGTAGCATTTTACTGTTTGCTCAAAGCAGTTAATTAAAATAGACGCGGCGTTATCTGGGCATTTGGCACCAAATTACGACATTTCTTTATCGATTATTTACGCTGGTAGCTGACTCGCAGCTAATCGTCATTCGCTTGTCAACAAAATTGGCATCTCTTTATGTCCTTTGGTATAGAGGATATAGTTATTAACCCCTCCCCCAATATTTTTGAGTGATCTGCAAGGCAGTAGACGTCCTCACTCCTCATGATTACCGCGCATTGCCATTCATCGGAGCAAAACAAAAAGGGCGGGACCTGCTGCGCTTGCAGGCCCCGCACCGGTTGACACCCGACGGGACACAGCCGGGCGAGACGGATCCGTGCTACCGCCCCGCCTGGCCGCGATGTTCAACTACAGCTCGTTGGCCGCGTGATACGCCGTGCGAATGGCGCTCGCAATATCGGCGGTGCGCTCGCCCGAGCAGTCGCCCACGCAGGTCACGGGCACCGTCACGCCATCCAGATCAAACGCGTTGGCTTTGGAGCCCACGGCCATCACCACGTAATCGCAAGCGATCTTCACCGGTTCCTCGGCGCCGTCCTCGGTGGTGCGAATGGCCTCCACACCCTCGTCGGTAATGGCGGTCAGGCGGGTCTTAACATGCTGCTCCACGTTGTGCTCTGCAAAGTCGCTCATAATCAGCGGCAGAATGGTCTCGGACTCGCCCGCGGCAATCTTGTCGAGCATCTCGACGATCGCCACCTCGCAGCCGTGCTGCAGCAGGTACTCGGCAGTCTCGGTGCCCACCAGGCCACCGCCAATGACGGCGACGCGGCCCGTAAGCTCCACCTTGCCGGCCAGCACATCCCAGCTCGAGGCGACCTTGTCCGAATCGGCACCCGGAACGGGGATGACCACGTCGTGCGCGCCCACAGCCACAATCGCAGCGTCGGCGGCGTTGAGGTCCTCAGCGGTAGCGGCATGGCTGAACTCAACCTTCACGCCCAGGCCGGGCAGAATCTTCTCGTAGTACTCGACGGAACGCATGATCTCGTCCTTGCGCGGAGGCGCAGCCGCCAGCACAATCTGGCCGCCCAGATGATCGCTCGCCTCGTAGATGGTCACGTCGTAGCCGCGCTTGGCCGCCACGCGCGCGGCCTCCAGGCCGGCAATACCGCCGCCCACCACGGCGATCTTCTTGTCGCCCTCGCCCGGCTTAATGGCGATGGTCGCCTCGTCACCGTTCTCGGCGTTGAGCACGCACGAGATGTACTTGCGGTTTTGAATCGCGTCGACGCAGCCCTTGTTGCAGTTGAGGCACTCGCGGATGGGCTCGCCCGTGGCGGCCTTCAGCGCAATGTCGGGGTCGCACATGAGCGAGCGGCCATAGGCGATGATGTCGGCTGCGCCGTCTTCCAGAATCTTCTCGCCGGCCTCGACCGAGACAACACGGCCGACGGTTGCCACCGGCACGGAGACCAGGGCCTTGACGCGCTCGGCCACGGGCAGCGTCCAGTTGTAGGGCATGGCACCCATGGGCGGAATGGTGTCGCCCATGTTGCCGGTGTGGTTGGCCTGTGCGACCTGGATCATGTCGATGCCCGCGCCCTCAAGCAGCTTGGCAAACTCGCAGGCCTCGTCGGGCTGCAGGCCGCCCTTGCCGCGCGGCGTGCCGTCGGGGTTCTCCATGATCACGGGGAGCTTGTACTCCACCATCAGCTGCGGCGCGGCTTCCTTAATGGCAGCGACGACCTCCAGCGCGTAGCGAACGCGGTTCTCGAACGAACCACCGTACTCGTCGGTGCGCTGGTTGAGGATGGCCGAGCACAGCGAACCCACCAGGCGGTCGCCGTGGACCTCGATAGCGTCGATCCCGGCCTGCTGTGCGCGAGCGGCCGAGGCAGCGATGGCCTCCTTGATCTGGGTGAGCTGCTCTACGCTCGCCTCGTTCACAAAGTGCTGCATGTCGTGATGCAGCTTGGCGTAGGCCTGGTTGCGGATCTCGTTGGACTCGGCCATCTTGGCGGCAAAGGTCTCCTCGTCGCCGGCGGCCTTGGCCTCCTGCGCGGCCTTGGCGGCGGCCATGGATCCCATGACCATGCGGCCGACACCGGGCACATCGTACTCGGGGTGGAACAGCTGCAGCGCGACCTTGGCGCCGTGCTTGTGGACGGCGTCGGCCAGCGCCTTAAACGTGGGGATCTGGGCGTCGGTTGCCAGCTTGGGCGTGGGGCTTGCGGTCATGACGGGAGCGACGTCGCCGATGACGATGTAGCTCACGCCGCCACGGGCCAAGCGCTCGTAAAAAGCCAGGCTGCGCTCGCCGATGGAACCGTCACGCTCCTCGTAGCCGGTGGTCAGCGGCGGAAACATAATGCGGTTCTTGAGCTCAAGGGGGCCAACCGTAATGGGCTGGAGCAGCTTGGATGCAGGTGTGGTCATGGACATTCCTCTCTTGTAGGCGCGGCGGCGATGATGCCGCGTAGTCATCTAGAGGATATGGCATGGGAATACAGCAGCGCAACGGAAATCGGCGGACAGCAGGTAGCGGCAGGTGGATGGGGATGGGCGGGGCGGCCCGTCGGTTTATCTCAATCTGTAACAGTTACGCGACAAAACCGGGTCTTACTGTTACAGATCGAGACATTCCTCTCGGCCCATCCTCAACAATCTAGATCTGTAACATCTAGACCCATTTTTGGCCCCTACCCGTTACAGATCGAGACAAACGGGACCTGCCTGCCAGAAAATCTCAGTCTGTAACAGTTACTCGGCGAAATCCGTCCCTCGTGTTACAGATTTAGACAAACACGACCCAACCCACCGGTATATCTCGATCTGTAACACCTAGCCGCCCAAATCGGGTCTAGATGTTACAGGTCGAGATTTTGTTTGAGAGGCCGAGAATTGGACCGAAAACATGGTCCCGGAATAACAAAAAAGCTCGCCGGCTAGGCCGACGAGCTGCAAGTTCTTGGTCGCGGGGGCAGGATTTGAACCTACGACCTCCGGGTTATGAGCCCGGCGAGCTACCAGACTGCTCCACCCCGCAATGTCTGGGCGCCTCATGTGCGCAAGAAAGAATATTACGCTGGAGTTCGGTAAACGGCAAGGAAAATCTCGTAGAGCATAATTCCTTCATATTTAAACCCCTCGGCCCCTATCACCGTAAACGAATCGCAGCCGAGCGCCGTCGACGGCACGTATACAATGGTGCGCGTCCTTTTATGCCAACACCGGGAGTAGACATGCTGCTCGCTATCGATATGGGGAACACGCAGACGGCCATGGGCCTGTTTGACGGAGACGAGCTGGTGCAGTCGTGGCGCATGCCCACCGACCGCTCCTATACCGCCGACGAGATCCATGTGCGCCTGATGGGCTTCTTTAAGATGTACGGCCTCTCGCTCGACGCGGTCGACGCGATCGCCTTCGCCGGCGTGGTGCCGCAGCTCTCGCGCGAGTGGCACACTGTGGCCGACCGCATTGCCGCGGACGCCATCGTTATCGGGCCGCAGACGGCCGCGGTGACCAAGCTGCGCGCGGCGCGTCCCCAGGCCGTAGGCGCCGATCGCGTCGCTAACGCCGTTGCGGCCGAGACCTTCTACGGCGCGCCGGCAATCGTGGTGGACTTTGGCACCGCGACCAATATCGACGTCATCGATGAGGACGGTTATTACATTGGCGGAGCGATCGCGCCGGGCATTCGCATCTCCATGGACGCGCTTGCCGCCCGTGCCGCCAAGCTCGCCAGCGTGCCGCTCGAGGCGCCCGAGCACGCCATCGGCCGCGATACCGAGGAGTGCATCAAGGTCGGCGCCGTGATGGGCGCCGCCGCCATGGCCGAGGGCCTGGTCGCGCGCATGAAGCGCGAGCTGGGCCGCGAGGATGCCACCGTTATCGCCACGGGCGGTCTCGCCGGCATCGTCGCCGATTCGACCGATGCTTTCGACGTGGTCGACGGACAGCTCACCATCAAGGGTATCTGCGAAATCTACCGCCGCATGCAGGAGCTGGGATAGGGCGAACGCCGGGTCGCGTGCACCAGCTCACAGCAACCAACCGCCAATCCTATTCCTCAAAACTGATTTTTTCATTTTTGAGGAATAGGCTCAGGGCGGCCTTTCTCCCAGGTCACGCAAAAGCCCTCCCCGGTGCAAGCCGAGGAGAGCTTCCGTTGTCATCGTTGTTTTTGAGCGCTGGCGCCTCGCGTTACAGTCCGCGAATCCGTACGGCCTCGGGCGGAAACTCCTGCTCGCCGGCATCGGTCTTGATGGTCGCGCGACCCCAGATGTCCAGGCCCGCAAACACACCGACCGCAAGCGGCAAGCCGTTGGGCGACACCGCCGCAACTTGGCGACCGAGCAGCGGCACCATGTCGAAATACTCGCCCAGCACGGGAGCCAGCGGCCCTGCGGCGCCTTGCGGCGTATTGGCAACAACCGCCCAGGTGTCCACACGGGTCAGCACGGCGGCGGCCAGCGCCTCGACCAGCGCTTCGTCAGCCACGTCCACACCAAGCTCGCTCAGCGCCGAACGCTCAATATCCACCGTCACGGCACCGAACATGCCCGCAGCACCGGCACCGCCGTTCACGGCAACACACGCGAGCGACGTCTCAAACGCAGGCGCACCGCACACGATATCGCTCGGCCACTGGATACCCACCTTACCGGCAAGGCCCAACCCCGGCGTCGAAGCCGTGCCCACGAGCGCGTCCATCATGCCCATCGCGGCCACAAACGGCAGGCCATGGAAGGCATGCATGTTCACATCGGGGCGCACAACCAGCGAAAACGTCAGCGATGCATCGCCCGCACTCCACGCGCACCAGCCCGCGGACACGCCCTCGCGGCCCGCGTCACGCGCCGCGTCGAGCTCGGTACCGGCGGCAACAGCATTCATCTCGATCATCTACATACGCCCCAATTCGCCCACGATATGGCCCACGCGATCCTCGGGCTCCTTGACCTCGACGCCGTTGTAGCGGAAGAACCGCGCCGGGTCGTGCATCAGGTCCTCAAGCGGCACCAGCACAAAGTCACGCTCGCCAATGAGCGGATGCGGCAGGCGCAGCTTTTTGCCGCCGTGGGTCTCGCCGTCCATCCACAGCAGGTCCAGGTCGATGGTGCGCGGACCGTTGGCCTTGGCCTTTTTGGAGCGGTCGCGCCCCAGCTCGGCCTCGATCTTCATGAGCTCGTCGAGCAGCACCAGCGGCGCCAGCTCGGTCTTGATCTCGATGACGGCGTTGGCAAACGCGTCCTGGCGCGTCTCGTAGGCCGGCTCGCTCTCGTAAATCTTGGAGGAGTTGGACACGCAGGTGAGTGGAATCTCGGCGATCATCTCGCGGGCGGCGCGGATGTTGTCGCAGCGATGCCCCAGGTTGGAGCCCACGGCCACAAACGCGCGGCGCGGCTGCGGCTTGGCAACCGCCCAGTAGCCGTTCAGGAACTGCGCAAAACCCGCGGCGTCGTGCACGCGCACGATGTTGGCACCGGCCTGGATGGCGCCCAGGCACACGCCAAACGTAGCGGCATCGCGCTCGGCGGCCTCGGTCACGCCCGAGACGGCGCCCACAAAGCGCTTGCGCGACACGGCGCACATGAGCGGATAGCCCAGTGACGCCATCTTGGCAGTCTCGCGCTGGATGACGATATCCTCGTTGGCCGTCTTGCCAAAGCCCGGGCCAGGATCGATGCAGATGCGGTCGCGCGACACGCCGGCATGGATGAGCGTGCGGGCCTGGTCGGACAGAAAGCCCATGACGCGGCGCATGATGGGCGCCGAATCGGGCAGGGTGAAGCGGCGGAGCTGCGAGGTGGGCACGTAGGCTTCCTCGCGGCGGGCGCTGCGGCGCATCATGGCGGCCAGGTGGTCATTGGGCTCCGATGTGGCCTCGGTGGCTGCGGGCGCGGCCTCGGGCGCGGGCGCGACGGTCTCGGCGGCAGCAGCCTGCTCGGCGGCCGGCGTCTCCTGCTCGCTTGCAGGCTCGGACGTGGGCTCCGGTTCGCCAAACGGCAACGAGGGCTGCACCACGCCGCCCGGAAGCTTGGCCTCCGGCTTAGGCTCGCCCAGCAACTTGCCGCGACGGCGGCGAGCCGGCTTCTCGGCCTCACGCGCGGCCTCGGCAGCCGCCTCGCGCGCCTTCTCGGCAACAAACGCCGCTGCCGAGGTATCGAGCTGCACCGTTGCGTGCGTGCGGGCGGGCGCGGCGACCTCGCCGGCATGCATCACGATGACGCCGCAAGTGCTCGTCTTAACAAACTCGACCATCTTGGGATCGGTGAAGCCGGTCACGTCGTTGACGATCGAGGCACCGCAGCGCACGGCCGCCTTGGCAACCGCCACATGACGCGTGTCGATCGAGACGATGGCGCCCTCCTTGGCCAGCGCGCGCACTACGGGCAGCACGCGGCGAGCCTCCTCGTCGGGGTTGACCGGAGTAAAACCAGGGCGCGTGGACTCGCCGCCCACGTCGATGATGTCGGCGCCGGCGTCGAGCATCGCCAGGCCGTACTCGATGGCGGCATCCGGGTCGAAGTGCTCCCCGCCATCGCTAAACGAATCGGGCGTCACGTTGAGGACGCCCATGATGCGCGGACGGTCAAAGCTGAGCTCGTACTTTCCGCACCGCCATGTCTTGCTGTCGTTCGCCATGAACATCCTCCTAAAATGCCCACGCCGCCGAGCTTGGGGAGCTGGCGGCGGGGTCGCTTTGCACTCAGTCTTTCTATTGTATCCGCGCGCGCGGGCTAGAACGCAAACGCGGCCGCGATGTCGCAAGAAATCAGCAGGTCGGCATTTGCATCCTGATCGGTGGGAGCAAGGTTGCATATGGCCAGCGTATCGCCGGTAAAGTATCGCGTAAGGCCTGCCGCCGGATACACCACGAGCGAGGTCCCGCCCACAATGAGGGCATCGGCGGCGGCGATGGCGGCAACGGCACCGGTCAACACATGCTCGTCGAGCGGCTCTTCGTAGAGCACTACATCAGGCTTGATGCGGCCGCCGCACGCGGGGCACGCAGGCACGCCCACGGCATCCTCGTGCTCACGCGAACAAATCCACTCGGCGCTATAGACCGCGCCGCACGACTGGCAAATGTTGCGATGGACCGATCCGTGCAACTCAAACACGCGCTGTGAGCCGGCCATCTGATGCAGGCCGTCGATGTTTTGCGTCACCACGGCGTCGAGCTTGCCGGCGCGCTCCAGCTCGGCCAGCTTGGTGTGGCAGCGGTTGGGCTTAGCGTTAAGCGCGATCATCTTGGTGCGGTAAAAGTCGAAGAACTCCGCAGGATGCGCCTCGTAAAAGCTATGCGACAGCATAGTCTCGGGCGGATAGGCAAACTGCTGGTGATACAGGCCGTCCACGCTGCGGAAATCGGGGATGCCACTTGCCGTGGAAACACCAGCGCCGCCAAAGAAGACCACGCGCTTGTGGGTATTGAACAGCTCAGCCAGCGCGGCGGAGGCCTGCCTGGGGTCCGATATTGCCTGCGTCATATATGTCCTCCATCTGTGCCGCCGGAGCGGCTGCGATTGCTCCGTCGCTCGCGGGTCCTGCCCCGCCTCTGTTGCGTTAATCTTAAGCCTGCCAACCCCGTCGAAAGGACACCATGCCTCAGACTTACACTTTCGCCTCGTGGAACGTCAACGGCCTGCGCGCCGTGCTCAAAAAGGACCCGAGCTTTATCCAGATCGCGCAAGAACTCGACGTCGATATCCTGGCGCTGCAAGAAACCAAGCTGCAAGATGGCCAGGTCGATATTGACCTGCCCGGCTATCACCAAACCTGGAGCTACGCCGAGCGTAAAGGCTATTCGGGCACCGCGGTCTTTAGCCGCCAGGAGCCGCTGCGCGTACTGCGCGCCGATGCGCTGCTGCCCTACGCCGGCGAAGGCGAGGCGGCCGAGCTCGTCGCCCAAGCCGCAACCGAGGGCCGCGTCTGCGCGCTCGAGTTCGACAAGTTTTGGTTTGTGGGTGTCTACACGCCTAACGCCCAAAATGAGCTCGCGCGCATCGATGTACGCATGGCCTGGGACGATGCCTACCGCGGCTTTTTGAGCGCGCTTGAGCGCGAGACCGGCAAACCCGTCGTAACTTGCGGCGACTTTAACGTGGCACACGAGGAGATCGACCTTAAGAACCCCAAGTCCAACCGCGGCAACGCCGGCTTTTCGGACGAAGAACGCGGCAAGTTTACCGAGCTGCTCAACGCCGGGTTTACCGATACCTGGCGCGCGGCTAATCCGGACGTTGAGGGCGTCTACAGCTGGTGGAGCTATCGCTTTAATGCCCGCAAGAACAACGCCGGCTGGCGCATCGACTACTTTCTGGTAAGCGACGCAATCGCCGCCAACGTTCGCGACACTGGCATCCGCGGCGACATCTTTGGCAGCGACCATTGCCCCGTCACCCTCACGCTAGAGCTCTAGCCCCAAGTAATTCCTCTAGGGGACAGAGGAAAACAGATCATGTGACCCCTCTCCCCCTATAAGGTGCGGTGTAATAGTTCCTGTTTGGGTAGCAAATAGCCAAACAGGAACTATTCCACCGCAAGTTCGTGAGGGAACGCGAAATGCCCTACAGTCCGTATTTCACGACGACTCGGTTGATGCGGCGACACCAGGGCTTGTACAGGGCGGCCAAAAACACACAGGTCGCGAGACCGTGTGTGATATCGAACGGCACTGCCGTGGCAAGACGCGCCACGGCACCCGCCCAAGTAAGCGGCTGTACAAATCCAATGATGTCATACGCGTTGATCACCACGCCGTACAGCAAACCCGAAGCAAAGCCGTAGGTCAGTAGCGCCGGCATGCGCACGGTGCCATCGGCGCGGCCGAATGCACCCGCATACGACAGCGCACCGCCAACGTATCCCACGAGCCCCCAGGCATACATCTGCCACGGCGTCCACATGCCCTGTCCAAAAAAGAAATTGCTGGTCAGCGCCGCCAGCGCGCCAACCATAAAACCATTGTGACGGCCAAGCGTCGCCCCCGCGATAATGGCGATAGCGCTCACCGGTTTAAAGTCGGGAATGGGCCCAAACAGGATGCGCCCCGCCGCCGCCAGCGCCGCCAGCACCAGCGTGGGCATAATCTGGCGCAAACCCGGACGAGATGCCTCGTAACCCGCAAAGAACAGTGCGAGCACCAGCGCCACCACAACCAGCATGGCCAACGCTACCTGCCCAACACCCGACAGCAACGCCGCAGCCATCACCGCCGGCACCGCCAACAACAGCGGGACCTCCAGTTTTGCAAGCAAGCGCGAGAAACGACAGTCCGTCATCCCATCACGCCCTATAGAACACGTTGTCGGCAAAGAAGTCGGCCGGGGGCTCCATGCAGGCAATCTCGCCGTCAAACATCATGGCGACGTCGTCGGCTACCTGCTCGGCAAAGTCCAAATCGTGCGTAGCCATGATGACGGTGCCGCCAGCCTTCACATGGTCACGCAGGGCGCGGGCGATGATGCGACGGCTCTCCAGGTCCAAGCCCTTCGTGGGCTCGTCAAGCAGCAGCAGCTCGGGGCCGATCAGCAGCAGCTTTGCCAGCGCAAGCAGCTGGCGCTGTCCGCCCGAAAGATCGTACGGGTGGCGCCCATCCAGGCCCGACAGCCCCAGGCTCGCCGCGCGCTCCTGCGCCGCGGCCTCGTCATATCCGCAGGTCGGAGCCCATTCCATCAGCTCGTCGCGCACCGTCTCGGCAACCAGCAATGCTTTGGGATTCTGAGGCAGCAGCGCCGCCGAGGCCGCTCCGCGCACCATGCGGCCGCGCTGCAGCTTGGCGGTCTTCGCCAGCACCGAGAGCATCGTCGACTTACCGCATCCGTTGCCGCCCACGATCGCATGCACCGCACTGGCCGAAAACGCAACGTCGAGCCCGCGCAGCACCCAACCGCCCGCGCGATCGTAGCGAAACCAGCCTTCCGACAGGGTGGTAGCCGACCCGCCGTGCATTTTTTGGAGTATTCTGCTTCCATCCGTGCGCGGGAAGGCTTCCGAGCCGTTCTCGAGCGACGTTTGCGCCACAAATTCGGACGATTTGTCCAATTCTGAACTTTTTTTCGCGCTCGATACGTCCCCGGGCGGCTCCAGAGAGCCCAAATTGTCCTCACGCCTGCTGAATACTCCGTTTTTTGCACATCGGATGGCACCCCACCCCAACATGTCATCGGAAAACAGCGATTCTCGGCGTCCCAAAGAAGCCATATCCGCCACCTCGCGCACGCGACCGCCCTCAATCCGGTACGTACACGTCGCATACTCGAGCATTGGGCGCGGCTGATGCGTCGCCACAACAACCGTGCAGCCCAGCTCGCGATTCACACGAAACAGCGCGTGCAGGAAATTCTTCTCCGCAACCGGATCAAGCTGAGACGTGGGCTCGTCGAGCAGCAGCACACGCGGGCGCAGCGCCAAGACGGCGGCAAGCGACAGCAGCTGCTTGCGGCCACCCGAAAGCGTATCGGTATCGCGGTGAAGCCAATCTTCCAGCCCAAAGAAATAGCTGGTCTCAGCTACGCGACGGCGCATCTCATCACGCGCTAGCCCCAAGTTTTCCAGGCCAAACGCCATCTCGTGCCACACGGTTTCGCACACGATCTGGTTCTCGGGATCCTGGAACACATAACCCACGCGCTCCGCCGATGCCCGCACATCCATGTCGGCGACGGGCTCGCCCAGCACGCGCAGCTCGCCGGTGCGCGTACCCGCCGGCGCGATCTCGGGCTTGAGCAGCGACAGCAGCGTCGACTTACCCGATCCGGTACCGCCAACAAGCAGCGCAAATGCACCTTGGGGAACAGACCAGTCGAGCCCCTCGAGCACCGCAGCATCAGCATCGGGGTAGGCAAAGCTCAGGCTCCGCACCTCAATCGCCGGCATATCCGGGCCGCACGCCGTGCCCGACACCGGGCCCCTATCCAACCGAGCCATCAGCCAAACCTCTTCTCATCAATCGCGTGCAACGCGCAAGGCAGCACCATCCAGGCAGCGTACACGACATAGCCCGGCCACGGCGCCGGCACCGAGAGCTGCGGATAAAACGAATACTGCGTCGTCGCGGTCCACGCCACTGCCACCGTGACCACGCCAAACAGCGCAAGTCCAACCAGCGCGGCAACATCGCCGCGCCCCAGCCGATACCGCGCATACGTCGTTCGACGCGTCGCGGCGCCCCACCCACGGGAGCGCATGGCGTCCGCGCGCTCCAGCGAATCTTCCATGCCCCAGCCCATCAACACACTCGATGCCCGCAAACGCGAACGCACGGTGTCGGCCGGCGCGCGGCCCGGTACATCGATCGCATCCTGCACCGCCAGCACCGTGCGGCCGCGGCGCAAAAACTGCGGGATAAGCCGCATGCACATCGAGATCATGAGCGCGATCACCGGTGCGGCGTTACCCAAAAGCGCGAGCACCTTGTCGTATTCGAGCATCGACGCCGCGGCCTCAAACCACAGCACGCTCGCCACAAACAGCCCGCCCATGCACAGGCCGTATACCATGCTCTCCAGATACACCGCGCGCATGCCAATACGGAACAGCTCCGTCGAGCCCGAGGCACTAAACAGTGGATTGAGCACCGCAATAATCAAAATCACCGGCAGCTGCCAGCGAAGCGCCCCCAACGTACGCGCGGCGCCGCGCGTCGCAAACCCGTACGCCAACCCGCCCGCAAGCGACAGCGCGATCAGCACCGGCTGCATCGAGAACATGGTGAGCTCCAGCGTCAGCACCATGTAGAGCGCCGGCACAGCCGGATGCGACATCGAGAACGCCGCGACGGGCTCGCCGCCAAACTCCTCTCGCATGTTGTCCACGGGCACCCCCGTCCCCTCGCTCAAACGACAGCTCCGCAGCACCGCCAACGCCGCACGCAAGCAGTGCAAACGCCACGCCGGCGGCAGCGACATCGGCCGTCACGCGTCAATCGTTACGCGCTCATCATATGCCTGCGGTATCATATTGCGCCGTGTATCGTTTCCAAACACACGTCTCTATAACGTAACAGGAGATCACATGGACGCAACCGCAATTATCCTCGCTGCCGGCGAGGGCACCCGCATGAAGTCGAACCACTGCAAGGTTTCGCACAAGATCCTGGGCAAGCCCATGGTCCAGTGGATCGTCGACGCTACCATCAAGGCCGGCTGCAGCCGCGTCGTGGTCGTCATCGGCAGCCACGCCGACGAGATGCGCGCCCTGATCGACGGCGCCTACGCCAACAGCGCCACCAAGGTCGAGTGCGTCGAGCAGACCGAGCGCCTGGGCACCGGTCACGCCGTGAAGGTCGCGCTCGAGGCCTGCGGCATCACGCAAGGCCCCGTCGTCGTGCTCAACGGCGACCTGCCGCTCATCACCGCCGACACCGTCGCCAAGTTCGCGCAGACCGTCGCTACCGGCGAGCTCGCCTGCACCGTCATGACCATGACCCCGCCCGATCCTTTTGGCTACGGCCGCATCAAACTGGGCGCCGACGGCCAGATCGAGCGCATCATCGAGCAGAAGGACTGCACGCCCGAGCAGGCCGCCACGCTACTCGAGTGCAACGCCGGCTGCTACGCCTTCGACGGCGCGCAGCTCGCCGCGCACATTGACGAGATCGGCAACGACAACGCGCAATCCGAGTACTACCTGCCCGACATGCTCGAGATTCTCAAAAGCCACGGCCAGGCTGTCTCCATCTTCCACTGCGATGACTACCGCGATGGCCTGGGCGTCAACAGCCGTATCCAGCTCGCGCAGCTCACCGCTATCGCGCGCGACCGCATCAACGAGCACTGGATGGCCGAGGGCGTCACGTTCATCGACCCCACGCAGGCCTGGATCGGTCCCGACGCCACCATCGGCCGCGACACCGTCGTGTGGCCGCAGACGCACCTGATCGGCCACGTCACCGTGGGCGAAGAGTGCCAGCTCGGCCCCAACAGCCGCCTCACCGACACTACCGTCGGCAGCGGCTGCACCATCGATGAGACCATCGCCATCGAGGCCGTCATCGAGAACGGCGTCGACTGCGGCCCGCGCGCCTATCTGCGCCCGGGCACCCACATGCTCGACGGATCCAAGGCCGGCACGCACGTGGAGATCAAGAAGTCCACGATCGGCGAGGGTTCCAAGGTGCCGCACCTGTCCTACATCGGCGACACCACCATGGGCTCCGGCGTCAACGTGGGCGCAGGCTCCATCACCTGCAACTACGATGGCGTGCACAAGCACAAGACCGTCATCGGCAAGGATGCCTTCATCGGTTCCGACACCATGATGGTCGCGCCCGCCCAGATCGGCGACGGCGCGCTCGTGGCTGCCGGCTCCGTCATCACCGAGCCGGTCCCGGCTGACGCACTCGGTCTGGGCCGTGCCCGTCAGGTAAATATTGAGGGCTGGGCCGCCGATTATCGCCGCCGTCTGCACGAGGACGATGAGGCATAACGTTTTGCCAAGCATCTAAGGAGCTGTTCCCATGGGGGCGGCTCCTTTTTCTATCGTGGCCTGCACGACCGGATGAGTGGTCGGTTCGTGTCCGTTGACGGTAAAGGCGTTATCAAGACTCGATAAACCCCGTCGCGCGGTTACAATGCAACAAGGCATCTATATGGCATTCGATGTATAAAGGAGAAGGGTAATGCCGATTAATGATCCCGAGAAGTCGGAGAATATGCGCAAGTCCATCCGCGTGTATTCCGGTTCCTCCAACCGTCCCCTCGCTCAGAAGATCGCTGAGTACCTTGGGGTCGAGCTTTCGGGCCTTACGCTAAAGCAGTTCGCCAATGGTGAGATTTACGCCCGCTACGACGAGACCGTCCGCGGCGCCGACGTCTTCCTGATTCAGTCCGTGGCCGGCGGCAACGTCAACGACATGCTCATGGAGCTGCTCATCGCCACCGACGCTGCCAAGCGCGCATCCGCCCGCTCCATCACCGCCGTTATCACCCACTACGGCTATGCCCGCCAGGACCGCAAGGCCGGCCCGCGCGAGCCCATCACCGCCCGCCTCGTCGCCAACCTGCTCGAGCGCGCCGGCGTCAACCGCATCATCACCCTCGACCTGCACCAGGGCCAGATCCAGGGCTTCTTCGATATCCCGGTTAACCACCTGTCCGCACTGCCGCTGTTTGGCCAGTACTACAACGACATGCACTTCGACACCGACAACCTGGTTGTCGTCTCCCCCGATGTGGGCCGCGCCAAGGCCGCCAAGAAGCTGTCCGACATGCTCGGCTGCGACCTGGCCATCGCCCACAAGGGCCGTCCGCGCCACAACGCCGCCGAGGTCATGGGCATCATCGGTGACATCAAGGGCAAGACCTGCATCATCAACGACGACATGATCGACACCGCTGGCACCCTGTGCGCCAACGTCAAGGAGCTCAAGGCTATGGGCGCTGGCGACATCTACGTCTGCGCCACCCACGGCATCTTCTCCGGTCCGGCCATCGAGCGTCTGAACGACGCCCCGATCGTCGAGTGCCTCGTCACCGACGCCATTCCCGTCGAGGTCGGCGGCAAGATCAAGACCATCTCGGTCGCCGAGGAGTTCGCTCAGGCCATCTCCGCCGTTTACCACGAGGAGCCCGTCTCCACGCTCGTCGGCGGCGACTTCGCGCTGTAATCCAGCGTGCATCTCATCATCTTTGGTGTTTTTAAAGGGTCGGAAGCTCGCTTCCGACCCTTTTTCTACCCCTCGACAACCTACTATGGACAGTTAGTTCAGATTTGTATTTATTTAGGCATTCGTTTGGGTCATTTAATACGTCGAAAGCTCTCTTGCCGGCATAATTCCGCTCGATCCCTCCGCCTATGGATCTCTTCACCATGCCATTGGCCCCATTTTGCCCACCGATTCCTTCAACAACGGCAATACACCCCGGTCGCCTGGTAGCGCGCACAGTCGTGGTGTAAGAAGCAAGGGAGGGCCATCGCCTAGAATCG
>CAJMHR010000014.1 GCA_905213265.1 uncultured Collinsella sp.
GCCGCGCGGCAAGGAGATATATTGCCAGACCGGAGGGGCCCCGTGGGCGGGAATCTGGTCGTACACATTTCCTACACAATGTAAGATCTAACTAACGTTTGCCAGCCGTTAACTACCGCTCGCCGAGCATCTCTTTATATAAGGCAGCCTCATGGTTAAAGCGGATACGTCCCCCTAGCTAAAGCACAGCCAGCATCGAGCAACTCATCACGTTCTTCCACCGAGAACCCCTCGGCGTAGACGCGCACCACTGGTTCGGTCCCGCTAGGACGGACCAGCAGCCACGTGTCATCCTCGAATGCCAAACGCAAGCCATCCATATGACTAACGTTTTGCGGCACCTTGCCACAAATCGACTTGGGGTTTACGCCCGGCAGCAGGGTTCGTAACGTTTCGGCATCTTCGGCCTCAAGGCGCAAATCGCGTCGACCGTAACTCGTCTTACCAAAACTATCCTCGAGTTGGTCGACCAGAACGCCCAAAGGCGCGTCCGTCTTTGCCATAAGCTCACACAGAATCAGACAGGCGAGGATTCCATCGCGCTCGGGCATATGCGCGGCGATGCCGATACCACCGGCTTCTTCACCGCCTATGAGGACGCCGCCCTTCTTCATCTCTGCCGCTATATATTTGAAACCGACTGGTTTGACGGTCACGCGGCAGCCAAGCGCCTCGGCAATGCGACGCACGAGCGTCGAACACGAAAGATTGACGACGACGCGCCCCTCCAAATTACGAAATTGAACCAAGTCGCCCAAAACGAGCGCCATGATCTGATGCGGATGTATATATCTGCCGCGCTCGTCAACCGCGCCGATACGGTCGGCGTCGCCGTCGGTCACCAGGCCAGCGCAAGCTCCGTCCTCGATAACCGTGCGCTCGCAAGCGTCCACCCAAGGCTCAACGGGGTCGGGGCAGATATCTTCTTGGTCAGACGCCTGCCCGGCGTGAATCTCGTGCACCTCAACGCCAAGCTCGCGCAGCAAGTCGGCTAGATAACCCTGGGCTGCGCCGCCCATGGGATCGACAACCACGCGCAGGTGCGCGCCGCGGATGGCTTCGGCATCGACAAACGATGCCACCGCCTGCATATAGTCAGGAATGATATCCGCGGTGCGATATTGCCCCTCGATCCCCATTGGCTCGGGAGCCATGGTCTCTTCGAGCTCTTCGATGACATCCTGGTTGGCGGTCGAGCCGTCACCCATGCGAATCTTGAGGCACAGATAACCCTGCGGATGATGGGACCCCGTCACCATGAGCGCGCCGCACGCCTCACCGTCATAAGCCGCCGCCCACGTAAGGGCAGGGGTCGGAACAGGTCGCGAAGCGAGCACGGCGTCCAGCCCGTGCGCTGCTAGCACGCCCGCCGCAAGCTCAGCGAACTCGCTCGCCAGGGGCCGGGTGTCGAACCCTATATATACCGTTTTGCCCGGATTGGTCTTTTGCCACAACTCGCCGACGGCATCGGCGATACGGGCAACGTTATCGGCAGTGAAGTCCTCATCGACGCGAGCGCGCCAACCGTCAGTTCCAAAATGAATTATCGCGCACACGCGCAGACACCTCACAGTGTTTGGATCATGGTACGCGTGAGGTATACCCGCAACACGCACTCAGCAACCTGCCGGCACCAGCATTCACCATTTGGGCAAATGCTGCCGAGGACATGCAAGCAATAAAAAAACCGCCCCGTATGGAGCGGTTTTGCCCTTTATATATCGAGCGCCTCGGCCATCGCTGCCGTAGTGATTGCCGTGGTTCCACAGCAACTGCCCACCATTGCGGCGCCGGCATGTCTCCATTCGATGCATGCGCGCGCGAAAGCTTCGGGATTCTCGTGCCATACGGGGCCATCCTGAGTCTGGACCGGATCGCCTACGTTGGGACGCACCGTAACGGGAGTAGTCGCCGATGCAACCATCCTGGGCACCGCCGCATTCGCGGCCGCAAGCGAACAGCAATTAACACCAACCGAGTTTGCGCCGTGTTTTTCGGCGTACAAAACGGCTGCCTCGATGTTGAGGCCATCGCCCAACAGGTCGCCTTTATCGTCAACGACAAAACTCACCAGAACAGGCATGCCATCGGCGGCATCTCGGGCGCCGGCAAGCATGGGCTGCAAATTACGGATAGACGTCACCGTCTCGATCAACAGACCGTCAACGCCGGCGTTGAGCAAGGCGTGCGCCTGTTCGCGCGCAATGCCTCGGATTTCACGATACTCGGCAGAGTCCTCGGCAAACCACTCAATACCGATCGGGCCCATCGAGCCTAGCAGCAGCTGAGGGTGCGCCTGGCGGGCATCGTCGACGGCCCCGCGATTGACCTCCGCCACGGACGGCGCAATCTGGTCGTGCTTGAGGGCATAGCTCGATGCCTGAAAGGTGTTGGTAATGAGCACCTGCGCGCCAGCGGCGACATACAAGCGATGGATACGAGAAACGGTCTGCGGCTCCGCCAGATTCCAAAACGCCGGTGGAATGTCGGCGGCATCGTACTCACTCAACAGAACACTGCCCATGGGGCCCTGCGCCAACAAGGTCTCGCTCGACAAGCGGCGCGCAAGTTCCTCGGCACCAAAGCGGTTGTAATAACTCGTATCCATATATATCCCGCTATTCCTCGACGCTGATTCCCTGCTTTTCGAGATAGGCGAGCCAACGGCTCATCGTGTCCTCGGATAGCGCATGCTCCATCATGCAGGCCTCGGAATCGGCTCGCTCAAATTCGACACCGAGCTCCTGAACCAAAAACGTGCGGATGAGGCGATGACGGTACCAGATAGCCGTACCAACCTCGCGGCCGCGATCGGTCAGGATCACCTTGCCGTAGTGCGATTGCTCGACAAGCTCGGATGCCTTGAGAGCCGAAACCGCTTTATTGACCGATGCCTTGGAGACGCCAAGGCGCTGCGCGATGTCGACCGATCGAACGCCGTTGGTTTCCCCCTCTTCGCTTTCAATGCGAACCATGCACTCCAAGTAGTCTTCGTTCGCCACCGTCAGATGTAGTTCGCGCGAGCTATTTGTCGTATCCATGATCTTCCGTCCCTTCTGCATTCAATGGCTGATTCTACCCCATCCAAGCGTCGTGGTATGCCGTGGCATACCGTGCTAGAGTTCTTGTTGCACACGACGACCAAGATTGGAGCGGTCTTTATGGAAAACACCACCACGAGCCCCGATGTCCTCGAACGCTTTTTGCGCTACGTCCAGATCAACACGCAGTCCGAGGATGCAAACTGCGACCAGGTACCCTCGAGCGCCGTTCAGTTTGACCTTGCCAACGTGCTGGCTGAAGAGCTGCGCGAGCTTGGTGCGGAAGATGCCCACGTGACCGAGCACGCCTATGTCTGCGCGCATATCCCCGCAAGTGCGGGCGCTGAGGACAAGCCCGCCCTGGGCCTGATCGCCCATCTCGACACCACCGAAGTTGCACCGGGCGCCGGCGTGAAGCCGCACATCGTGCACTACGAAGGCGGCAACCTGGTCTGCGGCACGGTTGACGGTAAACCCGTTGCCATGAGTACCGCCAAGCTTCCCGCCCTGAATGACCTCGCGGGTGAGGACCTGGTCTGCAGCGACGGCACCACGCTGCTGGGCGCAGACGACAAGGCAGGCGTCGCCGAGATCATGTCGCTTGTCGCGCGTATCGCTCAGGACCCTTCTCTGCCCCATCCCGCACTCGGCATTTGCTTCTGCCCTGACGAGGAGATCGGCCACGGAGCCGAGCTGTTGGATATCGATACCTTTGGCTGCAAGTACGCCTACACGGTCGACGGCGGCCCCATCGGCGAGCTTGAGTGGGAGTGCTTTAACGCCGCCGAGGCGACCGTCCGCTTTGAGGGCCAGTCCATCCACCCCGGCGACGCTAAGGGTCGTATGGTCAACGCAGGCAATCTGTTCTGCGACTTCAACGCGTTGCTCCCCTACGTGCAGCGCCCGGAGTATACGGAAGGCTACGAGGGCTTTTATCACCTTGAGGGTGTATCTGCGACCGTCGATCACGCCACAGCGCGCTATATCGTCCGCGACCATGACGCCGCCAAGTTCCAGCAGAAACTCGACCTTATTGATGCCGCCGCCTCGATGCTCAACCAGCGTCTGGGTGAGGAGCGTGTGACGGTCGAGATTAAGCAGCAGTATCGAAATATGGCCGAGATCGTTCGTGACTATCCCGAGCTTATTGATGTTGCCAAGGAAGCCTACCTTGCCTGCGGCGTTGAGCCCCAAGTGCTGCCGATTCGCGGCGGCACCGACGGCGCGCAGCTGTCGTTCCGCGGTCTGCCCTGCCCCAACCTTTCCACCGGCGGCTATTGCTACCACGGCGTCAACGAGTTCGTCCCGGTCAGTTCGCTCGTCAAGATGACCGATGTGCTCCAGGAGCTCGTCGCCCGCTTTGCATAAGCCTGGCTGCACAAGTCCGAAAGACGAATCGCCCCGTCCTCAACCGAGAACGGGGCGATTTTTTTGCTGCAATGTGAACAGGTTGACGCACGCCAGCCTCTTAACGCAAGGAGTGTCCCAAACTGCCGGCACAAAAGGAACGTCCCCAAGTGCCAAGTGTTCCGGCAACGCCGATGTTTTGGCGCGGACAGCGAAAACCCGCCAGAGCGAGCAAGGTGCCTTGAAACGAGGTGGCATTGATCTTTTGATCATGCCGCCGAAGTTGAAAGGCAGATTGCCGCTCGGGCGGGTTTGCAGCGTCAACTGGTTACGCGGTTTGGTAAAACCGCGTAACTCTAGTAGTTGGCTTCGTAGCCGTTGCCGTCGCCGGTGGGCTCTTCGTAGTAGTCCGAATCGCTCGAATCGCTTGAGTCATCGGAATCGTCAGAGCTGACCGATGAGGTTGCGGTACCGTTTGCGTAGTCGTCAGACGTGTTGTTGTTCAGGTCGCCGATCGTAGAGCTGGAACCGTCGGAAAGACCCATGGTGTTGGGACCCTTGGGATCCTTGCCGGCATCGACGCGCTCCATCATTTCCTTGAGCTCGTCCTCGTAGACAAAGACGTAGCTCACACCGTCGATCATGGTGCTGTCGTCGGCATACGAGGGCAGGTTGGCCGAGTAGATGCCGTCGACATCCATACCGCGCATGGCATTGACCGTAGCCACGATATCCTGAACGCTCATATCGGTCACGAGCATATCGGACAGCGAATTAACCAGGCCAAAGATCTTCGTGGCATCGAAGTTATTGAGAATCTGGTTGGCAAGGGCGCCAAGCACCTGACGCTGGTGGCGCATGCGCGTGTAGTCGCCGTCGGCATAGGTGTAGCGGCAGCGGGCATAGGTAAGGGCGGTGGCGCCGTCCATATGCTGCTGACCAGCGGTAATCTTAATATCCAGGTGCTCGGGGTCGTCAACATCATCGGTTGCGTTAATGTCGATACCGCCAACCGAATCAATCAGCGCCTGCATACCGTCGAAGCTGACCTCGGCATAGTGGGAAATCTGAACACCGCACAGCTCGTTGACCGCCTCGACCATGGCCTCGGCGCCGCCAACGGTATGGCAGGCGTTGATCTTCATGGTCTCGCCCTTGTACTCGACCTTGGTGTCGCGCGGAACGGAAATGAGCGTCGCCTGCTTTTGCGTGGGGTCGATGCGTGCCAGGATAATCGAGTCGGCACGATACGTATCCTCGCCCGGACGGCCGTCGGTGCCAAGAAGCAGCACGTAGAACGGATCCTTTGCCTCATCGGTGTCAACCAGAACCCGACGCAGATTGTCGGTAATGACATTAGAATCGCCGAGCTTGCCCATAATGGTGGCAAACCACAGGCCGGCAGCGGTAGTGGCACTCAGCAGCACGCCAAGCACGACAATGAGCGCGACGTGACGAATCGTGTGGCTACGACGACGTTGACGAGCGCGCTCGGAATAGCGAGCCACGTTATCGCGACTGTAGATCTTGGCCTGCGCACCAGTTGAGGGTCTTCGGGCGGTGGTATCCGCGAGGGGCTTTTTATTAAACATAGGCAACCTGTATTAGTAGATGACGGGATCGGGGACGGTAGCATGCTCGACATGCGCGCCGAGCGCCTGCAGCTTTTCGACAAACTGCTCGTAGCCGCGCTTGATGTGATGGATGGCCGAAACCTCGGTCGTCCCGTCGGCGATCAAGCCCGCTACGACGAGGGCCGCTCCGCCACGCAGATCGGGCGAGGTAACCTGTGCACCCGAGAAGCCCTTGACGCCATGAATCATGGCATGATGGCTCTCGATACGAATGTCGGCACCCATGCGCACCAGCTCAGAGGCAAACATAAAGCGATTCTCGAAGATGTTTTCGGTAATAACGGAACTGCCGTCGGCAAGGGCGGAGAGCACCATAATCTGCGCCTGCATGTCGGTCGGGAAACCGGGAAACGGAAGCGTCTGGATGTCGACCGGCTTGATACGCTCGGCACGGTTCACATGGACGCCATCTTCGACGCGCTCGCAGTCGATACCCATGAGCTCCATCTTCTTGAGCACCATGCCCAAGTGAATGGGGCAAAAACCCGTGACGTCGACACCGCGATCGTCGGCCATCAACGCACCGGCAACGATAAAGGTACCGGCCTCGATGCGGTCGCCCACCACGCGATGGGTAACGGGATGGAGCTCTTCCACGCCTTCGATAGTCACGACGGGCGTACCGGCGCCGACAATCTTGGCGCCCATCTCGTTGAGCATGTTAGCGAGATCGACGATCTCGGGCTCGCGGGCGGCATTATCGATAACCGTGGTGCCCTGTGCGCGCACAGAGGCCATGATGAGGTTCTCGGTCGCACCGACGCTGGCGAACTCGAGCGTGACGGTGGTACCGCGCAGACCTTGGGGCGCATTAGCGTTGATGTAACCGTGGGCGGTATCGAACTCAACGCCCAGGGCCTCAAGACCAAGAATGTGCATATCGATCTTGCGAGCACCCAGGTTGCAGCCGCCCGGCATGGCAATTTTGGCGCGATGGAAGCGGCCCAGCAGGGGTCCCATGACGGCGGTGGAAGCGCGCATCTTGGCAACGAGCTCGTAGGGGGCCTCCCATGAATCGACCTGAGAGGTATCAATCTCGAGCGTGTGCTCGTCGAGAACATCGATCGTAGCGCCCATGCCTTTGAGCACCTTGCCCATCACGTGGACATCGGAAATATCGGGCACGTTCTGCAGCGTCGTCTTGCCCGGCGCCAGAAGCGTTGCCGCCATGAGTTTGAGCGCGGAGTTCTTGGCGCCCGAAACGGGCACGGAGCCTCCGATGGCGTGGCCACCCTCAACGCGGATAATATCCAAGGTCTACCCTTTCAAAAAGCATGCCCGGGGTGGCTGGGCCATCCCGGGCATGATGTGTTCGCAAATGGTCGAACGCTAAATCGTTTGACTATTGGGCAAGCTTGAGCTTACACCATGCGATTTCATTATAGAGGTAGGCGCGGCGTGCATCATCCTCCGACAAATTACCCAGCTTCTCTTCAAAACCTTGAATATCAGCTTTAAGCTTGTCGGCATCGACGGTCGCCAAATCGCAAGCGCGCTCGGCGAGAACGGTCACGACATCGTCCGCAACCTGGGCATAGCCGCCGGCCACGGCAAACGTGTGGTCGACAGTGCCCATGGCCTTATCGGAAACGCGAACGTAACCGCGGTCGATCGTGCAGATCTCGCTGGAGTGAGCAGGCAGAACGCCAAACTCGCCATCCGTGGACGGAATCGACACAAACGCAGCGTCGCCCTCATAGGCGCAGCTCACGGGGCACACGATGCGGATACGCATAACCTACTTCTCCCCCATCTTGCGGGCGCGCTCGCGCACGTCCTCAATCGTGGAAGCATAGCGGAAAGCCTGCTCAGGCAGGTCATCGGCCTTGCCGTCGACAATCTCGGCGAAAGAGCGGACGGTATCCTCGACGCGGACGTAGACACCGGGGTTGCCGGTGAACTTCTCGGCGACGTGGAAGGACTGCGAGAGGAACTGCTGAATCTTACGGGCACGGTTGACCGTAAGGCGCTGCTCCTCGGACAGCTCGTCCATACCCAGAATGGCGATGATGTCCTGAAGGTCGGAGTACTCCTGCAGGAGCTCCTGGACCTTGACGGCGACACGGTAGTGCTCCTCGCCAACGATCGAGGGATCGAGAGCGTCGGAGGAAGACGCAAGCGGGTCGATAGCCGGGAACAGGCCGAGCGACGAAATGCTACGTGAAAGAACCGTGGTGGCATCGAGGTGCGTAAACGTCGTGGCAGGCGCCGGGTCGGTCAGGTCGTCTGCGGGGACGTAGACAGCCTGGACGGAGGTAATGGAGCCCGTCTTGGTCGAGGTAATGCGCTCCTGGAGGTCGCCCATCTCGGTTGCCAGCGTGGGCTGGTAACCAACGGCGGACGGCATACGGCCCAGCAGTGCGGAAACCTCGGAACCTGCCTGAGAGAAGCGGAAGATGTTGTCGATGAACAGCAGAACGTCCTGGCCGCGATCGCGGAAGTACTCAGCGGTGGTAAGGCCGGCCAGACCGATGCGCAGACGCGCTCCGGGCGGCTCGTTCATCTGACCATAGACCAAGCAGGTCTTGTCGATAACGCCAGACTCGCTCATCTCGAGGAACAGGTCGGTGCCCTCGCGGGTACGCTCGCCGACGCCGGTGAACACCGAGGTGCCGCCGTGCTCCTGGGCGAGGTTGTTGATGAGCTCCTGGATCAGAACGGTCTTGCCGACGCCGGCGCCGCCGAACAGACCTGTCTTGCCGCCGCGGATGTAGGGCTCGAGCAGGTCGACGGCCTTGATGCCGGTCTCGAAGATCTCGGTCTTGGTGGTGAGCTCGTCGAAACGGGGCGCTGCATGGTGGATGGGGTAGAACTCCTCCACCTCGGGCATGGGCTTGCCGTCGACGGGCTTGCCCATGACGTTCCAAATGCGGCCGAGCGTCTTGGGACCAACGGGCATCTTCATGGGCTCACCGGTATCGGTGGCGATGAGGCCGCGCTGCAGGCCGTCGGTCGAGGACATGGCGACCGTGCGGACGACGCCGCCCGGAAGCTGGCTCTCGACCTCGAGGATCGTGCTCAGATGACCGATCGGGGTCTCGGCCTCGACCGTGAGCGCGTTGTAGATCGGGGGCACCGCGCCGTCAAACTTGACGTCGACGACAGGGCCGATGATTCGCACGATGCGACCATCACCGGCAGTCGTCTTCTTGGTGGCTTCCTCGACCGCAAGCTTTACGGTGTTATTAGCCATTACTGTTCCTCCAATGCTGAGGCTCCGCCGACGATCTCGTTAATCTCGGTCGTGATCGAAGCCTGGCGCACGCGACTATACGTGCGGGTAAGGGTCGAGATGATCGCGGTGGCGTTTTCCGTCGCGGAGTGCATGGCCTTGCGGCGTGCACCCTGCTCGGCAGCCGCCGAATCGATCAGGGCCTGGTAGATGACCGTCAGGATATAAGACGGCACAAGCTTGCCGAGAACATGCTCGGGAGAGGGCACGAACTCGAACGTGGACGAGATGCGCTTAGGGGCGTCGGTCTCGTTCTTACGCGGACCGTGGGCCATAGCGATCATCTCGGGGTCGAGCGGCAACAGATGCTCGACGCGAAGCTCCTGATCCACGCGGTTCTTGGCGTGGTGGTAGACAAGCTCGACACGGTCAAGCTCACCGGCACGATACGCATCGCAGATATGAGAGGAGATCATGCGGGCCTGATTGAAATCGGGCTCAGAGGAGTTGCCCTCAAAGTGCATGACAACGTTTGCGCGGTCACGGAAATACGTGGCCGGCTTACGCCCGCACGCGATGATCTCGTATTCGATGCCGTCGTTCGCCCAAGAAGCGGCGAGCTTTTCGGCCGTGCGCTCCACCGTCGTATTGAAACCGCCGGCAAGGCCGCGGTCCGAGGCAATAACGACAATCAGGCCATGCTTGACGCTCTCATGCTTCTGCAGCATGGGATCGGTGCCCGAACAGGAGGCGTCGCCGGCGACCGTCAACATGACGTCGGTCAGCGCCTCCTTATAGGGCTCGGCCTGCTTGGAGCGATCGAGGGCACGACGAATCTTGGCCGTAGAGACCATCTCCATCGTGCGCGTGATCTGCTTGGTCGTGGTAACCGAGGAGATTCGCTTCTTAATGTCGCGAAGGTTGGCCATGGGGCTTAGTTCTCCTCTGATCCAGAAACATCCGAATGGTGCTTGGCCATGAACTGCTGCTTGAAGTCGCCGATGACGCGCAAGAGCTCAGCCTTGGTGTCATCATCGATCTTCTTGGCGCGAACCTTGTCGAGCAGCGAACCAAAGCCATTGTCCATGTACTCGATGAGCTCGGCACGGAAGGGCAGCACGTCGGCGATCTCCAGGTCATCCAGGAAGCCCTCGTTGCCAGCGAACAGCGTAACGATCTGCTCGCCAACCTCAAACGGCTTGTAACGCGGCTGCTTCAGGAGCTCGGTCATGCGAGCACCGTGGGTCAGCTGCTTCTGAGTAGCCTCGTCGAGGTCGGAGCCGAACTGCGTAAAGCCAGCGAGCTCCTGATAGGAAGCGAGGTCCAGACGGAGGTTGCCGGCGACCTGCTTCATGGCCTTGGTCTGCGCATCGCCACCGACGCGGGACACGGAGATACCCACGTCGACTGCCGGGCGCTGACCCTGGAAGAAGAGCTCGGACTGCAGGTAGATCTGACCATCGGTAATGGAAATGACGTTGGTCGGAATGTAGGCCGAGACGTCGCCGTCCTGGGTCTCGATGATCGGCAGTGCCGTCATGGAGCCGTAACCGTTCTTCTTGGACATCTTGACGGCACGCTCGAGCAGACGAGAGTGCAGGTAGAAGATGTCGCCAGGATAGGCCTCGCGTCCGGGCGGACGATGCAGCGTCAGCGACATCTGACGGTAGGCCACAGCCTGCTTGGACAGGTCGTCGTAGATGACGAGCACGTGGCCGCCGGGGTTGGTCTCGCTGGCGGGCTTGCCGTCCTCGCCGTTGTACATGAAGAACTCGCCAATAGCGGCACCGGCCATAGGCGCGATGTACTGCATAGGGGCGGAATCGGCAGCAGTGGCCGAAACGATGATGGTGTAGTCGAGCGCACCGTGCTGAGCGAGGGTCTCACGGATGTTGGCAACCGTGGAGGCCTTCTGGCCGATGGCGACATAGATGCAGACCATGCCCTTGCCGCGCTGGTTGAGGATAGCGTCGATGGCGATGGCGGTCTTACCGGTCTTACGGTCGCCGATGATGAGCTCACGCTGACCGCGGCCAATAGGCACCATGGAGTCGATAGCGAGCAGACCGGTCTGAACCGGCTCGCACACCGGGGTACGATCGATGACGCCGGGAGCCTTGAACTCGATGGGGCGACGGTGCGTGGCGACGATGTCGCCCAGGCCGTCGATGGGCTGGCCGAGCGGATTGACGACGCGGCCGAGCATGGCACGGCTCACGGGGATATCCATAATGCGGCCAGTGGTGCGGCACTCGTCGCCTTCCTTGATGGAGTCGACGGCACCAAACAGAACGGCGCCGACCTCGTCACGGTCAAGGTTCTGGGCAAGGCCGAAGACGGTCTCACCGGTATCGGAGCTCTTGAACTCCAGAAGCTCGCCTGCCATGGCGCTCTTGAGGCCGGAGACGCGCGCGATGCCGTCGCCTACCTCATCGACCGTTGAAACCTCATGCGTATCGACCGTCGCGGAGAGGCTCGTGAGCTGCTCCTGCAGTTTCTTGGCGATATCCTGGGCATTGAGGGTTTCGGACATTAGGCTTCACCTCCGTACGAATTAGCAGAGTTTGCGAGGGTCTCCTGCGCGATGCGCAGCTGCGTCTTGACGGAAATGTCACGACGCTCGCCGCGGGCCTCGAGCACCAGGCCGCCCACGATAGACGGGTCGACCTGCTCGATAAGGAATACCTTGCGGCCGAAGTCCTGCTCGCATTTCTTAGTGATGGTTTGACGCAGCTCGTCGTCGAGCGGGATCGCCGTGGTGACGGTCACGCCCACTACATCCTCGTCTTCCTCGGCAACATACTTAAAGGCAGCTGCCACCTTGGGAAGAAGGTCGAGCTGGTCGCGCTTGGACATGGTGTCGAGCACGGCGATGATCTCGGGGCTGGCAGAAGCCAAGCGCTCGACCATCTCGAGGTCCTCGAACACATGGTTCTCGGCCTTGGCGGCTTCCAAAAGGGAACGCGCGTAGGTCTCGAGCACCTTGTCCTGATAGCGGCTAGTCGGCATTCAGGCTACCTGCTTCCTGGATGTAGCGCTCGATGAGCTTCTTCTGCTCGGCATCGTCCTCGAGTGCCTCGCCCACGATCTTGGTGGCGACGGCAACGGACAGGTCGGCGATGGAGCTCGCGGCACCGGCGTAGATGGACTTGCGCTCGTCCTCGACGGTCGTATGGGCCTTGGCGATAATCTCCTCGGCCTCCTTGTGAGCAGCCTCGATGATACGGGCACGCTCGGACTCGGCGTCCTTACGGGCCTCGAGAACGATGTCGGCAGCCTGACGACGGGCGTCGGTGACGATCGAGTCGGACTCAGCGCGCTTGGCGATAGCCTCCTGCTTGGTCTTCTCGGCCTCGTCGAGGCTCTCCTCGATCTTCTTGCCGCGCTCCTCCATGGTTTTCATGATGCCCGGCAGGGCGACCTTGGCCAGCACGATCCAGATAATCAGGAAGGCGATAAGCGCCGGGATGAACTCCGCCATCTTAGGGATGAGGATGTCCGCACCGGCGGCGCCGTCCTCGGCGAACGCGGAAACCGGCATGAGCAGCGCGGCCGCGGACGCGGAGAGTGCGATCGCGCTCTTCTGGGATGAAAGATTCATACTTGACGCTCCGTGCTATTTAACGATCAGCGCGACAACGAAGCCGATCAGAGCCAGAGCCTCGCCGAAAGCGGAGCCCATGATGAAGACGGTGAACACGCGGCCCTGGACCTCAGGCTGACGGGCCATAGCACCCGTAGCACCCAGAGCAGACAGGCCGATAGCAAGACCAGCGCCGATAACACCGAGACCGTAACCGATAACTCCCACGATTCCTCCTTTGTCGTGCGTGTCTTATTTCACGCAGGATAACCTTTTTATAACTGCCGGGCTCCATGGGTACGGGCACCGGCGGTTTAACGAATTGCCTTACCTTTAAGGCACGAACGGAAGACTACTCCTCCTCCGCGACCTCCTCTGCCTCGGAGACATACACGGCGGTAAGGACCGTGAAGACGTAAGCCTGGATGGCGCCGACCACAAGCTCGATCGCATAGATCAGGATGAGGATGGCAAGCCAGGCCAGCGAAGGCAGGGCGCCGACGGCGTGGGCCGCGGAAACCTGCTGAAGCAGCGGCTGCATGAACATGCTCGCCATGATGGCGAACGAGCCCATGACCACGTGTCCTGCGAACATGTTGCAGAACAGACGGACGGCAAGCGTGATGAGGCGCAGGAAGGTCGAGAAAAGCTCGACGACCCACACGAGCACGTTCATCGGGAAGCTCACGCCCTGCGGGGCGAGGCTCTTGATGTAGCCGATCACGCCGTGAGCCTTGCATCCGTAGTAGATGAAGTACACGAAGGCGAAAATGGCGAGTGCGGCGGTGGAGCCGATTGCGCCGGTGCCGGGCTTCATTCCCGGGATCAGGCCGATCATGTTATTGATCAGGATGAACAGGAAAAGCGAGCACAGGAACGGGAAGTGCTTCTTCCAGTTCTCACCCACGACACCCTTGCCGATATCGTTCTCGACGTACTCGATGATGTACTCGAAACCGTTGACGAAGAAGCCCTTGGGAACCAGGGTCTGCTTCTTCTTGAACACGGCTAGGACGATCAGGAGCACGATCGTGGAGACGATCAGCCAAAACGAGTACTGCGTGATGCCGCAGCTCAGATCGCCCACGACAGGGGTGGAGCTGAACTCGCTGACCAGATGATTAATCTCATCAGGCAGCTTTTCAAAAATTTCCACGACTTACCTTTCGACCTCATGAGGATCTCGCAGCGCCTTGGCGACGCGAACCGCGCAGGCGGCCATAAAGGCCACGAAGCCGATCGCCTCGCCCAGGAGGAACATGCGAAATGCCTCTCCGAACAACACAAACACAACCAAGGTAAAGACAAGCAACGCGATTGCCGAGACCGCGAGACTCACCATACCCTTGAGCATGTCCGCATTCTGCTTATCGTCAAGAACCGGCTTGAGCGTAAAGACAAAGGGAAGGAAGGCAATCGCGCCCGCGATGGCACCTGCAACGATAGCGAGCAGATCGGCTATCTGAAACACTGGCGTCCTCACTTTCCTTTTTTATCGCCTCACAGGACAGTTCCCGCCAAACATTGGTGACTATTGTACGAGCCAATCGCTAAAGTACAACCGAAAAAGCATCGGTTAATACGCACCTGTTCGTTTTCTTAAGACCTTCTTTATGCCGCAGGTACGGTAATACGTTTTTCTCGAACCCCTCAGCGCAAAACGTCCGTTAACAGGAGTGCGCGTGGACGTCTTTTGCTCGCCCGCGCGCACCATTTCTTCGTATTTTCGACGTTAGCCGGTATGGCTCAGAGATTACAGCGTGCCGTAGATGCGGTCGCCGGCGTCGCCGAGGCCGGGAACGATGTAGGCAGCCTCGTTGAGATGGTCGTCGATGGCGCAGGTATAGATATGCACATCAGGATCCTTCTCAGTCAGCGACTTGAGGCCCTCGGGGGCCGCGACGATGCACAGCATGCGGATATCCTTGACACCGCGCTCGCGCAGGTAGCTGATGGCCATCTCGGCCGAACCGCCCGTGGCGAGCATGGGGTCGACGACCAGGCAGATGCGCTGGTCGATATCCTTGGGCATCTTGCAGTAATACTCGTGCGGCTCGTGGGTGACCTCGTCGCGCTCCATGCCGATGTGGCCCACGCGAGCGGAGGGCACCAGGTCGAGGATACCGTCGACCATGCCAAGGCCCGCACGCAGGATGGGCACGATGGCGAGTTTCTTGCCGGCAAGCTGTTTGAACGTGGCGGTAGTGATGGGGGTCTCGACCTCGACGTCTTCCATAGGCAGGTCGCGCATGGCCTCGTAGCCGTCAAAAAGCGCGAGTTCGCGCACGAGCTGACGGAACTGGTTGGTGCCGGTGTTTTTGTCGCGCAGGATCGACAGCTTGTGCTGGACGAGCGGATGATCGACAAGCGTCACACGGGACGCATCGTAGGTGACGGTCATGGGTTGATTGCCCCTTTCGTTGCAGCCGCAAAACGGCCTTGCTGACAAGGCGCGCAGCAATGTTGCCGCCGCACGCCATGCATAAGTTTAGCGGTTTGTTGTATCGGGCCGCCCATCGCAGCCCTACTGTGCGGTACTGAGCGAGCGCTTGACTGCATCACGCCAGCCCGCAAGGTTTTGCTCGCGACGCTCGGCGGACATATGGGGAAGGAAGGTCCTAACGATCTGGGCATTTTGCTCCAGCTCTTCAAGGTCTTCCCAATAGCCGACGGCAAGACCCGCCAAGTACGCGGCACCGATTGCCGTGGTCTCCACCGTCTCGCATTGCAGCACGGGGATATCCAGCAGGTCGGCCTGGAATTGCATGATGAACTCGTTGCGTGAGGCGCCGCCATCGACGGACAGGCGCTCAATCGAAAGTCCCACGTCCTGCTCCATGGCGCGCAGCACGTCATAACTCTGGTAGGCCATGGACTCGCAGGCTGCACGCACAATGGTCGCGCGACTCGAGGCACCGGTCAGGCCGCACACGATACCGCGGGCACGCGGGTCCCACCAGGGAGCGCCCAGGCCAGCGAAGGCGGGGACGAAGTAGCAGCCCTCATTGTCGTTGATCGAAGCGGCGAGTTGCGCGGACTCGCTCACACTCGAGATGATGCCCATGTTGTTGCGCAGCCAGTTCATGGTTGAGCCGGCGGCAAAGATAGAACCCTCGAGCGCATAGCTGATCTTGCCGTCCGCGGCGATACCGATCGTGGAGACCAGACCGTTCTTGGATTCGACGACCTCGTCGCCGGTGTTCATGAGCATAAAGCAACCCGTGCCATAGGTGTTTTTGGTCTGGCCGGGATGGAAGCAGCAGTGGCCGAACAGCGACGCCTGCTGATCGCCCGCCACGCCCATGATGGGCGGCATGTTGGTCATGATGTCGCTCGCGACGCGGCCGTAGTCGCCCGAGCTCCAACGAACCTCGGGCATCATGGAACGTGGAACGTCAAAGAGCGCCAGCAGGTCGTCGTCCCAATCGAGCGTATGGATATTAAAGAGCGCCGTGCGGCTGGCATTGGTGTAGTCGGTGGCAAAGACCTGACTGCCGGTGAGGTTGTAGATGAGCCAGGTGTCGATGGTGCCGAACATGAGGTCGCCCGCCGCCGCGCTCTCACGCGCACCGTCGACGTTGTCGAGGATCCACTGCACCTTGGAAGCCGAGAAATACGGATCGAGTGTGAGTCCCGTGCGGGAGCGCACCAGCTCTTCTGCGCCCCGCTCGACCAGCTCGTCGATCAGAGGTGCGGTGCGACGGCATTGCCACACGATGGCGTTATAGATGGGTTGACCGCTTATGCGGTCCCACACCACCGTGGTCTCGCGCTGGTTGGAGATACCGATGGCGGCGATGCGGTCAGAATGGATGCCGCTCTTAAACTGGACCTCCATCATCACGCCGATCTGGCTGGCAAGCACCTCCATGGGGTCTTGCTCTATCCAACCGGGACGCGGGAAGCTGGTTTTGACGCTACGACGCGCCTGCGCGACGATGCAGCCGTACTCGTCGACGATGGTCGCAAGTACCGAGGTGGTGCCGCAGTCGAGCGCCATGATGTAGGAACCGCCAAAGTTAAACGAGGCATCTTCCATGCCCAGGTTGCCCAGATTCAACGACATCGCTTACACCTTTCTATTGCATCGGGTCGGACAGGACCCGTTCGATCTCTGATGCGGGAAGTGCGCCTTGGCGCAGGATCTGGAGCCCGCCATGCTGGAACGACACGATGGTCGAGGCGTCGCGACACGGGGTCTCGCCGGCGTCGACGGCAACATCGACCCCCTCCAGGATGCGACCTTCGACGGCGGCAAAGCTTGCCGGCGAGGGCGCGCCGTGTGTGTTGGCGCTCGTGCAGGCAAGGGGACTGCCGCAGGCGCGGATGAGCGCTTGGACCACGGGAGAGGCCGAAGCGCGCAGGGCCACGGTGTCGTCGGCAGCACGCATAAAGGTCGGCACGCAGGGAGCCGCCTTGACCACGATAGTCAGGGCTCCCGGCCAGCATCGTCGCGCAAGTACGCGGGCATCTTCCGGGATATCCACGCCATAGCGGTCGAGCGCCTCGACGCCATCGACCAGCCAGGCGACCGTTTGGGTGAGTTCACGTTGCTTGAGAGTGAAGATGCGTCGATAGCCGGTGCCGAGCGCAGGGGCTGCGGCACCGTTGACGGCAGCCTGCGGATCGCGCGGCCACGATGGGAATTCGCTTGTATCTTGGGGCACGGCGTCCGAGAAGGCGTTGACTGCCACGGCGACACCGTAGACGGTCTCGGTCGGAATCAAGGCCAGGCCGCCGCGGCCGAGCACCTCGGCTGTGCGCTCGACGGCAAGCCGATGCGGCTCGCGCGTTCCCTCGTATACCCGATAGACCGTCTGCATGTGTATGCCAGCCCCTTACGCTCCGGTGCAAGTTTGTTTACTGTGGGGCATTCTCGCACGAAACGTTCAACCTATTTGCCCAGAGCGCATGTTGGTTTGGTGAGCGGCTCTAGTAGTCGGTGAAAGTGAGGGGGTTATTGGACTGCGACGAACTTCTTTGGCCTGCCGGCGTGGCGTTCTTGGGCGGCGTAGCGCTCGATGCTGTCTATCGTTATCATCCGACGGCCGTCGACGAGTTCAACATCGAGCTTTCCGGCTTTGACCAGAGCGGTAATCCGCGGAGCGGAGACTTTGAGGTCCAGCGCTGCGTCTTTAAATGTTCGGCACGCCGCTTCCCGAGCGTCCTCGTGGTCGATTTCGACTGAAAGGGCCACGACCTCGGCCGAGCGTTCGTACCCTGCCGGAGTCAAACCGTTGTTGAGGTCGTCGGCCAAAAACGCCATCAGTGCCTCGGTGGCATGGGCAATCGCTTCTTCGCGCGTATCGCCATCGGCAAAGGCGCCGGGAATCTGCGGGAAACTGGCGCAGTAACCGTCGTCTTCTTTTATGAGAACGCAGTCATAGGTAAATCGCTGCCTCATTTTGCCTCCAACTACCATTCAGCTTGGCGACGAATACTTGCCCACGTGCCCTTCTTTGGTCGATCACCACCAGAGCCGTTCACGGTGACAACACGGTCACCAGAAACATACTTAGCATGACTACCGACTTGCGCGACCTTCACGAATCCATCGTGCTTGAGTAGGGCAATGATTTCCCGAAAGGTAGGAGGTTGCATGGGCCGACCTCTTTCAGCCGTCCTAATTATAAACTACTTTATAATTTTTGCTAACCAGTTAATAAATATTACTGGCGCTGTTTGGGCTCGGTGACGATGGCTCGGACGATGCGGGGGCGATCGGTGAGGTCATGGACGATACGCACGTCCGAAAGGCCTGCCTGGCGACAGAGCTCGGCCGCGGCATCGAGGGCACCCTCGTAGAGCTCGCAGGCAAACAGGCCGCCGGCGCGCAGCATGTAAGGCGCCGCATTGAGCAGGCGGCGGAAGATATCGAGGCCGTCGGCGCCGCCCTCGAGCGCCAGGTCGGGCTCAAAATCCTTGACCTCGTGCGGCAGCGAGCGCATGACGCCGGTCGGGATGTAAGGTGGGTTGGAGACAAGCACGTCGAAGGTGCCCCACTCTTCGCGGGGAATGGAACTCACCAGGTTGGTGAGGCTAAAGGCAACCTCATCTGCCGTGAGGCCGAGGGCGTCGCGGTTTTTGGTGGCCAGATCGATGGCGCGCGGCTCGATATCGGTGGCGGTGCAGGTAACGTGGCCGCGGCGCTCCCAGGCAAGGGAGAGCGAAATGCAGCCCGTGCCGCAGCCGACCTCGAGAACGCGGGCAGTGCAGGGCTCGGTTGGGGCAGGCGCAGCGGCATCCTGAGCTGAAGCCGTCTCCTGGCCGGCACCCTCGATGGCGATGCCGTATTCGTCGAGCTCGGACTCGGCGGCTTCCGCGGCTTCGGCTTCTGCTGCCTGCGCGGCGGCTTCCTCGGCCTCGCGGTCGGCCAGTTCCTCGGCATAGGCACGGCTGCCCAGTACGTCGCCGCCTAACGCCGCCTCATCGGCAGCCGTCAGGTTAGCGGCACGGCGCTCGGCAGTCGCGCGCTCGTCGGCCAGCGCCGCCTCGGCTTTGCGGGCCTCTTCGACCTCATCGTTCCAAGGCAGCTCAACACGCTGACGGGCAGCAGCCTCGGGGCTCAGCACCTCGGCATCCAGATAATTGAGGACTTCCTCGACGAGCATCTCGGTCTCGGGGCGCGGAATGAGCACACCGGGGGCGCACGCGACGTCGATCATGCGAAACTGCGTGCTGCCGGTGATGTATTGCAGCGGCTCGCCCTTAGCGCGGCGGACAACGGCCGCATGCATGGTCTCGAGCTGGGACGCGTTAAGCGTCTCGTCCATACGCATATATAGGTCAATACGCGCCAGGCCCGTGGCGGCGCACAGCAGCCACTCGGCAGAAAGACGGGGGTGCTCCTCGCCGCGCTCGGCCAGGTACTCCTTGGTCCACTCGAGACAACGCTTGATGGTCCAAATCTCGTTTGCCATGGGGCCCTCCCCTCTTAAGCGCCGGACGGCGCGCGAATGTCGGAGCAGATTGTACGCGAGGCCAGCGCTTGGCAAGGGACGATTGAAGACGATTATCGAGAATCAGCCCAGATTTTTGCTTGGAACCTGCCTGAAATGTTCATTCATCGACGTCTAAATCTGCATCCGTCAAGCTTTTGGCAAAGTTGCCCCAAAACTGACCAATATCTAACCAAGAACTTGCCAAATCACTTGACGTGCGACGCATCAAAAATCACCCCGCGACTTCTCGGACGATTTTTCGAGCAATATTTTCAATAGCAGATGAAGGCTGTTAATTACTTTGAGCAGGTAGGCAGCTTAATTTCTAACAAAATAGATTAAATAAACTCGAAAAGTAATTTACCCAACCTAGTCATTTAAGAACGTCCCCAATGACTACCCCGCATCCGGAGCAAGGCAACGCCGCAGGTAGAGGGCGGACAGCGAAAACGCCCCTAAGCGAGCAAGGTGACGTGAAAGAGGAGGGAAGCGTACTTCGGTACGCGACCGACGATTGAACGTCAGATTGCCGCTTAGGGGCGTTTGCAGCGTCGAGCAGTTACGGCGTTTGGTAAAACGCCGTAACTTAAACGGCCTGTGCCAGCTTCTCGGCTCGCTCGGCGGCAGCGAGCGCCTCGATCACGGTGCCGAGCTGGTCACCCAGAAGGACGCCGTTGTAGGTGGAGTTGAAACCGATGCGGTGATCGGTCACGCGGTCCTGGGGCTGGTTGTAGGTACGGATCTTCTCGGAACGGTTGCCGTGGCCGATCTGGCTCTGGCGCTCGGCACCGAGCTCGGCCTGCTGCTTCTCGAGTTCCATCTCGTACAGACGGGCGCGCAGCATCTGCATGCAGACCTCGCGGTTCTGGATCTGGGAACGCTGCTCCTGCGACTGCACCACGGTGTTGGTGGGCAGGTGGGTGATGCGCACGGCGGAGTAGGTGGTGTTAACGCACTGACCGCCAGGGCCGGAGGCGCAGTAGGTGTCGATGCGCAGGTCGGACTGGTTGATCTGGACGTCGATCTCCTCGGCCTCGGGAAGTACGGCGACGGTAGCCGTGGAGGTCTGAATGCGGCCCTGGGACTCAGTCTTGGGAACGCGCTGGACGCGGTGCACGCCGGACTCGAACTTCATGACGGAGTAGACGCGGTCGCCCTCGACCTTGAACTCGATGGACTTAAAGCCACCGGCCTCGCTGGGGCTGGAATCGAGCACGGTAGTCTTCCAGCCGCGCGACTCGCAAAAGCGCTGGTACATCTTGTACAGATCGCCGGCGAAGATGGCCGCCTCGTCGCCACCGGCGGCGGAGCGGATCTCGACGATGGTGTTCTTGTCGTCGTTGGGGTCGCTCGGGATGAGCATGTACTTGATGTCTTCCTCGAGCTGGGGAAGCTTGGCCTCGTTTTCGGAGATGTCCATCTGGAGCATCTCCTTCTCATCGGCATCGGTGGTATCGTGCAGCATTTCCTTGGCAGCCTCGATGTCATCGAGCGCGCCGATGTACTCGCGCGAGGCGGCAATGAGGTCGGACTGGTGCGCGTACTCCTTGTTGAGACGCGTGAACTCCTTGATATCGGAGGCGACGGCCGGGTCGGAAAGCTTCTTCTCGAGCTCCTCGTAGGCCTTGATGATCTTTTCGAGCTTGTCGCGCATGACGGACTCCTTTATATGCGTGAAGGCGAAAATCGGCAGAATTGATGGGGCGCGGGGCGCCGCTGCGGGGGTAAGCCCAGCTAGAACATGTCGATCTTCAGATACATGCGCATCCCTTCGCGTATGGGGTACATAATTGCGGTCTAACCCATATATGATAGCGTGCGCAGGCAAACCTGCATATAACCCGCACGGAATCCGACAAAGGGACAGTCCCTTTGTCGGATTCTAAAGCGTATGGATCAGGGCGACGAGGAAGCGGACACCCTGGAGGTAGGCGCGGCGGGTAATGCGCTCGTTGGTGCCGTGGACGCCGCGATCGCACTCGTCATCGTCGACCACAAAGGCCGAGAAGCGAATGCACTCGGAGCAAATGCGCTGGTAGTTGGCAGCGTCGGTCGCGCCGATCACGGTCGAGGGGACAATCGCCAACGGCTCGAATGATCCGTTTTCCTCCGTCCCCTTTGGATCACGGAAATAGCGGGCGGCGATGGCGCGAACGGCCTCGAGTCCCGGTCCACCAACGCGCGGGGACGGCGAAGGCTCGGAGCTGCCGGGGCCAAGTTCGACCTCCACACGTCCGGCAAGGCCCGCCGCGGCAACCGCCTCGCGGCAGCGCGCCACAACGTCGGCCACGCTCGTGCCCTCGAGCATGCGGAAGTTAATGTTGGCCCACATATCCTGCGGCATTACGTTGGCGCCGGTGCTGCCACCCTCGATCTGCGTGGGCGCGCAGGTGGTCGTCACCAGCGGATAGAGCTTCTTGCTGGCGAGGCACTCGCGCACGATGGTGTCCTTGTTGGAGGCAATCTCGTCGGCCGTGTAAAGCCCCAGCTCGACGAGCTGTGCGGCAAGCAGGTCCGTGACGCGCGTCGGCCATTCGATATCGCAGATTGCGGTGATGGCACGGCTGAGCACCTCGAGCGAAGTGCCACCGTAGGGGTTGGACGAATGCCCGCCCTCACTCTTCGTCTTGAGCACAATATCGGCGTAGCCCTTCTCCGCGAGGTCGGCATGCATAAGCCAGCCCTCGCCCGCGCCGTACTCGGCAGCTGGAACGATGCGGTAGTCACCCTCGTCGATCAGGTACTCAAGCTCAATGCCGCGCTCCTCGAGCGCGCGGCCGATGGCGCCTGCGCCGTACTGCGTAGTCTCCTCGTCCTGGCCAAAGGCCAGGAGCAGCGTGCGCTCGTGCTGCCAACCGTGCGCCAGCGCATACTCAACCGCCTCGAGAATGCCTGCGACCTGGTCTTTCATATCGATGGCGCCGCGACCCCAAATGTAGGTGTCGTCTACATGCCCGCTAAAGGGGGCGTGCGTCCAATCGTCCTCGGTGCCGGGCACCACGGGAACCACGTCCATGTGGCCCATGAGCATAATGGGCTTGAGGGCAGGGTCGGAACCGCTAAGCGTCACCAATAGCGAATGGTCGATAAGCTCGACCTTACCCGCCGTAAATACGTGCGGCCAAGCCTGCTGCATATACGCGCGCAGGTCGTCGAACGACTGCCAGTTCACCGCCTCGGCATCCATGCTCGAGATGGTCGGAAACGATAGCACGCGGCCCAGGCGCTCGCACGCACCAGCCTTGTCCAAATCGGCAAAATCATCCTCATGCGCAAAGAAGCGCCAAACCTCGGCCATGGCATCCTTTCGATTGTGATGACGAGGGCCGCCCCACCGGAGCGGCCCTGCTACATAAGCGTTTGCGGTCGGTTACTTGTCCTCGAGATAACGCGAAAGGAACTCGCGGGTACGCTGGTGCTTGGGGTTGCCAAAGAGCTCCGCCGGCGCGGCATCCTCGAGCACTACGCCCTTGTCCATAAAGACCACGCGGTCGGACACCGTGCGGGCAAAGGCCATCTCGTGCGTGACGACGACCATGGTCATGCCGTCGGCCGCGAGCTTGCGCATGACCTCGAGCACCTCGCCCACGATCTCGGGGTCGAGTGCTGAGGTCGGCTCGTCGAACAGCATGATCTGCGGATTCATGCACAGGGCGCGCGCGATGGCCACGCGCTGTTTTTGACCACCGGACAGGCGACCCACGGCGGCGTGCGCGAACTTCTCGAGCCCCACGCTCGTCAGATGCTCCATCGCGACCTTCTCGGCCTCGGCCTTGCTCATTTTTTTGAGCGTGACGGGCGCAAGCGTGCAGTTGTCGAGCACATCCATGTTGTTGAACAGGTTAAAGCCCTGGAACACCATGCCGATGTCCTCACGCAGCTTGTTAATGTTGCAGCGCTCGGCCGTAAGGTCCTGGCCGTGGAACCAGATATGGCCCGCGTCCGGAGTCTCGAGCAGGTTGAGGCAGCGCAAGAAGGTCGACTTGCCCGAGCCCGAGGCGCCGATGATGGTGACGACCTCGCCGGGATTGACAGCGAGGTCGATGCCCTTGAGTACCTCGAGCGAGCCGAAGCTCTTGCGCAGGCCCTCGACGCGGATGAGCGGCTCTTGGTTTTGCGCGGCGGCCGCAGCGCCGGTAGTGGCGGTATCTGCCATGATGATTCTCCTCGTCTTGAGCCTAGTTGGAGCTGGGCAGCGTGACCGGAGCCTCGGCGCCAAGCTTTTTGCCAAAGGCCTCGAGCAGGCGGCTCGCCACGAGCGTCAGGATCAGGTAGACCACGAGCGCCACGCAGTAGACCTCCATCTGGCGGTAGTACACGCCGGCGACGGTGGTGGTGGCGTACATGAGGTCAAACACGCCGATGACCGAAAGCACCGACGAATCCTTGATGTTGATGATGAGCTCGTTGGTGAGCGCCGGAATCGCGTTTTTAATGCCCTGGGGGAACACGACTTTGCGCATGGCTTGCCACTGCGACAGGCCCAGCGAGCGTGCTGCCTCGGCCTGGCCGGGATCGATGGACTCGATGCCGCCGCGCAGGACCTCCATCATGTAGGCGGTGGAGTTGAGCGAGATGGTGACGAGGCCGGCGGTGAAGGTGCTCCAGATCTGGTTGGCCTGGGCGGTCTCGAAGCCCATGCCGCGCAAAACGGTGAAGCCCGCGTAATAGATGAGCAGACCCTGGACCATCATGGGCGTGCCGCGCACGATGGTGGAGTAGACGGTCGCAAAGCCGCGGCCGATACTCTTAAAGAAGCGCACCAGGTCGTTGTCCACGCGATCGAAGGTCTGAATGCGCAGGAACACAAAAAGCAGCGCCAGGAAAAAGGCAATGACGGTGCCGAAGGTGGCAAGCGCGATGGTGATCTCGATACCGCGAATGAAGAAGTCCCCGCTCTTGTAGGTCATGTAGACCAGGCTCGACAAAAAGTCGCTGGGGTTGGAGTCCGAGACAATACTCACCTGCACCAGGTCGATAAACGACATGACGCAGCGGTCGATAAAGAAAACTGCCGCGATGGCGACCACGACGTAGCTGCCCAGGCGTGCGCCACGACGGCAACGCTCGGATGCGAACGGCGACTTTACGCGATAGTCGCTCCAGTGCATAAGCTTGGTGACCAACGCCGCCGCCGACACGACGAGCCAGGCCCAAAGAATCGCCCAAAGGCAATCCTGGAAGATACCGGTGGGGGCCAAGAAACTCATCGGCGTGGGGTTGCGCTGGCTAAACGCCAGGCCGAGCGCCGCGATGACGCTCGTGCCCAGGTATACATAACGGTGGTCGGCCTTGATAAAGGAGGCCAGACGATTAATGGTTTTCATGCTGCCTCCCTATGCCGGCTGACGGTCGAGGCACGCGTCCCACATTTGGTCGCGCTCCTCTTGGCTAATGCCCTTGAGTGTCTTGTCGATGAGCTTAAGCAGCTTATCCGAGCCCTTGCGGCAGCCGACGTTTGCCGTGACCTCCTGCTTAAAGCCCTCGCCATCGGCAAACTGAATCGGCACGATACCCGGGTTTTGGGCCATATAGCCCTTCTCGTTCTCAGTGTTGTAGGTCACGGCGTCGCAAGTGCCCTGCAGCAGATTCGAAAACACCGTGGGGACCGAGTCGACCGGGTTTTTGTGGGCAACGCCCGGGATCTCGTCGATGACGGTATCGAGCATGGTGTCCTTTTGGCCGAGGACCGTTGCGCCGCTAAAGTCGCTGAGCTTGGTCGCATTCTGATAGGGCGAGCCCTCTTTTACGAACAGGCCAAAGTAACCGATAAAGTACGGGTCGGAAAAGCCGACGGACTCCTCGCGCTCGGGCGTGGCGCTCATACCGGCGATGATGAGGTCGATCTGGCCGTTGTTGAGCGAGTCGATAAGGCCCGAGAAGCTCTGTTTGACGGCAACGGGCTCGCCACCGAGGGCCTTGCAGACGATCTTGGCGATCTGCACGTCGTAACCATCGGCATAGGCGCCCTGCACGTTGTCGATGGGGATGGTGTACTCGCTGGCTTCGGAGACCTGCCAGTTGTACGGGGCGTAGGCCGCCTCCATGCCGATGCGGATCTTGTCCTTGCCGATCACGGAATCGGACAGGTCGTCGCGACCGCCACCCGTCGTGGGCTGAACTACTTCCAGCGTGGAGGGGCGCTGGCAACCGGCAAGTGCGCCGGCGACGACAGAAGCGCTCGCAGCGAGAGCACTACCCAAAAAGATGCGACGGCTGCATACCGGCTGTGGATGCGCGTCGCGTTGATGGGGAGAATGCATAATCTGCCTTCCCTGTTGAATCGTATGCTGACGACTTAACAGGATATACGCCAGCGACCAGCAGCGCAGCACAAGCTCGAAAAATTAATAGACACACGGTAGTCATTGGGAACGCCGATGTTTTGGCAATGCCGGCGAGCGACGTCCAGAGCGAACAAGTGGCATGAAAAAGGCAAGGCATGACCAGAAGGTCTATGCCTTGCCTTTTTCATGCCACTTGTTCGCTCTGGACGACGCGCAGCATCGACCGAGCGGCGGAACCTCTAGAGCAAGGTAACGCTAAAACTGCGCTTGTCCGTCTCGCCCGGGGCCAAGGTGATGGTGTTGACCTTGTGCTCAAAGACATCGTCCTCGGTGTCCATGGTGGTGTGACCGGTCCAGGGCTCAAGCGCCACAAACGGAGCGTCGTTGGCGGCAGACCACACGCCGATGTACTTAAAGCCCTCAAAGTCGATCTTGACGCCGTGGCCCGACTTGCGGCCGCGCAGCGTGAGCGTGGAGCCCGGGGTATCGGTGAACATGATGGCGTCGTTATCGAAGCTGCGGTGCGTGATGGGCAGCACGTCCGAGTTATCGGGAGCCTTGTAGCTACCCTCGAACGTCATAAGACCGTCGGGCGTGATGATGGGAGCCTCGTTGGTCCAAGCCTCGGTAAACGCCAGCTCGTAATCCTCGAATGCCTCGTCCTCGGCACCGGGAGCCGGTACGTTAAACGCGGGGTGGCCGCCCACCGAGAACGGCAGGTCCACGTCGCCGGTATTGGTGACGGCAAAGGTCTGCGTGAGGGTGGCGTCGCCGGTCAGGGCATAGGTCATGTTGAGCTTAAAGTGGAACGGAAAGGCCTTGAGCGACTCGGGCGTATCGGTGATCTCGTACGTTACCGAGGAGCCGTCCTCCGAAACCTCGACCAGCTTGTGCTCGACAATGCGCGCGAGTCCGTGGCGCGGCATCTCGCAGGTGCCGGCCGCAGACGTTGCCGTGTTGTTGCGCAGCGAACCCACAATGGGGAACAGGATGGGCGCATGCTTGCCCCAAAAGGCGGGGTCGCCCTGCCACAGATACTCGTTGCCGTTGAGAGCAAGGCTCGTGAGCTGGGCGCCCATGGAATCGATGGCCGCGGTGAGGCCGCCGCGTTTGATGGTAGTGACGGTAGACATGCTACTTCCTCCAATAGTGAACAACGGTGTCGAGGGATATTGTCCCACTCTTGGCGGCGGGGTTGAGCGGCGGGCGCAGTTATTGAGCAATAGCGTAAAGGTCAAACCCGCCCTGCGGCGCGCTATCGACCGTGTCGGGCGCTTGCGAATTAAAACTCACCGGAACCATGCGCTTTGAGGCGCGGTAACGCGTGCCGTCGGTGGCGACGGGCGGCTCATCCACCGTGAGCTCGTAGTCGCCGGGCTTGAGCTCGATGCCGTCACCTTCGGAATTGACGTATTGATACTCGTCGATTGTTTGTCCCTTGAGCGTGCGGCCCACGATATGGACGAGCATCTGGCTATCGCCGCGCGCGGTATCCCACGTCGCGCCGTCCTTAACCTCGACCGACACATGCACCGAGCGCGTGCGGCTGAGCGATTGCTCGACAGACATCTCGACCTTGGCGGCGTCTTGACGCTGCTGCTCGACATGGCTCCAAACGCTACCGATTGCCGAGCAGGCGATAACGCCGGCCATGAAGGCGATGAGGATGGGGCCGAGCGGAGAACGGCGGCCCGCGTCTTCCTCACGAGCCAGGTCGGGGCGATGTGTGGGCGCAGGCGCCTGGGCGCCTTGCGCGGGCACGTCGAGAATGCTGAAGGATGCCGTGCTGTCGGGGTCGATAGTGTGACGCGGCTGCGGGGTCTTTGCCGGCGAGATCGACATGTCGGCTGGCTCGCCGAGCGTGGCCGTAGCGTCGGCCTTGGCCTCGTCTGCCTCGGCCTGGGCCCAAGCTTGTTCGAAGGTCAGGGGCTCGACAGGGTCGAGGGCGGCGTCCGAGTCGGCGGCGACGTCGTTGCCGGTCTCGTCCTCGTCGCTCGACACGTCACGCGGCGCGGGCTCGTCCCACCCCTCGTCCGAAGCCTCACCCTCGCTATACCACCATTCAAAGTTATCGATATCCATACGGGGCGCCCCTTAGGCCTCGCAAATAAACACTCGCTAGCCTTATACCCTCAGATGGCGCGAAAGCTCACCCGTGCCGGACACGAAAACCGTCACAACATTCAACGCTTTTCCTCAATTTCGAGATTTTTATCAAATGTTGTGACGGTTTGGATGTGACAAAGGGGCTGTCCCCATTTCACATAGCGAGGGCCGTACGGATGGATGGGTCGCTGAGGGCCTCGCGGAGCCAGGGGGCCAGCTGCTCGGGGTGGCCCTGCAGGTAGCCGTCGAGCTCGGACGGAGCCACGCGGCGCACCTCCGAGATCTCCTCTTGGTTGATATGCAGCTCGCCCGGCTCAACATGGGCTGCGAACACCTCGCACCACTCGCACTCGCAGCGGCCGTCGCCGTGGTCCTCGCGGTACACCACGTGTCCGAGGTGCTTGAGCTGATCGGGCTCGCGCGTAATGCCGAGCTCTTCGTTGATGCGGCGCGCCGTGGCGGCCGCGACGTCTTCCCCGGGGAGCGGATGGCCGGCACAGCTATCGGCCAGCACCCCGCCCCACAGGCGCTTGAGCGGACTGCGGCGACAGAGCAGCAGGCGTGTGTCTTCGCCCCGGCCCTCGACCAAAAGTGTCAGGAATGCCTGGTGCATGATGCCCTCGCCGGTATGGGCATCGATGCGGTCGACGGGGCCAAGTGCCTCGCCGGTCGCGGCATCGACTGCCACGACCTCGGCGCCCGCGCCGCCCTCATCCCAGCCGGCACGCAGAACACGGGCTGCGGCCTCTTCGAGCGCGGCGATGAGCTCCTTGATGGTATCGAGCACGCGCTGCAGGTCGTCCCCGCTCGCCTGTTCAACATGAAAACCCGTGCTTGCAACTACCGGCACGCCAAAGCGCGTGGCCAGCGCCGCCGCGATATCGTGCGCCGGGATCTCGTCTCGATGGCACGGAACGGCCAGGATGCTCACCGTCGCCGTACGGCCGGGCTCGGGACGCGGAATGGCCTGTGCCGTGGCTCCCAGGTGCGCGAACTCCGGCGAGCAGGCGTACACCGCCATGCCTTGCGGCGTCACCGTCAGCTGGGCCTCGAGCGCAAACTTGCCCTCGCCCACTGCAACCTTTGTCGTGTGCATACCCATGGGATCTCCTGTCGCCCGCGATGTACCTGAGACCATCTTCGCCTGTATTGCGACTATACAGGCAAGCTTTCCATGTGACAAAGGGACTGCCCCTTCGTCACATTCTGTTAGAGTTGCAGAGATTGAATCCCGCTTATTCATGCGCCATTGGAGTGACAACCTTGACCGCCGCAACCACGCCTAAAAGTAAGTCAACCGCCGCCGCGCTCTCCCCCGCGCGCACCAAGCTCTGCCTGGCGCTGCTCGTGCTGTTGGGATTCTCGCTCGGCTGCTCCGAGTTCGTGGTCATCGGCATCGAAAGTGACTTGGCGACGGAACTCGGCGTATCGCTTGCCACCGCAGGCCAACTTATTAGCGTGTTCGCACTGATCTACGCTATCGCGACGCCGGTGCTTGCGCTCAGCACGGGGCGTTTTCGCCGCTACCAGCTGCTCGTGTGCTACAGCATCGTCTTTGTGCTGGGCAATCTTGTCATGGCTCTGGCGCCCAACTTCCAGGTGCTGTTCATCTCGCGCATCATCCTGGGCTCCGTCTCGGGCGCACTGCTCGCCGTGGGTGTGACGTACATCCCCGAGCTTCTGTCCCCGCAGCAAACTTCGCTTGCCATCTCGGTGGTATATGGTGCGTTTTCCGTGGCAATGGTCTTTGTCACTTCGATCGGCAAGTTTGTGGCCGACACGCTCGATTGGCACGTGGCCATGTACGGCACGCTTGCCTTTGCCGTTCTGATTTGCGGAGCGCTCGTGGCGTTTATGCCACGCGCTGGGCAAACCGACGAGCCCGCCACCTTTCGCGAGCAGGCGGGTCTGCTACGCGAACCGAGCATCATCACCGGCATGCTCATCTTTTTGTTTGGCGTGGGGTCGGTCTATGTGTTCTACGGCTACGTGACGCCTTATCTTGAGCAGGTGCTGGGCATGGGCACGGTCGAAGCCAGCACCACGCTCATGGCCTATGGCGTGTTCTGCCTGATCTCGAACATCCTGGGCGGATGGATCGATGCGCGCTTTGGCATGAAGGCGCTGCTTGTGACGTTTGTGCTGCAGGCCGCGGCGCTACTCGGGCTGTTTGCTGTGGGCGGCACCATGCCGCTCGCGCTGGTCTTTGTCTTTAGCCTGGCGATGCTTATGTACCTGTTCTCGGTGTCGTGCATCACGCACTTTATGGATGTAGCACGTAGCCGCCACCCCAAGTCGATGGTGCTCGCAAGTTCGGTTGAGCCCATGGCGTTTAACGTCGGCATCTCGTTTGGCACCGCAGTGGGCGGCGCCGTGGTAAGCAGCATTGGCATTGCACACGTGGGCGCCGTGGGCGCCGCGTTCTCGCTTGTGGCCTGGGCGCTCACGCTGGTGACGATTAAGTTGGCTCGCTGGGAACGCAAGAGGACGATGGCGCAGGCGTAGATGCGATACTCGAGCTCGATGATGGCGATCGAAAGGAAACCGCATATGCAACGTGTACTGTTTATCTGCCATGGGAATATCTGTCGCTCGACGATGGCCGAGTCGGTGTTTACCGAGCTGGTGCGCCGCACTGGGCGCGAGGCGGAGTTTGCCATTGATTCCGCTGCGACCTCGACCGAGGAGATCGGCAACCCGCCGCATCGTGGCACCGTTGCCAAGCTGCGTGAAGTCGGGATTCCCGTCGTTGCGCACCGCGCCCGCCAGGTACGTCGCGCAGAGTATGGTAACTGGGACCACATTGTCTATATGGATGCCGAGAACGCGCGAGGTCTGCGTCGCATTTTTGGCAGCGATCCCGATGGCAAGATCTCACGCCTGCTCGATTGGACCGATCGCCCCGGCGACGTGGCCGATCCCTGGTACACCGGCAACTTCGATGCCACCTACCGCGATGTGCTCGCCGGCTGCACGGCGATGCTCGAGCAGCTGTAGGCAAGCGAGGCCGCGGGCCACGCCTTCGGCGCGAAACGAGCGCGGATAATCTCCGACATGAAAAACGAGCGTGGATTTTCTCCCGCTTTGAGCGTTCAAGTGCGCCCTAAACGGGAGAAAATCCACGCTCATGAATGTGGCAAAGGGACTGCCCCTTTGTCACATCCGGGACTGGCCCTAGACCGGCTTGACCTCCAGCTTTATCCCCTCGGCGCAGGAGTCGCCCAAAACATCCGAAAGGGCCCAGGTCGCATATAGCGGCAAATAGAGAACCGCTCCGTTGCGCTCAACGTTGCCTCTCGAGAAAACAACCCCGAGCCTTACGCCATATTCAGCCGTATCAAGCACATGACCGAGCGCAGCGTGCGCGTGATAATAGGAGCCCGATTTAACCTCGATCGGAACAGCCGTCCCATCCGGTCCATCGACCACAAAGTCCACTTCACCGCGCTTTTTTGTCTGATAGTAGTAAAGCTGGCGATTTTGGGCAGCCAGCTGCTGGGCCACCACGTTTTCGTAAATGCCGCCCAGGTTGGGCTCCTTGCTATCAAGATACGCCGCTTGGGCGACTCCAACGGGGTAGCGCGCCATCAACATGCCCGTATCCGATTGATATAGCTTGAACTGCGATGGCCGTGCCGTCTTGAGCAGGGGCGATTTTGGCTCGGTTACGATATCGGCTTTGAGAGCAACGCCGGCATCGACAAGCCATACAAAATCTCGCTGATACTTCTCGTAGTGAGCCTTGGGGTCAATGGAATTGAGCACGAAGCGCTTGTTTTCGCCCTCGAGCATAATAGGGAGCTGATCGTAGATGCTCTGCACCTGAAGGGCTCGCCCGCTTGCATACTTGGAGATATCCCGCCGGTACTGTTCGTTGAGCTCTGACTGTAGCTGACGAACAGAGGCAAGGTCGCCCTGCGTGTCAAGGAAACGCTGCACGACCTCCGGCATTCCGCCGACAACGGTATAGGTCCTGAAGTTTGCCATCATCGCGTCATGAATGTAATCAGGAACGGGCCTCTCGCTGATACACGCGTCACGTATCGTTTGGCGAGCCCCCTCGCTCACCCCGATTGCCCAGCAAAACTCCTCAAAATCGAGCGGGAACATCCTAAGCTCGTGAACATACCCCACGGGATAGGACCTGACGCCCTTGAACTGAGTCCCGAGCATTGACCCCGAAAACGCCCAGCGGCACCTCCCGTCCTCAACAAGGAACTTTGCCATCGTCATGATGTCGGGGGCCTCTTGGATCTCATCGATAAACACGAGCGTTTTGCCTGGTGCAATCGACTTTCCCGAAAGAAGCGTCACCCTGCTGATGAAATCATCGGCATCCCGCGCCTCGAGAAGAGCATCTTTTGCCTGGCGATTTTCCATGAGGTTAAGCTCGATGTAGGTTGCATGGTTGGCTTTGCCAAATGCGCGAATCGAATAGCTTTTGCCGATCTGGCGAGAACCCGTAATGAATAAGGCCTTTTGCTCGGCAGACTTCAGCCAACGCTCCAGCTCTGCCGCTATTTTCCTGCGCAGCATAGGCTCTCCCCTCAGTGTCATCAAATGAAATGCAAAGTTTTATACGCTTGATTATCGATGAAACGCAGAATTTTTAGAACCTAAAATCGGATGAAATGCAGAGATTTGAGATTATTAGCAAAAAAGAAGGGACACCACCCGCGAATGTGACAAAAGAACTGTCCCTTTGTCACATTGCGTTCAACTACTCGTCAACGATCTCGGCAAGCCAAACGTTCAGCGTATCGACCTCGGGGCAGCAGAACTTTGCCGTACCAGGCTCGTTACCAGGCACGGTTCCGCCATAGCGCAGGATATCGATATAGGGAAAGCCCACATGGCAGGCCATGGCGCACATCTTGCCGCGGTCTCGGTCGAAGTCAAAAACGTCGCCCGGCTTGTGACCATGGTGGCAGCGGCACGCACCCAGCTGGTCCACGCAGCTCACGCGGATACGCGGACGCTTGCCACGCGGCGCGCCGAGCGGCTTGTTCTCGCCCGCTGCCTCGGTGCCGCTCTCGTCGGCGTTACTCATGGTCAATCACATCCAGGCAGGCCTCGATGGGAAGGCCGGCGGACTTGTCCTCCTGGTCGGCATTGCGCTCGATAAGCTCGGCTACCACGCGCATGGCATCGCTCGTCGCGCGCTGCAGACTCCAACCTGCCATAACGCGGCCGACGAGCACCGCCGAGAACGTGTCGCCCGTGCCCGGGAAGTAGACCGGGATCAGGTCGAAGGGAATCGTGAAGTACTCCCCCGCCACATGGTCGTAACCGATGACGACATTCGCACCGTCGACCACAGCGCTCGTAATGACCACCGACTTGGCGCCCAGGGCACGCACGGCATCCACGAGAGCGCGGCCCTCATCGGGCGTGATTTGCTCGGCAATGGGCGCATCGGTAAGCAGGCACGCCTCGGTGTAGTTTGGCACCGCATAGTCGGCGCACTCGAGCAGGCTGCGCATGAGACCGATCGTGGACTCGGGCACACCGGCGTAGAGCTTGCCGTTGTCGCCCATGATGGGGTCGACGAACACCTTGGTGCCCTTTTGCGCGCGACGGTGGCAGAAGTCCGAAATAATGCGCGTCTCTTCCTCGGTCACGATAAAGCCGGTGGAGATGGCGTCGAACTCAAAGCCGAGCTCCTCCCAGATGGCGAGGCTCTGGCGCACGTACTCGGTGGTGTCATGGATGTAGAACTTGGGATAGTTGAGCGTATCGGACACCAGCGCCGTCGGCAGGTTGTGGATGCGATAGCCCATGTGCGACAGCACCGGCAGCATGGCGGAGAGCGCGACCTTGCCGTAGCCGCACATATCGTTGATCAGCAGCAGCTGAGTGTTCTTCATGAGGGTCTCCCTTGGTTCGGGCACGGCGCAGCGGCGCCACAGTGCGACTAAGTGTAGCGCAGGGGACGTTGTGAACGGGCGCTGGCGCCGCAGAGGCCACATTGTTGCGGAAAGGTTACGGGAAGGAGGAAGTTAGTCATTGGGGACGTTCTTGTTTGACTAGTCATTTAAGAACGTCCCCAACGACTATCGCAGGTTGAGGACGGACAGCGAAAGCGTTCCTAAGCGAGCAAGGTGGCGTGAAAGAGGAGGGCATAGGCCTTGCGGCCATGCCCGACGATTGAACGTCAGATTGCCGCTTAGGAACGCTTGCAGCGTCGAGCCGTTACGCGGTTTGGTAAAACCGCGTAACCACTAGTTTGGTACCTTGACATTTATTTCTCACGCTCCTAGATTAGTTAGGCACAAAACAATTCATCTACCTAACTAAAGAAAGGAGCGAAGATTAGATATGTGTGTTGAACCACACGCCCATCCGCATGAACCCGGCGACGACCCCTCGCAGCCGGCAGACGAGCCCGAGACTCAGTCCAAGGAGGACCGTCTCGCCAAGAGAATCCTCCATGGGCTGGGGTTTTGCGGCCATTACATGCATTTTCACGGCGGCGGCATATCTGGCAAGGCGCCTATTGTCTGCCTACTCGCCAAGCAGCCGACCGGCGAGCTGTCCCAACAGGAGCTCGGCATGCACTTCGACCTCAAGCCGGGGTCCCTTTCCGAGATTCTGTCCAAGCTCGAAATGGGCGGCCTCATCGAGCGCAGTCGCAATCCCAAAGACCGTCGGCAGCTCACCATCCGCCTGACCGATGCGGGATGGGAAAAGGCCCGCGTTGAGCAGGCAGCCCGCATTCGCTTTAGAGAGCAGGCCTTTAGTGCCCTCACCCACGACGAGCGCGAGCAGCTCGCCGAAATGCTCGAGAAAATCCGTGTAACCTGGGAGGAACTGGATGATTAAAACCCTCATGGGCAGCATCCGCGACTATATGAAAGTCACCGTTGCCACGCCATTGCTCGTGCTTGGCGAGGTGCTCTGCGAGATGCTGATTCCATTTATCACCGCCAACCTGATCGATGCCATCAAAGACGGCGCCACCGTAGCCGAGATGCTTCCCACCGCGGGCTTTTTGGTGCTCATCGCACTGACGTCGCTTGCTTTTGGCGCCGCTGCCGGCGTCACCTGCAGCCATGCGAGTTGCGGCTTCGCTAAGAACCTGCGCCACGACCTGTTCTACAAGATCCAGACGTTCAGCTTTGCCAACATCGATGAGTTCTCGAGTTCCTCGCTCGTCACGCGTCTGACCACCGACATCAACAACGTGCAGCAGGCCTTTATGATGATCATCCGCATCGCCGTGCGCGCGCCGTTGGTATTGATCTTCGCTTTTACCATGGCATTTATCATGGGCGGCAGCGTCGCCATGGTCTACCTGGTCATCATTCCGCTGCTGGGCTTTGGACTGTTCTTTATCATCTTTAAGGTGCGCCCCATCTTCTCGCGCGTGTTCCACAAGTACGACGCCCTTAACGAGTCCGTCGAGGAAAACGTCACCGGCATGCGCGTGGTCAAGAGCTACGTGCGCGAAGACTTTGAGAAGGAGAAGTTCGCGACCGCCGCGCGCGACGTCCAAATGGACTTCACCCGCGCCGAGAAGCTGCTCGCCTTTAACAATCCCATGATGAACATCTGCGTCAACGGCGCGTTTGTCGTCATCATCTACCTGGGCTCCAAGCTCATCATCACGAGTCAGGGCACGCTGTTCGACGTGGGCCAGCTCTCCTCGATCTTTACCTATGGCTTCCAAATCCTCATGAGTCTGATGCAGCTGTCGATGATCTTTGTCATGGTGACCATGGCCGACGAATCGGCACACCGCATTACCGAGGTGCTGGCCGCCGAGCCCACGATCGCCGATCCCGCCGAGCCCGTGCTCGAGGTTGCCGACGGTTCCATCGACTTTGACCACGTGAGCTTTAAGTATTCCGCGCATGCGAAGCGCCAGGCGCTCGACAATATCGACCTGCACATTAAGAGCGGCGAGACCATTGGCATCATCGGCGGCACCGGCTCGGCCAAGTCCACGCTCGTAAACCTCATCGCCCGTCTGTACGACACCACCGAAGGTACCGTGCGCGTGGGCGGCGTGGATGTGCGCGACTACGACTTGGACGCTCTGCGTCACCAAGTGGCCATGGTGCTGCAGAAAAACGTGCTGTTTAGCGGCACCATTGCCGAGAACCTGCGTTGGGGCGACCCGAACGCCACCGACGAAGAGGTCCGCGAGGCGGCACATCTGGCCTGCGCCGACGAGTTTGTCGATGGCTTCCCCAAGGGCTATGACACTTGGATCGAGCAGGGCGGCTCCAATGTCTCGGGCGGTCAGAAGCAGCGCCTGTGCATTGCGCGTGCCCTGCTGCGTCGCCCCAAGATCTTGATCCTGGACGACTCCACCAGCGCCGTCGACACCAAGACCGACGCCAAGATCCGCGCAGGGCTGGCAAGCTATCTGCCCAACACGACCAAGCTCATCATCGCCCAGCGCATTAGCTCCGTGCAGGATGCAGACCGCATCATCGTCATGGAGGGCGGCCGCATCGCGCAAATCGGCAACCACGATGAGCTGCTCAAGACGAGCGAGATCTACCGCGAGACCTTTACCTCGCAGAACAAGATGTCTGCCGAGGGCGAAGAGGCCGTCGAAGCCGACACCGAGGCATCCGCAACACAAGCTCAGACCCAGGAAGGAGGCGAGGCACATGAGTAAGGCAACGACCGCCGAGCGCGCGCTCAACCGCAAGGGTGGCACCATGTCGCGCCTCATCAAGACGCTCTTTGGCTTCTACCCCGTGCTTTTGCCCCTCGTCGTCGTCGGCGTGGTGCTCTGCGCCATCATCAACTCCATCGGCGCGACCTTCCTTCAGAGCGCCCTGCAGATTATTAGCGAATCGTGGCAGTCGGGCGATTGGGAAGCTGCACAGCCCAAGATCGCACAGCTCGTGACCACCCTCGCCTGCATCTACGGCGTCGGCATCCTGTCCTCGCTGTTCTGGAACCGCGCCATGGCCATCGTCACGCAGGGCTCGCTCGAGAAGCTGCGCGAGAAGATGTTCAACCGCATGCAGGACCTGCCGATTCGCTACTTCGACACGCACCAGCGCGGCGACATCATGAGCCACTACACCAACGACATCGACACGCTGCGCCAGATGATCAGCCAGTCGCTGCCCAACCTGCTCATGACGACCATCGTCATCGTCACGGTGTTCTTTATCATGCTGTACTACAGCGTTTGGATGTGCCTGGTCATTGTGGCAGGCGTCGCCTTTATGACCTTTATGACCAAGCTGCTCGGCTCCAACTCCGCGCGCTTCTTTATTGCGCAGCAGACCGAGCTCGGCGTTGTCGAGGGCCATATCGAGGAAGTCATGAACGGCCAGAAGGTCGTCAAGGCATTCTGCCACGAGTCTGCCGCCGAGGCCGATTTTGACGAGCGCAACGAAAAGCTCTTCGAGGTCTCGCAGAAGGCCAACATGTACGCCAACATCCTCATGCCCATCCTTATGAACCTGGGCAACCTGCTCTACGTGCTGGTCGCACTGGCAGGCGGCATTTTCCTGGCGCTGGGCGTGCCCAACCTGAGCATCTCGGGCATGGCACTGTCCATCGCCGTCGTGGTGCCGTTCCTCAACATGACCAAGCAGTTCTGCGGACAGATCGGCCAGATCTCGCAGCAGATCAACGCCGTGGTCATGGGCCTCGCCGGCGCCGACCGTATCTTTGAGCTCATCGACGAGAAGCCCGAGGCCGACGAGGGCTATGTGACGCTCGTCAACGCGCAGGTGAACCCCGAGACCTGGGAGTTCGAGGAGGCCGACCACCACACCGGCATGTGGGCGTGGAAACATCCGCACCGCGCAACCGGCGAAATCGAGTACGTGCCGCTGCGCGGCGACCTGGTCATGGACAACGTGGACTTTGGCTACACGCCCGACCACGAGGTGCTGCACGGCGTGTCCGTGTACGCCAAGCCGGGTCAGAAGGTCGCGTTTGTCGGCGCCACCGGTGCCGGTAAGACGACCATCACCAACCTCATCAACCGCTTCTACGACATCGCCGACGGCAAGATCCGCTACGACGGCATCAACGTCAACAAGATCCGCAAGGCCGACCTGCGCCGCTCGCTGGGCGTCGTGCTACAGGACGTGAACCTGTTCACCGGCACTGTGATGGATAACATCCGCTACGGCAACCTGGACGCTACCGACGAGGAGTGCATCGCGGCGGCCAAGCTCGCGGGCGCGGACGACTTTATCACCCGCCTGCCCGACGGCTACGACACCATGCTCACCGGCAACGGCGCACAGCTGTCGCAGGGCCAGCGCCAGCTGATCTCGATCGCACGCGCCGCCGTCGCCGATCCGCCGGCGATGATTCTGGACGAGGCCACGTCGAGCATTGACACCCGCACCGAGGCCATCGTGCAGGCAGGCATGGACAAGCTCATGGAGGGCCGCACGACGTTTGTCATCGCGCACCGCCTCTCCACCGTGCGCAACTCCGACGCGATTATCTGCCTGGACCACGGCCGCATCATCGAGCGTGGCAACCACGACGAGCTGATCGCCAAGCGCGGATACTACTATCAGCTCTATACCGGAGCGTTTGAGCTGGAGTAGCTCAAAACAGCCCCTACGCTCCCTCGGGGAGCTCCTACGCGCAGCCTTTTCTCGCAGCCTGAAAAGAAGTGGTGAGGCCCTGGCCAAACGGCCAGGGCCTCATTTTGTAAGTAGTCAAAATAGCCCGTCCCAAATGAGCTATTTGAGGAGTTGGGCCATGGCGTTGACGAATTTTTGCACTTGGAGGGTTGGCTCGAGCGGATAGTGCAAAAAGACCGGCACCTCTCGCCCGCATAGGAGCGGCACGCCCACAAAGGCCGGGTGTACCCCCGACCACGCTCCGCAGGTGAGCACCGCGTCGCCCTTTTCCTCGGCTTCGTTAAAGAGTGCAAAGTCGAAGCTATCCACATCGATCACGTCCACGCCGCCGTCGGCCAAAAGGTCGATACGCAGACTGTCCATGGCATCGTTGCCGTGGCGGAGCACGCGCAGGCGCATGCCCTCCAGGTCGGCAACCGTAATGCGTGTCTTGCGCGCCAGCGGGCTCGTGCGTGGCACGTCGATATAAAACGGCACGTTAACGATGCGGAGCTTTTGGCAGACGTCACCCCAGCGCGGGGTCGAAAAACTCGACTGCACCACATCCACCTCGCGACCGAGACTGCGCATGACGGATTCGCGCTCGTCATAGAGGTCGCTTACCGGCACGATCTCAAATCGCAGCGACGGCTCCAGCTCGTGCACGCCCGTCCACATCGAAAGCGTCTGACGCCCCGGGCACATCATCGACACGCCCAGGCGCACGGCACCGCCGTCACCCGCCGCACGTCGGGCACGGCGCAGGGCGTCCTCGGACTGGCGCATGATCGAGCGTGCGTCGTCCACCAGCAGAGCGCCCGCCGGCGTCACCTTGACGCCCGAGTGCGAGCGCTCGAACAACGTGACGCCAAACTCGGCCTCGAAGCCCGATACCTGCTTGACGAGTGCCGGCGTCGACACACGCAATTTTGCCGCCGCACGCGAGAAGCTTCCCAGCTCCGCGGCGGCCGATATGGCCTCAAGTCGTCGATCGTACACGTCAATCTCCCGTTTTAGCGCCCGTGGCCACATGGTGCCACAGGGGGTTGTTTTCGCAGGTCACGCGCTCAATTGAAAATAAACTGCATCGCACAGTGTAAACCTACGGTTAATACCATTCTAACAAATATGCAATTCACCTGCGCAAATGTAAAGCATACGATAACCAGCGAAAACCACATGGGTCGATTAATGAGAACGACCCACCGGGAGGCACAAGAAGGGAAGTTCCTATGAGCAATTGGCTTAAGCTCGAGGGCGATGTTTGCGCCGTGACTGGCGCGCTCGGCGGTATGGGCGCCGAGATCTGCCGCGAGTTCGCCCGCAATGGCGCCAACGTCGTCATGCTCGACCTGGACGAGGAGAAGGTCAAGGCCGCTGCCGCCGACCTCGCTGCCGAGTTTGGCATCCACGCCGAGGGTTACAAGATGAACGCCACCGACGAGGCCGAGGTTCAGGCTGCCGTCGACGCCACCATCGCCAACTTCGGCCGCGTCGACGTCCTCGTCAACACCGCCGGCATCCTGCGCTTCGCTGCCATGGAGGATCTGCCGCTGAGCGACTGGGAGCAGGTGCTCAACGTCAACCTCACCGGCTATTTCATCACCTCGCAGCGCTTTGGTCGCGAGATGATCAAGGCCGGCCAGGGCCGCCTGGTGCACATCTCGACCGTCGCCAGCCACTCCCCCGAGACGTTCTCGGGCGTGTACAGCTCCACCAAGGCCGGCGTCAACATGATGTCCAAGATGCTCGCCGCCGAGTGGGGCCCCTACGGCGTCCGCTCCAACTGCGTCGAGCCCTGCTTCGTTAAGACCCCGATGTCGGCCAACTTCTACGCCGACCCCGAGGTCGAAAAGAGCCGCAGCCGTCTGATCGCCACACGCCGCATCGGCGAGGTCAGCGATATCGCCAACGCCGTCATGTTCCTGGCGTCCACGCGCTCGGACTTTACCACCGGCGACGCCATCAAGGTCGACGGCGGCTTCTCCAACATGATGGGCGACCTCACCGCCAAGCCCGGCGGCCGTCGCGCCTATGCCGACAACTATCTTAAGAACAAGGGTGTCGAGCTTTGGTCCGATGAGTCCGGCGTCGCCAAGCCGACCGACCAGTAAACCAACCTGACAGGGAGGCCCCGCGGACACGCCCGCCCCTCCCCCGTATCGATTAGAAAGAGTCCAATGGCTTCCACCAACTCCAACAAGGGTCGCGCCGTCGTGCTTTCCGCCGCGTGCGTCACCATGTTCTTCATCAGCTCCATCGCGCTGTATTCCGTCGTGAGCAAAAACCTGCTCGCCGTCTACCCCGAGTGGTCGAGCGCCCTTACCTGGGCTTTCCCAGTCTTTCAGACCATCATGGCCGTGACGGGCATCTTCGCCGGCCGCATCTCCGATAAGATCGGCCCGCGCAACGTCGTAATCGCCGCCGCCGTGTGCTACGGCGTGGGCTGGTTCATGTCCGGCACCGTCACCGAGCCGTGGCAGTTCTACCTGTGGTTCTCGCTCGTCGCCGCCGTCGGCAACGGCCTGGGCTACAACCCGGCGCTCACCACCGGCCAAAAGTGGTTCATCGACAAGAAGGGTCTCGCCTCCGGCATCACCCTGGCCGCTTCGACCGCCGGCCCCGCCGTGCTGTCCCCGGTGCTCGCCTCGCTGCTCATCCCGAGCCTGGGCATCTTTGGCGCCCTCAAGGCGCTCGGCGTCATCTTCTTTGTGACGATCGCCGCCTCCGCCCTGTTCCTGAAGGCCCCCGAGGCCGGCTGGCTGCCCGAGGGCTTCGAGGCCCCCAAGGGCGGCGCGCATGCCGGCACCTTCGGTGACCTCACCCCGGGCGAGATGGTCAAGACCCCGCGCTTCTGGGTCCTCATCGTCACCTTCGCCTTTGCCGCCACCGCGGGCACCCTGCTCGTGGGCAAGGTTGCCTCCATCGCCGCCGTCCAGCTCTTCGCCGACCCCACGAGCGCCGCGGCCGTCGCCCTCGGCGGTGTGGTGGTCTCCGTCAACACCTGCGCCAACCTGGTCGGCCGTCTGTCCTTTGGCCAGATCATCGACAAGCTCGGCGCCTATAAGTCGCTGCTCATCAGCCTTGTCGTCACCATCGTCGCGCTCGTCATCATGTCGATGAGCTTTACGCAGGCCATGTTCTTTGTGGCGCTCGCCCTGCTTGGCTTTAGCTTTGGCGCCCTGCTCGTCATCTACCCGCCGCTCACCGGCGGCGCCTTCGGTACCAGCAACATCGGCGTCAACTACGGCATCATGTTCCTGGGCTACGCCGCTTCCACCTGGATCAGCCAGCCCATCACCGCCGTGCTGTATCACGCCGAGGCCGGCAGCGCCGCCTACCAGCAGTCCTTCTACGGCGCCATTGTGATCGCCGCCATCGCCGTCGTGCTCACCGTCTACATGATGGTCTCCGACAGCAAGAAGAAGTCCGCCTAGTTTTACCGATGCGACAAAGGGACAGCCCCTTTGTCGCATCCCACCGGTCACCAGTATTAAGGAGTCGAAATGTCTGAGCTCAACCCCGTCCGCATTGCCGTTATCGGCGCCGGCGCCATGGGCCGCAACCACATCCGCTTTGTCACCGAGGAGCCCGAGGCCGAGCTCGTCGCCATCGCCGACGCCTTTGAGGGCGCCCGCGCCACGGCCGAGGCCGCCGGCGTGCCGTTCTTCACCGATCCCGCCCAGATGATGGACGAGATCAAGCCCGAGGCCGTCATCATCGCCACCCCCAACGACCTGCACCTGGGCGTTGCCCGCGAGGCCGTGAAGCGCAACATCGTGCCGCTGGTCGAAAAGCCGATCTCCAACGACCTCGAGGATGCCCAGGCCTTCGCCGCCGAGGCCGAGACCGCCGGCGTGCCCGTGCTCGTGGGTCAGCACCGTCGCCACAACCCCTTCGTCAACAAGGCCAAGGAGATCATCGAGTCCGGCGAGCTGGGCAAGCTCACCGTGTCGAGCTTCCACTACATGATCTATAAGAACGACGAGTACTTCGACGTCGAGTGGCGCCGCAAGAAGGGTGCCGGCCCGATCCTGGTCAACCTGGTACACGACGTCGACCTGATCCGCTACCTGCTGGGCGAGCCCGTTGCCGTCCAGGGCATGCAGTCCAGCGCCGCCCGTGGTTTTGAGACCGAGGACTCCGCCGTGGTCAACGTTCGCTTTGCCGATGGCGCGCTCGCGAGCATGACCATCTCTGACGCCACCGCCAGCCCCTGGAACTGGGAGGCGACCGCTCGCGAGGATCCGCAGTACCGTCCCTTCGACGCCGACGCCTACTTTATCGGCGGCACTAAGGGCGCCCTGTCGCTGCCCCGCCTGCACCAGTTCTCTTACGACGGCGCCTCCAACTGGCACAAGCCGCTGCAGATGGAGATTCCGGCCGTCGACCCGGCACTGCCGCACAAGATGCAGCTCAAGCACTTTGTGAAGGTTGTCCGCCGCGAGGTCGAGCCCGTCGTGACCCCCGCCGATAACGTTAAGACGCTCACGCTGCTTAACGCTATCAAGGAGGCCGCCGAGACCGGCCAGCTCGTCGAGCTGTAATGCTTTAGGGCGAGCCGCGGCAGACTCCCCGCCGAGCGCCTTGGCCCGCCGCCAACAAGCCCCTCTTCTTTACCCCGCGAGCAGCCTCCTGCCCGCGGGGCATTTTGCTACCTTGCCGACGATTTTTCTGGGGCAGGGGCCATTTTGCGCCTCAGCTTGGTTCGTTCGCCACGAAATGGGCCTATCTACTACGTTTAACCGATCACCCTTAACCATGCCAAATTTCGCGAAATAAAAACCGCAGGTAGACGACTTGCCGATTTTCGGAAAAACCAGGCATGGTCAGCCCCTACGGGTAAAACGTAGTAGATAGGCCGTTTTCGTGGCGCGGCCCCAAAACAGCCTTTTGGGACGGGTGGTATCCTTGGTAGCCTTGTGCTGCAAACGCACCTTAAACGCAAGGAGTCCCATGGATCTTATCGCCCAGCTTGCCCGCGAGCTCAACCTTAAGGCCGCCAACATCGAGGCGGCCGTCAAGCTCATCGACGAGGGCAACACCATCCCCTTTATCTCGCGCTACCGCAAGGAAGCCACGGGCGGCATGGACGACGTCGCCCTGCGCGCACTCGACGAGCGCCTGTCCTACCTGCGCAATCTTGAACAGCGCAAAGAGGACGTCATTCTGCTCATCGACGCCCAGGGCAAACTTACGCCCGAGCTCGAACAGCAAATTCGCGAGGCCACGCAGCTCCAGCGTGTCGAGGACCTCTACAAGCCCTACCGCAAAAAGCGCATGACCCGCGCACAGAAGGCCCGCGAGGCAGGCCTGGAGCCGCTTGCCAACATGATCATCATGCAGGCCTCGGCCAAGGGCAGCGCGCTCGACACCGCCGCGGCCTACGTCAACGAGGAAGCCGGCTTCGACACGCCCGAGAAGGCGCTCGCCGGCGCGGCGGACATCGTGGCCGAGACGGTGGCCGAAGACCCCGAGAACGTCGCCGACCTGCGCGCCTTTACGCAAAACACCGCCGACATCGTCGTCGAGGCCACCGACCCCGCCGAAAAGACTCCCTACGAGCCCTACTACAACTATGATGAGCCGCTGCGCCGTATACCCAACCACCGCGTGCTGGCTATCGACCGCGGCGAGCGCGAGGGCAAGCTTCGCGTGCGCGTGAACGTCGACGGCGCTGCCGCCACAGCGCGCCTCGGCAGCCGTTGGCCCCGACGCCAGGGCGTGTTTGCTCCCATCTTCGATGCCGCCATCGCCGACGGCTACAAGCGCCTCATGGCCCCCTCGCTGGAGCGCGAGGCCCGTGCCAAACTCACCGTCCGTGCGCAAACCGAGGCCATCAACGTCTTTGCCAAGAATCTCGAGGGGCTGCTCTCGGCGCGCCCCGTCCGTGGCGCACGCGTGCTCGCGCTCGACCCGGGCTACCGCACCGGTTGCAAGGTCGCCGTCATGGACGAGATCGGCAAGTTGCTCGACCACGGCGTGGTCTACCCCACCAAGCCGCGCCACGACGTCGCCGGCACCAAGCGCGAGCTCGCCCGCCTCGTCAAAAAGGACGGCGTCAACACCATCGTCATCGGCAACGGCACCGCCAGCCGCGAGACCGAGGAAGTCGTCTCGGAGTTCATTGCCGAGCAGGCGCCCAACTTGCGATACACCATCGTCAACGAGGCCGGCGCATCGGTGTACTCGGCTTCCGAGCTCGCCAGCCAGGAATACCCCGACCTGGACGTCACCGTGCGTGGCGCCATGAGCCTGGGCCGCCGCCTGCAGGACCCGCTGGCAGAGCTCGTCAAGATTCCGCCCCAGTCCATCGGTGTGGGCCAGTACCAGCATGACCTTGACCAGGCCGAGCTCTCGCGCACTCTGGGCCACGTGGTGGAGGACGTCGTTAACCGCGTGGGTGTCGACGTAAACACCGCGAGCGCAAGTCTGCTGGGATACGTATCGGGTATTACGCCGAGCGTGGCCAAAAACATCGTAGCCTACCGCGAGGAAAACGGCGCCTTTACCGATCGCCGCCAGCTCAAGAAGGTCCCCAAGCTGGGACCCAAGGCATACCTCAACGCCGCGGGTTTCCTGCGCATTAGCGGCGGTAAGAACCCGCTCGACGCGACGAGCGTCCACCCCGAAAGCTACGAGGTGGCCACGGCCGTCCTAGAACGCGCCGGCGTTAAAACAAGCGAGCTCAGCCGCGGCGGCGTGCCCGACATCGAGCGCCGCCTGGGCAGCATCTCGGCGCTGGCAAGCGACCTGAACTGCGGCACCCTCACGCTCATCGACATCGTCAACGAGCTCAAGAAGCCCGGCCGCGACCCGCGCGACGACGCACCCGAGGTGGTCTTTAGCCGCTCAGCGCTTTCCATCGACGACCTGGAACCCGGCATGGAGCTCAAGGGCACGGTGCGCAACGTCGTCGACTTTGGCGCCTTCGTCGACGTGGGCGTGCACCAGGACGGCCTCGTGCACATCTCCAAACTGGCCAACCGCTTTGTCAAGCACCCCAGCGACGTGGTGCGCGTCGGTGACACGGTCAAGGTGTGGGTCGAAAAGGTCGATCGCGACCGCAAGAAGATCTCGCTCACCATGGTGCAGGGCAAGTAAACCGCCAAAGCAAAGGTACCCCCGATCGCGCGAATTTTTGTGGTGTAAGAGGGAGGGCCGCGTCAGCGCCCCCTGCG
>CAJMHR010000015.1 GCA_905213265.1 uncultured Collinsella sp.
CTGACTACGAATCAGAACGTCATAGGTTCGAATCCTATACGCCGCACCAATTGAGATTAAAGCTCCCGGCGACGGGGGCTTTTCTTTTACGTAAACACTGCACGGATTCGAACCTCGGTCGAGGCGCGGGCGTAAAGAAAACGCGGAGCGTTTTTAGCCCGCGGGCGAGCACGCCGGCAGGCGGGCGAAGCCGGTGCGGATCCGCGCAGCGGATGCGCGGAATCCTATACGCCGCACCATTTGAGATTAAAGCTCCCGGCAACGGGGGCTTTTCTTTTACGTAAACACTGCATGGATTCGAACCTCGGTCAAAGGGGACTATTTCTCATCGACTCGTGTAAGATTTCGAGTATGCGCCTCGGTGAGCCCGTGGCGCGCTCTTTCTTTAGACGGCCGATCAGGGTGATATTTCGTGGCAGAGCGTCCGACATACAAGCTCAGGTTTCTCGATCCCAAAAAGCGCTTTCCGGCCATGCCCGAGCAGCCTGCGGGACGCTCGTATGGCGTGGTTTGGAAGCTCTTTGGCGAGGACCCGCATGAATCATGCTATGTCGTCGAATTCGTCGGCAAAAGCCATGTGTCGCTTTTGGGCTACGTGAGCGTTTCGGGTGAGGTCTATAAGGTGGACCGTCCCGTTAACGAGATGTCGCTGCCCGACGATCCCGACATGCAACTGATTCTCGACGAGTCCGATTCCAACATCGGTGAGATTGCGGTCAGGGGTGCCGATGGGACGATGCGCTCCCGGGCGCGAGTCATCGGCTCTCCCGAAGGAACCATGCGCGAACAATCCGATCGCGAGACGTGGAATTCGACGCGCAGCCTTCGCTACGGCGAGTTCATGGCCTCGATGTTCTTGCGTTACGTGATATTCGCCGATTCTGAAAACTCCATCTCAAGCACGGCAAACGGTGACGGCCTCGACGAGGGCATGAAAAATGCCGTCGACAAGATCAAACTTGTAAAACTCCCCGAGCCGGTTGAGGTACTGCTGGGTTTTGATTCCACGCCGCTGCCCGATGCAATTGAAACGTTGCTCTACCGCATTGACCATACAGATAATCCAAGTGGCATTGAGCGCTATGCCGCCGCTTTGATGGGCGAAGTTAATCTGCCACGCCTGCGCACCATAGCGGCTAAAACCGAAATGAGCCTGGCGCGCATCGATCGCTCGAGGCTCTTCTATCTCAATTTTGACCGTAGCCCGCTGGACCAGGACGAGATCGATACCCTGCTTGCCGTCGAGTGCCGCCTGAACCGCCTATCGGGCATCCTTGAGCGTATTGGAGCAGGGTTGGGCCCCGTTGCCTCGTCGCCAAGCTTTGAGGGCTGCTCGCTCTTCGACCTATGGCATATCAGCAAGACGACAAACGACGTTCCTCGCTTGCTCGAAACGCTGTCGAATGACAACCCGTGGGCCAAGCCGGGGACGGTTGCGTGCCAGCCGGGTGGAGAGTGGGACGTTCGCACCCGCTTTGCACGTATCGTAGAAGCGCTCAACGTGATCACGCGGCTCGATTACACCTATCGAGCGAACGTCGCCGAGGGCATCATGCTGGTGCGATTTGGCCGCACGGTTGTCGATGCTATGCCGCGGCGCGAATACGATGCTCAAGATGACGCCTGGCGCGAGGTAGATGAGCCTAAGCGCGCAGCATGGGCCACCGAGCACGATGCGCGTATTGCGCTTACACTCGCGGCGGCTTGCTTTGCTTCGGGTGCTCGCATCACGCGCTGCTACGTGCAGATTGCGGCTCCCGACGGCGAGCAGGGCGAGCGCGTTGTTAAAACGTACTCCTTTGGCCGTGCGGCTTATCTGGCCGATTGCGTTTCTGTCGCCAAGGATCTTGAGAGCATGGATATGGACGACATGCCCTGCAAGCATTTGCTCGAGGCATATGAGGCAGATGCGCCGGACATGATTGAGCCTGCAGAGGTTCACGCCCGACCACGCGATGACCATCGTCCATTGCCGCCTGCGCTTCGCGATCTGCTGCTCGCTGATACGGCTGACGAGCTTGAGGTCATGGAGGAGGACAACGATCCGTATGTCGCCCGTGTCGTCGAGCTGCGCGAGCAATCCAAAGTTGACCGAGCCGGTGCTTTCGAGGGCTTTTCTCGCCTTGTCGAGGAGCTGGAAGCCAAGTGTACTGTTGCTGAGCTTTTGGCGACGGGCCCAGTGCAGACCCAGTTCTGCGACAACCAGCTGGTGCGCATGGTGCTGCCGGTGATGGAGGAGGACCGTTCCGTGCGTATCCTTCGCGCTCCCGATGCGCTGTATTTTGCCCAGCACGAGATTTGCAGCTTTTACGCCGAACAAGAGGACTTTGAGCGTGCGCTGCCCGAGGTGCGCCGTCTCTACGACTTGGCGCGCTCGTCCATGCAGTCTCACTTTGCCCTGATTAACGTGCTAGCACGCCTGGAGCGTTATGACGAGATTATCGAGGTAGCGCGTCACGGCCTGCGCATTGCCAGCGACCGGCCTTCGATCGGTTACCTGTTCTATCGCCTGGCATTCGCCTACTGGAACTGCGACCAGCTCGAGCTGGCGCTGGCATGTTATCGCCTGGTGCCGCGCGGCGAGGAGTCGGGCGGCAGTGCGCAGGAGGAAATGCAGGGCCTTATGAACGAGATGGGCGTCATCAAACCGCCCACGTTTGAGGAGGCTGTCGAGACCATCCGCAAGGCAGGTCTTGAGCTGCCGCCGGTGCCCGCCGTGACCAATCAACTCGCGGATGCCGCCGTGCAACTCGTCGACAACGGCTTCTTTTTCTTGGCGCGCGGCTGCATCTATCAAATGTGGCGCACCATGGGTAACGATGAGCTCGGCTCCCTCAACCGCTCGCTGGGGTAGGGGCGGCATAGAAGGGCTGGACCGCGCTTGTCATCCCATTTGCTCACCATGCCGACAAAACGAAGGGGCTACTGCTGCCGGCGTACCGGGAACATTTGCGTATAGATAAGGTATAACGAATTAAGTCGTAGCGAATTAAAGTACGAATTACTGTATCGAGCAGGTTGCCGACAAATTGAATGGAGCCATTTGTATTTGCTCAAGTGGGTGGCTCCAGCAGGACCGGTAAGGTCAAAAGCGGCTAGGTCTGCTAAACCTGTTAAACTCTGCTAAAGTTGCTAAACTTTGTTAAAGTTGTTAAAACTAGCAGAGGAGGGTCGAATGTCGAAAGCCATTAATCCCTTTAAGCCAACGGCGGGCATGAATCCGCCTGAGCTTATCGGACGTGACGCTGTTTTGGATGATTTTGCCGAGGCCCTTGAGAATGGTCCTGGTGCTCCCGATCGACTCATGCGCATCTCGGGCGTCCGAGGCACAGGTAAAACGGTGCTTCTCAATGCATTGGGTGATCTTGCGCGAAAAAAAGGATTCGAGGTTGTTGACGTCGCCTCGAATGCCGGTTTTTGCAGTAGAATCCTCGAGGCTCTACAACGAAATGTTCGTCTTGAGTCAATGTCGATTTCCCCATCAATTCTAGGAGTCAGCCTTGGCTCCGTTGAGGTATCGAAGTCGGCATCTCATCTGGGCGAGGCAATGTACGATGCCGCGAAGCGCGGAGGTCTGCTCATTACGCTCGACGAGATTCAGGATGCCTCAACTGAGGAAATGCGCGAGCTGGGCAATGAGATGCAGCTTTTGATTCGCCAAGGGGCGAATGTCGCTTTTGCATTCGCCGGCTTGCCAACATCGGTGGATGGCGTGGTGGTTGATGATACCCTTACCTTCCTTCAGCGGGCAAAACACATCGAACTCACTCGTCTCTCCGATTTTGAAGTCGGTGGATCGCTTGAGGATACAATGAGACGAGCGGGCAAGGAGCTCGATGAAGACGCCGCTGAGCTATTAACAAAGGCTTCAGCAGGCTATCCCTTTATGGTCCAGTTGGTCGGATATTACGCTTGGCAGGTTGCTGCGCGCAGCGGGGCGGAGAGCGTGAACGAAGGGTCCGCGCGTAAAGGTATCCAAGCGGCTCTTGATAGCTTTAATGCTATGGTGATTGCCCCGGCGCTGCGCAGGGTTTCAGAGCGACAGTTTCAGTATCTCGCGGCAATGGCTCAATGCGAGGGCGATGAGATTGCCAACGGTGATATCGCCAAGAAGATGGGGTTGCCGGCGAACAAGGTCGGCTCGTATCGTAAACGTCTCATCGATGCGGGGTTGATTGAGCCTGCGGGCTATGGCTGTGTTTCGTTTGCAATTCCGTATATGCGCGACTATTTGTTGGAGGCGGTGCGGGAAAGGTAAAAATGGAATCGCTCCAAATTCCCTCTTGCCCATCCTCGACTGTTTGGTTACTATAGAACGGCTGTTACGGAGAGCTGACCGAGAGGCCGAAGGTGCTCGCCTGCTAAGCGAGTATGCCCCAAAAGGGCATCTGGGGTTCGAATCCCCAGCTCTCCGCCAGTTTAACTTTAAAGAAGGGTCCCATCGGGGGCCCTTTTTTATTATCGAGAAAGGGCGCTGGGGATTCGAACCCGAGAGGGCACGGGCGTTAAGCAAACGCGAAAGCGTTTGTAGCCCGTGGGCGAAAAGCCGCCAGGCTTTGAAGCCGGAGGGCATGCGTAGCATGCCCGGACATCCCCAGCTCTCCGCCAGTATGAATTGAAAGAAGGGTCCCATTCAGGGCCCTTTTTTGATTAGGAGAATGTTAACTGGGGATTCGAACCCTCAAAAAAGGAGGCGCCCCGTTGGACGCCTCCTTTCAGCGAGTGTATTGTTCTTCGACCTTACACCTCGGGTGCCTTGGCTACGGTCTCGCTCTCGGCTGTGAGCGGGCGGTTGTCGATGCGGCGGCCCAAGCGATCGAGCTTCACGAGCAGCCATTCAATGGGATTCGGTCCTGCGCCTTCCTCGTCGGCAACCAGGTCCATGACGGCGATCTTGGTGCCGTCCTGCTTGAGCGTAACGCTGCCCACCTTGTCGCCCACATGCACCGTGCCCGAAAGATCGTCGTAGCTAACCTTTTCGGTCACCTCGCCGGCAAGGGAAAACACGGTCGCTTGCGCCGTAGGATCGGCGAGCGTGGCGTCGATCGTCTTATCCGTCCAGTCGGTTTGACTAATGCGCGCCATAAGCGGGTTGCCGTTGGCGGTCTTTTCCTGCGTGTTGGCGATTGCGACCGCCGCCTTGTGACCGTAGTACCAATTGGCAAGGGTTGCGGTATCGGTAAAGCGCTGGTCGGTGGTAGTGGAGTTCAAAACGACGGTGTAGATCTCGTCGCCATCGCGGTTGTAGGCACTCGTAAAGCAATAGCCTGCATCGTCGGTGGTGCCGGTCTTGCCACCGATGTTGCCATCTTGGCCCAGCAAATAGTTATGCGTGTCCATGGAATGCGAATGGTCGGTGCCGTCGGCGCCCGTGACCTCGATCCAGGAATCCTCGCTCGCTACGACCTCGCGGATCGTGTCGTTTTTCATGGCCTCCTGCATCATCAGCGCTACGTCGTGTGCGGTTGAGTGCATATCGCCAGCCCACTCATCAAAGTCCAGACCATGCGGGTTTTCAAAAAGCGTACCGGTGCAGCCGAGCTTCTTAGCGCGCTCGTTCATGGCCTTCACAAATGTGGCCTCGGCGTCTTTGGTCTTAGGGTCGATCTTCTTGCCCACATATTCGGCGAGCACGATGGCGGCATCGTTGCCCGAGGGAATCATCAGGCCGCGCAGCGCCTGCTCCACGGTAAGCTTGTCGCCTTCGAGCAAGCCGGCGGTCGAGTTGCCCACGGTGGCTGCGGCGTTGCTCACCGTGACCTTCTCGTCCATCTTGCAATTCTCGACGGTTAGGATTGCGGTCATGACCTTGGTGATCGAGGCGATCTTGACCTGCTCATCGGCGTCGCGGGCATAGTAGACGGTGCCGTCTTTGCCCATGACGAGGGCATTGGTCGCATCGATATCGGGCAGGTTTTCGGCCGTGATGCCGCGCGCATCGGCGGTTTTGCCGCAAACATTGTCGGTCGTGAGCACTTGGGCGCCGGCGACGGTGGGCGCGCCAGCGGCAAGGGCGATAGCGCAGACAAAGCCGGCGGCAAGCTGGGCTGAGCGCTTTGCAAAAGAGGTGAGGGACTTCACGGATTTCGCTTTCGACGGGATGGTCTCTTCTGGAACTAGAGTATATCGTTTGCCGGCGTCGGCGATCATCGCGTGCGCGCTTGGCCCACATCCGCACCCGAACGGGCACAAGGGTGCTTAAGGCCGACTTAATCACCCACGCTTGTTGTGTGTGGCGTGCGTCGCCTCAGGCATAATGGAGTGCGAGAGGAGCACGCATGGACGAGCGCATTTTGGTAGTTGATGACGAGAAGGCCATCGCCGACTTGGTTGGCATCTACCTTACAAAAGAGGGCTTTGATGTCCAGATTGCCTATAGCGGGGCCGATGCTGCCAAGGCAATCTTGGAGCAGGAGTTCGATCTGGCGCTGCTTGATGTCATGCTGCCCGATATCGATGGGTTTGAGCTGCTGCGTACGATCCGTTCCAGCCATACCTATCCCGTGATCATGCTGACGGCGCGCGATGCCCAGCAAGACAAGATCGGGGGCCTTTCGCTTGGCGCGGACGATTACGTGGTTAAGCCGTTCCGTCCGCTGGAGCTCATCGCGCGCGTACACGCTCAGCTTCGCCGCTACACCAGCTACGGTAGCCGTGCACAGGCGGCCGAGTCGCCGACCATTCAGCTCGACGGCTTGGAGATCAACCGCGATGCTCGTTCCGTGACAGTGGACGGTTCACCGGTTCGCCTCACGCCCACCGAGTATTCAATCTTGCTGTATCTGGTCGAGCATCGCGGCAGCGTGGTGGCCGTGGAGGACCTGTTCCGCGCGGTGTGGAGCGAGGATTTTATGCCCGGCTCCAACAATACGGTGATGGTGCACATTCGCCACTTGCGCGAAAAAATCGGCGACGACGCACAAAAGCCACGCTTTATCAAAAACGTCTGGGGCGTCGGCTACATCATCGAATAACGCTTTTCGCTTGTGAGGATCTTGATATGACAAAAGACGATAGGCAAGCGTTCGAGGTGCCCGATCGGCTCTTTGAATACGTGAGGTCGGTCGTCGACAACCGCGCGCTTGCAACGGTGCTGCTCTTTTTGCTGAGCCTGCTGCTGATTGGCATCGACAACATCGCCGGAATCTTGACGGTGCTGCTTGCCGGCTTTTTGCTGATCGATCGATTTGAGATCGCGCGCCGCTGCATGGTGATTGGCGGCGCCGCGTGGGCCATGACGTTGGCGATTGGCGCCATGGCGCTCGGCGGCATTGAAGGGCCGGTGCTGTTCGATGCCGGCTTTGTATTCAACATGCTTGGCTTTGTGCTGGCGCTTGCCGCGTGCGTGCTGTTCTTGTGTGGCCGCGCCCTGTACTACCAGGGCTACGAACAGGGCGAGCAGCATGCCGATTGTGTGCTGGCCGCTCGTATTCAAGATCGCCTGATCGATCACCCCGACACCTGGGACAACATCGACGGCGACTTCTTGGAGGTCGAGGGCGCCCTTAACCGCGTGCGTGACCGTGAGCGCAAGGTGCAGCAAGCTCTGCGTGACGAGTCGCATCGCAAGGACGATCTGGTCACGTACTTGGCACATGACCTACGCACCCCGCTTGCCAGTGTGGTGGGCTATCTTTCGCTGCTGCAAGAGGCTCCTGAGCTGCCGGTTGAGCAACGTGCGCACTTTACGGGCGTGGCTCTCGACAAGGCGCACCGGCTCGATGCACTCATCGAAGAGTTCTTCGATATCACGCGCTTTGACTTCCACGATATCGTGCTCACGCGCGGCTATGTTGATCTGGGGTTGCTGCTGGCTCAGGTGGCTGACGAGTTCTATCCCATCCTCAACGAGCAGCATAAGGAAGCCCAAGTTGATATTCGCGAGGACCTGACGGTGCTCGTGGATGGCGACAAGATGGCTCGCGTGTTCAACAACATCATGAAAAACGCCGTCGCCTATAGCTATGAGGGCTCGACTATCACGATCGAGGCCGGGCGCCAAGACGATGGCGGCGTGCGCGTGCGCTTTATCAATCAGGGCGATCCTATCCCTGCGGCTAAGCTCAAGGTGATCTTTGAGAAGTTCTATCGCCTGGATGCGGCGCGTGCGACCAATCGCGGTGGTGCCGGTCTGGGCCTTGCTATTGCCAAGGAGATCATCGCGGCACACGGCGGTACCGTTGCATGTGAATCGACGCCCGAACACACGATATTCACCATCGAGCTGCCCGCCGCATAGCCAGCGTGCCCTTACAAACACTTGACAATGCGCTCACGTGCATATGAGCCGCGATTTCTACTATCGATACTGCTGAATTGATATCGATGTGGAGGTATGCGGTATGACGGCTGCTGCGGCTGTGGAGCCCACGGAGCTTGAAGAACTCATGAAAGCGCAGGCCGAGGCCGCGCACGAGCGCGAGGTTGGGGATGCGACTCGCCCCACGGCAGAGGATCTTGCCGCCTCGCCGACGCGCATCGATGTCGAGGGCCTCGACCTGTTCTATGGCGACCATCATGCGCTCAAGGACGTGAATATCAAGATCCGCGACAAGCAGATCACCTCGTTCATCGGGCCTTCGGGCTGCGGAAAGTCCACGTTGCTGCGCTGCTTTAACCGCATGAACGACGGCATCAAGGATTGCCGCATCGAGGGCAAGATTGCGCTCGATGGTCAAGATATCCTGGGCGACTACGACATCTGCCGCTTGCGCCAGCGCGTGGGCATGGTGTTCCAGCGCCCCAACCCGTTTCCCATGAGCATCTACGACAACGTCGCCTACGGTCCTCGCGGCATGGGAGTGCGCGACCGCGTCGTGCTCGACGAGCTGGTCGAAGACTCCCTGCGACGCGCCGCTCTGTGGGACGAGGTCAAGGACAAGCTCAAAGAATCGGGTCTGGGTCTTTCGGGCGGCCAGAAGCAGCGTCTGTGCATCGCCCGTGCGCTGGCCGTGCAGCCCGACATTCTGCTGATGGACGAACCGACCTCGGCGCTCGACCCCGTATCGACGCTGGTGGTGGAGCAGCTGGCCTGCGAGCTCAGGGAGACCTGCACGCTGGTGGTCGTTACGCACAACATGCAGCAGGCTGCGCGCATCTCCGACTCGGTCGCGTTCTTTTTGCTGGGCGAGCTGGTGGAGCATGCGCCCACTGCCCAGCTCTTCAAAAACCCGATCGATCCGCGCACGGCGGATTATTTGACGGGCCGTTTTGGCTGATACCATCTAGTACAGGCACCTTTAGGGTTAAGATGCGGTCATGTCGGCCGCAAAGGGGTTCAACATGATCTATTACGTCGAGGACGATGACAACATCAGGGATCTGACGGTCTATGCGCTGCGCAAGCAGGGAATCGAGGCCGAGGGCTTTTCGTGCGACGGCGAGTTTAAGGCCGCCGTGGCGCGACGGGTGCCCGATGCTGTGCTGCTCGATATCATGCTGCCCGATACCGATGGTTTGGCGATTATGCGCCGCCTCCGCGCCGACCGCCTGACGGCGACGGTGCCCATCATGATGCTTACCGCCAAGGACACCGAGCTCGACAAGGTGATGGCGCTCGATGGCGGTGCCGACGATTACCTGACTAAACCCTTCTCGCTCATGGAGCTTGCGAGCCGCTGCCGCGCACTGCTGCGTCGCGGCGGAATGGTCAAGCAGGCGAGCGATGTGCTCAGCGTGGGCGACATCGTGCTTTCGCCCAGCCATCGCGAGGTGACCGTTGCCGGCGAGCCGCTTAAGCTCACCCTGCGCGAGTTCGACCTGCTCGAGTACCTCATGCGCAAGCCCGGCGTGGTCTTTACCCGCGAGTCGTTGCTGCAGAGCGTGTGGGGCTGGGACTTCGACGGCGGTTCGCGCACTGTTGACGTGCACGTGCAGACGCTTCGCCAAAAACTGGGCGAGCATGCCGGCGCCATCGAGACCGTGCGCGGCGTGGGCTACCGCTTGGCCGAGCCTTCTGCCGGTGATGGTGCCGAAGGTGACGACACCGCGGCCACCGCATCGGAGGAGTAACCCGTGGTCTTCGCCCCCCAGGGAAAACATACGCTGTCGCACCGCGTTTTTGTGACGATCTTTGTCTGCGCCATGGCGGTTATCGTGGCGTTTACGGTGCTGGGTGCGTTCTTTGTGCAAAACACCTTGGCGGATGCCACGAGTGCCAATCTGGCGCAGGAAACCGAGCTCATTGCTGCCGCACTCGACGAGCAGCAGGAGCCCATCCCGTTCTTGCGTAGCCTCGATCGCGAGGACTTGCGCATCACGCTGATTAACAAGGATGGATCGGTTGCCTACGACAACGAGGCGTCGCCTTCCACACTGCCCAACCATGGCGATCGCCCCGAGGTCATCGAGGCCTTTGAGAGTGGTTTGGGTTCCGCGGAGCGCGCAAGCTCTACGCTCGACGAGATTATGCTGTATCGCGCCGTCGCCCTTGATAACGGCCAGGTTGTCCGCTTGGCGCAGGCCCAGCCTGGCGTTGCGGCGATTTTGCTGTCGATGGTGGCGCCGATGCTGCTTATCGCAGCAGCGGGTGCGGTACTCTCGTTTTTTATGGCGCGCCGCGAGTCCCGTGCCATCATCGCGCCGTTGCAAGAGGTGGATTTGGACCACCCGCGCCGTAGCTATGAGCACGCCTATGCCGAGATGGTCCCCATGCTTGAGCGTATCGAGTCGCAGCGCCAGGAACTCAAGCGCCAAATGGCGGTGCTAGCGGACAACGACCGTATGCGCCGCGAGTTCACGGCGAATATCACCCATGAGCTCAAGACGCCGCTTACGGCGATTTCGGGCTATGCCGAGCTCATTGCAAACGGCATGGTCGAGGGCGAGGACGACCTGCGCAACTTTGGCGGTCGCATCTATCGTGAGGCGGGCCGCTTGGCAGCGCTTGTCAACGATATCCTTACGCTGTCTAACTTGGACGAGGCTGAGCGTGCAACTGAGGGCGAGGCGGTGCCCATTGGGTCCTCGGAGCCTATTGAGCTCTCGCGTGCCATCTACGCGGTTGAGCAGCGTCTTGAACAGGTCGCCCGTCAGGCGAATGTGACGATAAGTCATGAGACCAAGCCTGTGGTCGTCGAAGGCGTGTCGCGCTTGATCGACGAGCTCATCTATAATCTGGCAAGCAACGCCATCCGCTACAATCGACCCGGCGGTACGGTTACGCTGCAGTGCGGCACCAACGACGAAGGCCATCCGTTCCTCGCGGTCGCCGACACGGGAATCGGTATCGCGCCTGAAGAACAGGGCAAGGTATTTGAGCGGTTCTATCGCGTGGACAAGAGTAGGTCCAAGGCACGCGGCGGAACCGGCCTGGGGCTTGCCATTGTCAAGCATGCGGCCCTGTATCATCACGCCACGCTCGATTTGTCGAGCGAGTTGGGCGTGGGAACCACCATTACGGTGATGTTTCCCATACAGCAGGACGAGCCATTCGCATAGCGATACAACATAGATATTGATGCAGACGCCGCATTTGACTTTCGGGTGCGGCGTTGTTGTGCAATTTTACGATTGCTTCCGACATTTTTACAGGAGAGCCTGTTTCTTATGTATAGAGTTTGGTCTCGGCAAAAAGATGCGATAACATACGGACAGTTTTGTCAATCCGAACTGGGGAAATGAAAGGCAAGCTGCATGACCCTTCTCGAACTGTTCCAGCTGCTGAAGAAGCACCTTCAGCTGGTCATCACCCTTCCGGTGGTCTGCGCGATCGCCATGGGCATCGTGTCCTTCGTTGCGATGGACAACACCTATACCGCGACGACGAGCATGTACATTCTCGCCAAGACCGACGATAGCGGTCAGATGAGCTACAACGATCTCTCGGCGAGTCAGATGCTTTCCAACGATATCGCCACGCTGCTGGATAGCGATAGCGTTAAGAGCGGCGCAGCCAATGAACTGGGCCTCACCGATCTGGATGACTACAAGGTGTCTGTTTCCTCCGAGACCACCACGCGTGTCATTACGCTTTCGGTTACCGGCACCGATGCCAAAGAGACGGCTAAGGTCGCAAAGGCCATGGCCAGCTCGGTGAGTACGGTCGCTCAGAACGTCGGCGCTGCCCAGAGCATCAACGTTATCGACGAGGCTAAGACCCCCGAAGCCCCCAGCGGTCCCAAGCGCATGCTGTACGTTGCCGTCGCGTTCCTCGCGGGCATCTTTATCGCAGTTGCCTATGTCGTTTTGGCAGACATGCTCAACACCCGCATCCGCGGTGCCGAAGAGGCAGAAGAGCTCCTGGGCATTCCCGTTGTTGGCCGAATTCCGGCTATGAAAGGTGGTAAATAGGCATGGCTAAGGCAAAGAACACCGATAAGCTCGTTGTACAGAATGCCGCCAAGACCCTTCTGGCCAACATCCGCTTTGCGAGTGTGGACGACCCCATTCGCACCATCACCGTTACCTCCTCGATTCCCAACGAGGGCAAGTCTACGGTTTCCATTAACCTTGCTCAGGCAATCGCCACGAGCGGCAAGTCCGTGCTCCTGGTCGAGGCCGATATGCGTCGCAGGTCCCTTTCCGATATGCTCGGCGTTCGTTCGCGCGGCGGACTCTATGCGGTTCTTTCCGAGCAGATCTCCATTGACCAGGCAATTGTCGAGACGGGTCAGAAGAACTTCTACTTCCTCGATGCCGAGCCGCATATTCCCAATCCTGCCGACATCATCGTCTCTCACCGCTTTGCCAAGCTGGTAAAGGCACTGTCCGCCAAGTTCCAGTACGTCATCTTTGATGCTCCCCCGGTCGGCACCTTCATCGATGCTGCCGAGATCGCAAGTCTGACCGACGGTGCGCTTTTTGTCGTGCGTGAGGATTTCACCAAGCGCGAGGAGGCGCTCAACGCCATCGGTCAGCTTAAGAAGTCCGAGAAGGTCAAGCTCATCGGTACCGTTATGAACTACTGCGAGACCGAGACCAGCGAGTACTACTACTCCTACTACACCAAGGACGGTAAGAAGGTGAAGAAGGGCTCCGACGATCAGGGGACTTCCAAAAAGGGCATCTTCACCAACCGAGCAAACGTTTAGTTGATTAAGGCTGACCTATGCGTGACATTCATTGCCATATCTTGCCGGGTGTAGACGACGGCGCCGCCGATCTCGATGAGAGCTTGGCGATGCTCGAGGCTGCCAAGCGGGCCGGTGTAACCAGAATCGTTTGCACTCCTCACTGCCGTGATCCCTATTTTGATTACGACAAGATGTGGGATGCCTTTGAGCTACTGCGTGATAACGCTGACGGTTTTCCGCTCCAGATGGGCTTCGAGGTCAACCATCGAAAGCTTGTTGAGCTTGGTATCGATGCTGCGGAGCACTTGCATTTCGATGGAACCAACGAGTTTCTGCTCGAGCTTTCGACGCATGCCGATGCGTATGCGTTTAGAGAGTACGAGAACACGATTTACGATTTGCAGTGCCGTGGCTACCAGGTGATCATCGCTCATCCTGAGCGCTATCGTGCGGTTCAAAAGGATGTAAGCGTGGCGGAGCGTCTGGTCGATATGGGCTGCAAGCTGCAGGCTTCGGCGGACTTTATTGCCGGCGGTCGCTTTGGTCGCGAGAAAAAGCCGGCACAGCGTCTGTTTGATCAGAACCTGTACAGCTTCATCGCGAGCGATGCCCATAACGTGGGTCATTACGACTGCCTGGCGAAGGCTCGCGCGAAGTTTAGCGTGCGCGGAGCTCATTTTCGCTAAAATCTGTCCCTAACGTTCGCATTGAATGAAAGGGCAGCCATGGATATCCAACTTAAGATGGGATGCTTTGATGACGCGGCGTTGGTGCGCCGCGTCGTTTTTATGGACGAGCAGGGCTACGAGAATGAGTTCGACGCTATCGACGAGGATCCGAACTGCATTCATGTGACGCTCTATGTAGACGGCGAGCTTGCCGGCTGCTCGCGCGTGTTTCCCGAAGAGCTTGAGCGCGCGGCTGACGCAGAGGCTCCGGTGTCGCCGGCGTGCGACTTGGACGAAGGCGTCGCGGCGGGGGAGACCTATATTATGGGGCGTGTGGCTGTGCTGCCGAGCATGCGCCGTCGCGGTCTGGCGAGCAAGATCGTCGAGGCCAGTGATGCCGCCGCGTGTGATGCCGGTGCCAAGCTCATAAAACTGCATGCGCAGGAATACGTGCTGCCACTCTATGCCAAGGCGGGTTACGCGCAGATCGCGCCGGTAGATTACGAGGATGAAGGTCAGCCCCACGCCTGGATGGCCAAGCGGGTCGAGGGTGGCAGATAGGGACGTTCCTTTTCTGCCGGCAGTTGGGGACACTCCTTGGCAATTGGCGCATCGGAGCGCTTAGACATACAGTTTTTCGATTCCGTATGTATATATGCGCGCTAATGGGTTATAAAATCTAAGTCTGAACATAGCAGGTCTGCGATGCGGCTCGGGCGACCGGGCCGTTTTTGCGGACGGGGGTAGCGCGAAAGGACTGCACATGCGTCAATTTAAGACCGAGAGCAAAAAACTGCTCGACCTCATGATCAACTCCATCTATACCAATAAGGAAATCTTCCTGCGCGAGCTTATCTCTAACGCGAGCGACGCCGTCGACAAGCTCAACTTTAAGAGCCTGCAGGATCCGAGCGTCAAGATCGACCAGGGCGACCTGGCAATTCGCGTCTCCTTTGATAAAGACGCCCGCACCATTACCATCTCGGATAACGGCATTGGCATGACCGCCGAGGAGCTCGAGCGCAATCTGGGCACCATCGCCCATTCCGGCTCCGAGGAGTTTAAGACCGAAAACGCCGAGCAGCAGGGTTCGGATGTCGACATCATCGGTCAGTTTGGCGTGGGCTTCTACTCGGCTTTTATGGTTGCCAGTCATGTGAAGGTCGTCAGCCGCGCCTATGGCGAGGATGTCGCCCATGTGTGGGAATCGGACGGTCTTGAGGGCTACACCATCGAGGACGGCGAGCGCGCCGAGCACGGTACCGATGTCATCCTGACGCTGCGCGAGAATGAGAAGCTCGATGCCGACGGCGAGGCCGAGACCTACGATCGCTTCCTGACCGAGTGGGGCCTCAAGAGCCTGATTCAGCAGTACAGCAACTATGTGCGCTACCCGATTCAGATGATGGTGTCCAAGAACCGCCAGAAACCCAAGCCCGAGGACGCCGGCGACGATTACAAGCCCGAGTACGAGGACTACCAGGAGCTCGAGACCGTCAATTCCATGACACCGATCTGGAAGAAGCGCAGCTCCGATGTCGAGCAGAAGGACTACGACGAGTTCTACAAGTCCACGTTCCACGACTTTGACGATCCTGCGCGCACCATCAGCTTCCATGCCGAGGGCACGCTCGAGTATGACGCCCTGCTGTTTGTGCCGGGTCGCGCGCCGTTCGATCTGTACAGCAAGGACTACGAGAAGGGCCTGGCGCTCTACAGCTCCAACGTTCTGATTATGGAGAAGTGCGACGACCTGCTGCCCGACTACTACAACTTTGTCCGCGGCGTCGTGGATTCCGCCGACGTGTCGCTCAACATCTCGCGCGAGACGCTGCAGCAGAACCGTCAGCTCAAGGCTATCGCCAAGCGTGTCGAGAAGAAGATCACCGCCGACCTTGAGGATATGCGTGACAACGACCGCGAGGCCTACGAGAAGTTCTTTGAGAACTTTGGCCGCGGCCTTAAGTACGGCATCTACTCGAGCTATGGCATGAAGGCCGATGAGCTCGCCGACCTGCTGCTGTTCTGGTCTGCCAAGGAACAGAAGATGATTACCCTTGCCGAGTATGCCAAGGGCATGCCCGAGGATCAGAAGGCCATCTACTACGCCGCCGGTGACTCGCGTGAGCGCTTGGCCAAGATGCCCGTGGTAAAGGGCGTGCTCGACCGCGGCTACGATGTACTGCTGCTGACGCAGGACGTGGATGAGTTCACGTTCCAAGCTATGCGTGAGTACGTTGCCGCCGATATGCCCAAGATCTACGAGGACGACGCAGCTCGCGAGGCTGCCGAAAAGGCTGTGGCCGACGGTGCCGAGCCCGAGGTCGAGGATCGTCATCTGGAGCTCAAGAACGTCGCGACCGGTGATCTTGACCTGGCGACCGAGGACGAGAAGAAGGAGGCCGAGGACGCCACCAAGGAGAACGAGGACCTCTTTAGCGCTATGAAGGAGGCGCTCGGCGACAAGGTCGAGAAGGTCGCCGTCTCTGCGCGCCTGACCGATGCTCCCGCGTGCATCACCACCGAGGGCCCGCTTTCGCTCGAGATGGAGAAGGTGCTCCAGAAGGGACCCGAGGGCGCGCCCGACGGCATGCCCAAGAGCCAGCGCGTGCTCGAGCTCAACGCCAAGCACCCGGTCTTTGCCAAGCTCGTCGCTGCTCAGAAGGCGGGCGACGCCGACAAGATCAAGCAGTACTCCGGTCTGCTCTATGACCAGGCTCTGCTGGTCGAGGGCATCCTCCCCGAGGACCCCGTTGCCTTCGCGGCGGCTGTTTGCAACTTGATGTAGTTGGGTCGTTACGCGGTTTTACCAAACCGCGTAACAGCTCGACGCTGCCCTCAGTTCCGCCGTTCTAACGAACGGCGGACCAGTCGACGCTGCGCGGGCGCCAGAGCGACAACTTGTCATTCAAAGAGGACGGCATGACCAGAAGGTCTATGCCGTCCTCTTTTCATGCCAATTTGTTCGCTCTGGCGCCCGCTCGCTGGCATTGCTAAAACATCGATGTTACCGTGGTCCAAACTAGTCGTTGGGGGCGTTCTTGTTTGACTAGTCGTTTAAGGACGTCCCCAATGACTAGTCGGATTGATTATTTGTGCGGGTTGTGGTTTTGTGACCTGCTGAAATTTAGGATACTGTACATCTGTACGTTAACTCATCTTCGTAGTATATTGCTACCCGCAAAACTCAGCACCATTGTGCCGCGAGGCACTAAAGCGCCTACGTACAATGGTTGTCGATAGTACGATTCGATTCAACGACAGGATGGATGGTCCAAGCGTGAGTCTCGGCAGCAAACTATCCAATGCAAAGGTGTCCTTTGCGATATTTAAGCGCGACATTAAGCGACTGCTTGTGAACCCCGTCGCCTTGGTGGTTACCCTTGGCGTGTGCGTTATTCCCTCGCTGTATGCCTGGTACAACATCGTGGCCAACTGGGATCCGTACGGAAATACCCAGGGTATCAAGATTGCCATCGCCAACAACGATCGGGGCACCCAAAACGACTTGGTGGGCGAGCTCAACGCGGGCGACCAGGTCGTCGATCAGCTCAAGGAGAACGATCAGCTGGGCTGGACCTTCGTTGACTCGGCGGCCGATGCCAAGGAGGGCGTCGAGAGCGGGGAGTACTACGCCGCCATCGTGATCCCCAAGAATTTCTCCGACAACCTCGTTTCGATGCTCGACGGCAACTATCATCAGCCCAAGCTTACGTACTACGTCAATGAGAAGAAGAGCGCTATTGCGCCCAAGGTTACCGACACCGGCGCAAGCACCATCGAGGAGCAGATCAACTCGGAATTTGTCTCTACGGTGGGCGAGACCGTTGCCAGCATTGCCAAGGATGCCGGAGTCGATTTAAAGGACAAGGCAACCCAGACTCGGGATTCGTTGGCAAGTTCTGTCTCCGAGGCATCCGATACCTTGGGCGAGGTGCGCGATTCGATTGGCGACATGAATGCCGCCATCGATAAGACGGGTGGCGCTATCGCCTCGGCTGATGCGGCACTTGCCGGCATGCAGGGTCAGGCGCCGTCACTGACGCAAGCGATCTCTCAGGGCAACGACCTGCTGGGTGAAGCTCGCACCACGGCGGGCAACTCTATCGCCTCGCTCTCCAAGGCGCTCTCGGAAGGCAGCCTTGCGCTCACCAAGACGTCGGTCTCCGCGAACGCTGCCATCGGCAAGCTGACGGGCACGGTCACATCTACGACCACCCGTATCGACAACTCGCTCGAGTCTCTCCAAGCGACGATCGACCACAATAAGGCCGTTATCGGGCACTTGGAGATTCTCGCCAATGACACGTCGACAGGTTCCGAGGAAATTGACGCGCGCATTGTATCGACCATCGATTTGCTCCGTGAGCAGAACGAGAAGTTGCAGAGCATCAAGGACGGTCTGTCCGCGCAGTCGAGCGCCATGGCGAATGACGCCGCGGCTGTTTCGGGCGCCAGCGACGCTATCAATAACGCAATCCAGACCGGTGCGACCAACCTTGGCCAGGCCCAAACAAGCCTGGGCCAAAACGCGCTGCCGAAGGCCTCGAGCGCGCTCGATTCCTTTGCCGCCGTCTCGGGCGATCTGACGGGAATTGTATCTGGCCTCACGCCCACGATTGCAAGCGCGCGCGGTACGCTTTCGCAGCTTAACGCTACGCTCGGTCAGGCCAAGACCACGCTGTCCCAGACCGATTCCTCGCTTGCCAAGGTCCAGGACAAGCTTGCGACCGCAGCCAATGACATCGCGGCGCTGCAGACCTCTGAGTCTATGGGCGAGCTCGCCGACCTTATGGGCGTCGATGTCAATGACGTGGCAGATTTCATGGCCTCTCCGGTCGAGCTGACGTCCAAGTCGATCTATCCGGTCAAGAGCTTTGGCTCGGGCATCGCTCCCTTCTACACCAATCTGGCGCTTTGGGTGGGCGGCTATGTGCTCATCGCCATCTACAAGCTCGAGGTCGACCGTGAAGGTGTTGGCAGCTTTACGGCGCGCCAAGGCTACTTTGGCCGCTGGTTGCTCATGGTGATCCTGGGCGCGTTGCAGGCCATCATCGTTACGGTGGGTGATCTGGTCATTGGCGTACAGTGCGTCAACCCGCTGCTGTTCGTGCTGGGCGGCATCGCCATCTCGTTTACGTACGTCAACATCATTTATGCGCTGTCCACTACGTTTAAGCACATCGGCAAGGCAATCGGCGTCATTCTGGTTATCGTGCAGATTCCGGGTTCATCGGGCATGTACCCCATCGAGATGATGCCTGGCTTCTTCCAGTGGCTGCACCCACTGCTGCCCTTTACCTACGGCATCAATCTGCTGCGCGAGACGGTCGGCGGCATGTACTCGTTTAACTACCTGTTTAACCTGTGCATCCTGGGCGTGTTTCTGATCGTGGCGCTCTTTATCGGGTTGCAGCTTCGTCCGCTGCTGCTCAACCTTAACCTGCTCTTTGATAAGCAGCTTTCCACGACGGGTCTTATGATTTGCGAATCTAACGACTTGCCGCGCCAGCGCTATTCGCTGCGCACCGCAATGCGCGTCATACTCGATTCTGATTCGTACCGTCGCGAGCTGCTCGACCATGCGGTGACTTTTGAGCACCGTTATCCGTACTACATCAAGGGCGGCTTTGCTGCCGTGGTGGGCGTTCAGGTGTTGCTCTTTGTGCTTTCGACGGTCCTTGACATCGACAACAACGGCAAGATCATCCTGCTGGTCATCTGGATTATCTCGGTCATCGCCATTTGCGGCTGGCTTATCAATATCGAGTACATCCGATCGAGCCTCAACACCCAGATGCGTATCTCGGCGCTTTCGGACGAGGACCTGCGCCGCGAGATGCGCGAGCACACAGCGGCGATCCCTGCCGCTCGTCGTATGTTTGGCCTGAATGCCAGCGAGCGAGGCTCTAAATCCAAGGATCAGGCTGCCGACCAGTCCATTCGCCACAATATGCACTATGTGCCCGCGAACGGGGACGACACATTTGTGATGAATGAGGATGGCGCCCCGCTTGGCAAGCACTCAAAAGGAGGTGAGGCATAAATGAAGAACATCCTGCATCTGTTTAAGCGCGACGTCCAAAACGTGTCTCGCTCCGTGATCGGCATGGTTGTCGTGATGGGCCTGGTCATCGTGCCATGTCTCTATGCATGGTTTAACATCGCCGGCAGCTGGGATCCCTACGGCAACACCGGCAATCTTAAGATTGCCGTGGTCAACACCGATGAGGGCTACGAGAGCGATCTGATTCCCGTCGAGGTCAACGTGGGCGAAAACGTAACCGCCACCCTGCGCGGCAACGAGAACTTCGACTGGGTCGTGCTCAACGACCGCGATAAGGCCATCGATGGCGTCAAGTCGGGCGCGTATTACGCCGCTGTGGTCATCCCCAAAACGTTTAGCGCCGACATGATGACGCTCTTCTCGACGAACGTGAAGCATGCCGATATCGAGTTCTACGAGAATCAGAAGGCCAACGCCATCGCACAGATCGTGACCGAGAAAGGCTCGAGCGCTGTTCAGAGTCAAGTTAACGAGACCTTTACCGAAACCATTACGACCATCGGGCTCAAGACCGTGTCCAGCCTGCTCGATTACATGAGCACCGACCAGGTGAGTAACTTTATCGCCAACCTGTCGTCGACACTCGGCGATTCGGTCGAGGACCTGCAGGACGTTCAGGCCAGCGCAACGTCGCTTGCGGGCATTTTGAGCTCCACGTCCGATTCGCTGACGTCGGCGAGCGGTATGCTCCAGCAGACCGGTGCCGTCGATGAGTCGACAAAGCAGCTCATGGAACATGCCAAAAGCGGCATCGATGATTCCAAAGAAGCGCTTAAGGCGGCAAACGATGCCATCGATGCCGCAATCGATGGAAGTGCGGGTTCGTTCGACAATGTATCTGCCGAGCTCGCGAAGGCGTTCGATGCCGCGAACCAGCATGTCGACCTTACGGTGTCCCAACTCAACGATGCCGCTGCGGCCCTCAATGCGCGTGCCGACGTTATCGATGCCACGGCCGACCAGCTCCGCAGCCTTGCCGAGCAGGTGAGTAACGAAAAGCTCCAGGAGAGCCTTAAATCTGTGGCAACATCGCTGGGCAGGATCGCGGTGGAGTATCGCAACAACGCCAAGGACCTGACGGCAACCGCTAAGTCCCTTTCTGACAGCATGGCAGAGGTCAACAGCACTCGTGCCGAGGTCGACCAGGCCATCGCCGATGCCAAGGCGGGTATCTCGGGTGCCAAGTCCGACTATGATTCCACGTTCTCGGTTAAGGCCAAGGAGCTCAAGAAGACGGTTTCGGGCATTCTGGACTCGCTGAACAGCATCTCGGGCGATCTGGATAGCGCCGTAGATGGCCTGACCGACGCATCCGGTTCGCTGGCAAAGGGCCTCTCCAAGGCCGCCAAGCTGGTCAACAAGGCTTCCGATCAGCTGGGCGAAGCGTCCGATAAGATCAGCGCCTTTAAGGACGAGCTCGATGGTGCCCTGATGTCGGACGACCTTGCCACGATCAAGACGATGATCGGCAATGATCCCGAGGGTCTGGCCGTGTCGCTTTCCGGCCCCGTCGCGCTCGATCGCAAGCCGGTCTATCCGATTCGCAACTACGGTTCGGCCATGGCACCGTTCTACACGATTCTGTCGCTATGGGTCGGCTCGATCGTGCTGGCGGCCATGATGAAGGTCTCGGTTGACGATGAGCTCATCAACGAGCTCATCCCCGTGCGCCTGCACGAGATCTACCTGGGCCGCTACCTGTTCTTTGGCGGTCTGGCCCTGCTGCAGGCAACGCTCGTGTGCGCGGGCGACATCCTGTTCTTTGGCATTCAGTGCGACAATCCGTTGCAGTTTGTGCTGGCGGGCTGGGTAGCGAGTCTCGTGTTCTCCAATATCGTCTACACGCTTACGGTTTCGTTTGGCGATATCGGCAAGGCGCTCGCCGTCGTGCTGCTGGTCATGCAGGTTGGCGGTTCGGGCGGCACGTTCCCCATCGAGATGACCGGCCCCGTGTTCCAGGCGATCTATCCGTTCCTGCCGTTCACCCACGGCATCAACGCCATGCACGCCGCCATGGCCGGTGCCTACCATATGGAGTACTGGATTGAGCTGGGCATTCTGGCGAGCTATCTGATTCCGTCGCTGGCCCTGGGTGTGGTCTTCCGCCGCCCGGTCATCAAAGCCAACGACTGGATCATCGAAAAACTGGAGTCAACTAAGTTGATCTAGTTCAGCCATGTAAACGCCGTCGGAACATCGCAGTCTTTCAGTTTGACACTTTATTATGCTGGATTGCGATGCAGCGTTGATTGTTGCTACAGTAGCGGGGCGTACCGGGGGTCCGGTGCGCCCTGTTTTTATTTGACCATGAGGCGGCACGCAGCCATACGCGTGCGGACACCACGCCCAGATTGAGTGCGAGGATGTTCCATGGCCCAATACGCTGCCAACGAAATCGAAAACATGCCCGATAGCCCTGTAGCCCGTGAGGATTTGGGCGCGGGCGGTATTCCCCGGGGCGCCGGCGCTCGCTCGCCGCTGTTCTGGAAAGTTCTGCTATTTTCGGTGGCGCTCATCTGGGGCTACTCCTTTACCACTATGAAGGGCGCGCTCGACACCATTCCGGTGTTCGAGCTGGTCTACGTTCGCTTTCTCCCGGCATCACTGGTTATGTTTGCCATTTTCCATAAGCGCATCATCGCTCATTTCAATGCCCGCAACCTAATCGTCGGGCTTGGCATGGGCGCGCTCATGTGGGGTGCCTACGGTTTGCAGACGATCGGCCTGGCACAGACCACCGCAGGCAAAAGCGCGTTTTTGACGGGCACGTACTGCATCTTGGTTCCGTTTGCGAGCTACGTCCTAAGCGGCGAAAAGCTTACCCGTTACAACTTAGGCGCCGCGTTGCTGTGCCTGGCGGGCATTGGCTTGGTGGCGCTCGATAGCGTCGAGTTCAATGCCGGCGATGTTATTACCTTGGGCGGTGCGATCTTCTTTGCCATCCAGATGGCGGTGACGGCCAAATACGGTCGCAAGATGGACATCAACGTCATCACGTTTTGGATGTTTGTGGGCAATGGCGTCTTGAGCTTGGCAACGTCGCTGCTATTCGAGACCCAAGCGCCCGCGTCCGTGTGGACGCCGAGCTTTATCGGCGTGATGGCCTTCCTCTCGGTGGGCTGCACGTGCGTGGCGCTGCTCATCCAAAACGTCGGCTTGGCGCACGTCCCGGCCTCGACGGGTTCATTGCTCCTATCGATGGAGTCGCCTTCGGGTGTGCTGTTCTCGGTGCTGCTGATGGGGGAGGCGCTCACCTCGCGTCTGCTTGCCGGCTTTGCGCTCATCTTCCTGTCGATTATCTTGAGCGAGACGCATTTCGATTTCTTGCGCCGAAAAACTCGCCCGCAATTGTAAACAATTTGTTGCGCCGCCCTCCCAGGGCGGCGTTTTTTATGTCATGCCCTTACAGTTGTGCCTTGCACTTTACGCTGTCAAAGTGCGTGCTGCAAAAACGTTACTGGAGGGCATCTATGGCATCAGCTCTGTCCGATTTTCAACCGCAACCAGCGCCTCAGGCTACCACAGCGGCGCAGACCGCTATCGGTGACGGTCTTGTCGCAGAAGCTCAGGCTTTTGCAGACGAGCTCGCTGCGTGGCGACACGATCTACACCAGATGCCCGAGCTCGGTAACAATCTTCCGCAGACGTCTGCCTATATCCAGGCACGTCTGGACGAGATGGACATCCCCCATACCACGCTCGTCGACGGCTCCTGTGTTGTTGGCCTGATCGGTGCCGGTGCGGCCGCGGCCGCTCAGGGCAATGGCACGTGCAAGGACGAGCAGGCCGGAACGGCCGTCATGCTCCGAGGCGATATGGATGCCCTACCCGTTGTCGAGGAATCAGGCGAGCCCTTTGCATCCACCAATGGCTGCATGCATGCTTGCGGTCACGATATGCACGCGACGGCGCTGCTTGGTGCGGCGCGCCTGCTCAAGGCCCGCGAGGCCGAGCTCGTCGACGCCAATGCTACCGTCAAACTGCTGTTCCAGCCGGGTGAGGAGACCTTTGAGGGAGCACGCGCTGCCATCGCCGACGGCTTGCTCGAGAACCCGCGCCCTCAGGCGGCCTTTGCCATGCATGTCAACAGCCAGTCGCCGCTTGGCCTGGTGCTCTACGGCAGCCCGGCGCTTTCGGGCGTGTACGGTTTTCGCATCACGCTTCAGGGCAAGGGCGGCCATGGCTCGAGCCCCGAGATCTGCATCGACCCCATCACGGCGGGCGTGCATGTGCACCTGGCGCTCCAGGAGCTTATCTCCCGCGAGGTGCCGGCGGCCAAGGAAGTCGCACTTACCGTGGGTAAGTTCGCTGGCGGCTTGGCGGCCAACGTCATCCCCGACACCTGCGTGCTCGAGGGAACGCTGCGCGGCTTTGATGTTGAGCTCATGGAGCACCTCAAGACCCGCATCGCGGAGGTCGTTAACGGTGTTGCCACAACATATCGTACGCCGGCGACCATCGAGACGCTTTCGGATGTTCCGCCGCTTGTACTCGACAGCGATATGACTCAGGCGTCGCTTGGCTACGTGGGCGCAGTGCTGCCCAAGGCGGCTTTCTTGCCGCTTTTCCATGCCATGGCGAGTGAGGACTTCGCGCTTATCTCGAGCGAGATTCCGAGTGCGTACTTTACCGTGGGCGCGGCCGTAACCGACACGGACGAACACTTTGCCCAGCACCATCCCAAGGCACGTTTTAACGATGCCGAGCTGCCGCTCGGTGCCGCGGCCTATGCCGCCGTCGCTTTGGGCTACATCGCCGACCACCGGTAGCACCCAACCTTGCCTTTCAAGCCTGCGGGCATGGCCGTAAGGCCTATGCCCTTGTCTTTCAAGGCAATCTTGGGCACTACCGGCGCCCGGCGCCGGCTATTCGTTTGTTAAATAAGGAGCAGTATGTCCCAGCAGCGTAAGTTCTTCCCCGGCTGGCTCGTGGTGACCTCCGGCTTCGTGATCATGGCCACGTGCTACACGATTTTCGTCAACTGCATGAGCCTGTTCCAGCCGCTGATCGTCAGTGACCTGGGCATTTCTCTTGCGCAGTACAACATCTCCAATGCCATCTCCACCGTGGTGAGCGTCGTGGGTTCGCTCGTTATCGGCCATGTTGCCGATAAGGTGAGTGGCCGCGTATTGGGCTCGCTCACCGTTATCGCTACCTCGGCGGCGCTCGCGGGCATGAGCTTTGTCGGTGAGCTGTGGCAGGTCTACGTGCTCTTTGCCGTCTCGGGCTGCTTTGCCGTCGCCTCGACCCGCCTGCTCATTAGCCTGGTGACCGCCAACTGGTTTACCGCCAAGCGAGGCCTTGCCATTTCCATCGCACTTTCGGGTTCGGGCTTTGGCGGAGCCATTCTCTCGCCGATCGTGAGCTCGCTTATCGTGAGTGTGGGCTGGCGCTCTGCGTTCTTGGTGCTCGCTGCCGTCTGCATTGTGGCGGCACTGCCCATCACGGCCTATTCCTTCCGCACCAAGCCTTCCGAGATCGGCCTTAAGCCGCTCGGCGAGAACCCGGGCGATCCGTCCGTCTCGACGGCTGGCGACAAGGACGAGCACACGGCGCCCGAGGTTAGCGTCGGCTGGTCTCGTATCAAGAAGAGCCCGGCGTTTTGGCTGCTTGTCGTCGCCTTCCTCTTTATGGGCTTGGTCAATGGCGCCATCTTGCCCAACCAGGTCACCAACATGACGAGTGTTACCGTCAACGGCGCCAAGATCGTCACGGGTGGCCACGATCCCATGTGGGCAGGTACCGTGCTTTCGGCCTATATGGTCACCGTCGTTATCGCCAAGATTTCGCTCGGTGCGATCTATGACCGCTTTGGCCTGCGCTTTGGCAATATCCTTGGCTCCGTTGCGTGCATTATCGCCTGCGTGGCGCTGTGCTTCCCGACGACGGACCTCGGTCCTGTTGTCGCCGCTGTGAGCTTTGGTATCGGAACGTGCATGGGCACCATCACGCCTACCATCGCCGCGTCCAAGCAGTTTGGCATGGCCGACCTCGGCAAGGTCACGGGCACCATCACCTCGCTCGAGATGGTCGGCGGCACCGTGGGCGCTATCGTCTCGGGCGTGCTGTTCGATGCCACGGGTTCCTTTGCGAGCACCTGGATCGTGTGCCTGGTGTGTTCTGTGGTCATGCTCGTATTCCTGCTGGCCTCGGAGCCCATCGCCACCAAGCTGCGCGCAAGCGTGGCGGGGGAATAGACGTCCGTCGCTCTTTTCTGTTCGCCCTGTTCTGTCCGTGGCTGCCTTGGAAGCCGAATGGATGCTCGTACCATCATTCGGTTTCCAAGGCGGCCACGGGCCTACGAAATGACCCCTTTTCCTCCGTCCCCAACAGATCACGTGATCCGAAGCGGACGGAGGAAAAGGGGGTCACAAACCGCGGCGGCGCGTCTGGCCGAACGAGTCCCCATACCCTCGTTCGGTCAGACGCGCCGCCGCTGTTTGTGTTTGTGCCGTATAATGACCACTACCTATGACGCGATACAAAAGAAAGGTGTTTGCCCATGCAGGCACAGAAGGCGGAGGGAACCCGCGACCTTATCGGCGCCGAGATGCGCGCCTGGCAAAAGATGCAGCAGATTGCGGCCGGCGTGTTCGAGCCGTTTGGTTTTAAACCCATCGAGACGCCCGCGATCGAGCAGGTAGATGTGTTTGTCCACGGCATCGGCCAGTCGACCGACGTCGTGCGCAAGGAAATGTTCCGCGTGTTCAGCGGTGCCAACCTAGAGCGCGTCTTTACCGAGGGCACCGACACCAAACTCAAGCCCAAGCAGCGCCTGGCACTTCGCCCCGAGGGCACGGCCGGCGTGGTGCGCGCCGTCGTCGAGAACAATCTGGTGCCCCAGGGTTCCACGCCGTTTAAGGCGTACTACGCCGAGGCCATGTTCCGCGGCGAGCGTCCCCAGAAGGGTCGTCTGCGTCAGTTCCACCAGGTGGGCATCGAGTGGCTCGGTGCTCCCGATCCGGCGGCAGACGCCGAGTGCATCATCATGCTCATGGAGTTCTACAAGCGCCTGGGCTTCGATCTTTCCAAGCTTCGTCTGCTCATCAACTCGATGGGCGACGCTCAGTGCCGTCCGGCTTACCGCGAGCAGGTCAAGCAGTTTATCCTCGATCACGCCGACGAGATGTGTGACGAGTGCCGCGAGCGCGCCGAGCTCAACCCGCTGCGCGCCTTCGACTGCAAGAACGACCACTGCCGCGAGATCATGGCCGAGGCTCCGCTGATGGGTGACAACCTGTGCGACGAGTGCCGCGAGCACTACGAGCAGGTCAAACGCTATCTGGATGCCGCCGGTATTGAGTATGTCGAGGATCCCACCTTGGTGCGCGGCCTGGACTACTACACCCGTACTGTCTTTGAGGTCGAGGCCCCTGGCGCCGGCGTCGGCTCCATCGGCGGCGGCGGCCGCTACGATGGCCTGGTCGAGCTCGAGGGTGGCAAGCCCACGGCGGGCGTCGGCTTTGCTGTCGGTTTTGAGCGCGCCCTGCTGGCCCTGCAGGCCTTTGGCAGCGATCTGGGTGCAGATGAGGCCCCGTGCGTCTATGTCGCCAACGCCGGCAAGGAACTGCGCCAGAACGTCTTTGCCATTACGCAGGAGCTTCGCGCCGCAGGCATCGTGACCGAGGCCGACTATCAGGGCCGTTCGCTCAAGGCCCAGTTTAAGCAGGCCGATAAGGTAGGCGCCAAGCTCATCTTGATCCTGGGCGGCGACGAGCTTGCCGCCGGCAAGGTCAAGGTGCGCGACATGGAGAGCCATGAAGAGGTCCTTGCCGATCTGGCCAACGTCGTCGAGGCGGTTCGCGAGCGCCTGTAGCGTATGATTTTTGAGCTGCGGGTCCGCTAACACGTCCCGCTTGCGCCGAGCGATTGTTACGGGGGTGTTTCGCATTTATGCGGAATGCCCCCGTTTGTGTATGCCGTCCACCGAGAAATACGACCATTTGGAGCAAAAACCCTTGCAATGCAGAAAATACTTTTGTGTGGTAAAGCGCAATCAGTGTCGAAAGTATTTCTCAAGCGCCTATAATGAATACCGCATGTTACGTGCATAGAAGGAGGAATGGGAGGAAACGTGGCTGAGAACCTAAGCAACCAGTCTGTACCCGAAGCCGCGGCGCGCGTCGCTGCCGTGGTCAACCGCCTCGTTAACCGAATCGGCTCGAATGCCGAGTCCAGGGAGCGTCTCGCCGAGATCGAGATCCCCGAGGAGCTGCGCGACAATCTGGCGTTGTTCCTGCGCCTGGAGCGTCGTGTGCTTAGCGAGTATGATCCTGAGATCGCGGACCTGTTCGACAAAATCCTGTCGGCCGAGATTGTGGCCAATGCTGGCAACCCCGGCACCCGTGCTGCCGACGAGGCCGTCGACGAGCAGGGCGTGCCCACCGCCGACGAGCCCACCGCCGTGGCATTTCGTGAGGTCGTCGATCTGATCGACAGTCTGCCGCTCGATAAGCAGCAGGTTATCGTTCGCGCCTTTACGAGCTTCTTCCATCTGGCAAACCTGTCGGAGGAGAACTACCGTGTGGCGCAGCTGCGCGAGCGCGAGGCCGGTGCGTCGACCGATACCGAGGTCGATCCCGCCAACGAGCTCACCGTCGCCTATCACCAGCTGGTGAATGAGCTGGGCGTCGAGGGCGCCAACGAGCTGCTCGACAAGCTCGAGTTCCACCCTGTCTTTACCGCACATCCCACCGAGGCCCGTCGCAAGGCCGTCGAGGGCAAGATTCGCCGTATCTCCAACCTGCTGGAGGAGCGTCCTCGTCTGGGCGGCTCCGACCTAGTGGAGAACGAGCGCCATATGCTGCAGGAGATCGACGCCCTGGTGCGTACGAGCCCCATCGCGCTCAAGAAGCCCACGCCGGTCGAGGAAGCCGATACCATCATCGACATCTTCGATAACACGCTGTTCGACGTCATCCCCGTCATCTATCGTCGCTTTGACGACTGGGTGCTGGGCGACAAGGCCGGTACCGTGCCGCCGCTGTGCCCGGCGTTCTTCCATCCCGGCAGCTGGATCGGTTCCGACCGCGACGGTAACCCCAACGTCACCGCCAAGGTGAGCCGTGAGGTCGCCGCCAAGTACTTCACCCACATGGTGCTCAAGCTCGAGGACAAGTGCCGCCGCATCGGCCGCAACCTCACGCTCGAGGCCACCTACAGCAAGCCGTCTGCCGAGCTCATCAACCTGTGGAATCATCAGGTCGAGATGAGCCCTCGGTACACGGCCCGCGCTGAGCTGATCTCCGAGCACGAGCCGCATCGCGCCGTTATGCTCGTCATGGCCGACCGTCTGAACGCCACCGTACGTCGTATCACCGATACCATGTACCACAGCGCCGATGAGTTCCTGGAGGACCTGCGCGTCGTCCAGCGCTCGCTGGCCGCATGCGGTGCCGTCCGTGCCGCCTATGGCCCGGTCCAGACCATTATCTGGCAGGTCGAGTCCTTCGGCTTCCATATGGTCGAGATGGAGTTCCGTCAGCATTCCGTGGTGCACGCCCGCGCCCTCAAGGATATCCACGAGAACGGTATCCATGGCGACCTGCAGCCCATGACGCGCGAGGTCATCGATACCTTCCGCGCTATCGGCTCCATCCAAAAGCGCTACGGCAAGAAGATGGCGCACCGCTACATCATCTCGTTCACCAAGAGCGCCCAGCATGTGGCCGACGTCTTTGAGCTTGCCCACCTGTCCTTTGCACACGAGGAGGATGTCCCCGAGCTCGACGTGATCCCGCTGTTCGAGCAGCTCGAGGACCTCGAGGGCTGTGTCGACGTGCTCGATCAGATGCTCACGCTGCCCGTGGTGCAAAAGCGCCTTGCCCAGACCAACCGCCGCATGGAGGTTATGCTGGGCTATTCCGACTCCTCCAAGGACGCCGGTCCTACCACGGCCATGCTCGCGCTGCACTCCGCGCAGGAGCGCATCGCCAAGTGGGCCGAGAAGAACGATATCGACCTGGTGCTCATGCACGGTCGCGGCGGTGCCGTGGGCCGTGGCGGCGGCCCGGCCAACAAGGCCGTGCTGGCGCAGCCCAAGGGTTCGGTCAACTGCTTCTTTAAGCTCACCGAGCAGGGCGAGGTCATCTTTGCCCGTTACGGCAACCGCACGCTGGCTCAGCGCCATGTTGAGTCCGTTGCCGCCGCAACGCTTTTGCAGTCGGCCCCGAGTGTCGAGAAGACCAACACCGAGACCACGCAGAAGTTCTGGGATATGGCCGAGAAGCTCAACGCTGCAAGCCACGAGCGTTATCTGGACCTGCTGAACACCGACGACTTTACACCGTGGTTCTCGACCGTGACGCCGCTGACCGAGGTCGGTCTGCTGCCGATCGGCTCGCGTCCCGCCAAGCGTGGCTTGGGTGCCAAGTCGCTCGACGACCTGCGTACCATTCCGTGGATCTTCAGCTGGAGCCAGGCACGCATTAACCTGGCCGCTTGGTACGGCCTGGGCACCGCCTGCGAGCAGTTGGGCGATCTTGACCAGCTCAAGGCTGCCTACCAGGAGTGGCCGTTCTTCCGCACCTTTATCGACAACATCGAGATGTCGATTGCCAAGACCGATCAGCGCATCGCCAAGATGTATCTGCACCTGGGCGATCGCCAGGATCTGTCCGAGAAGGTCTTCACCGAGATGCAGCTCACGCGTAAGTGGGTCCTTGCCATCGTCGGTGATGAATGGCCGCTGCAGCGTCGTCGCGTGCTCGGCTGTGCCGTTCGTGTGCGTAACCCCTACGTCGACGCCCTGTCCATCGCCCAGGTCCGCGCCCTTCGCGAGGTGCGTATGAACCAGGACGAGATGGCCGAGGAGAAGAAGGCCGAGTACATGAGCCTGATTCTTTCGACTGTGACCGGCGTCTCGGCAGGACTGCAGAACACGGGGTAATCGATAGCCCTGTGGCTCTCACCGGGACCCGTCGGGTTACCCTCTGAATGCGTCCTCGCACTTGAAGCCCCCTTATCCTGCTCCTTCGGAGCTGCGGATAAGGGGGCTTCGTGCTGCGGAATGCATTCAGAGGGAAACCCGTCGGGTCCCTTCGTCCTCGGTTTTCGGCGGATCAGCCGCTGGGTGAGGGTGGTGCTTGGGGCGACGTGCAAAAAACGGAGTTTTCAGCAGCCAAAGATTGGTGCATAAGGCTATGGGTGACGTTCGCGGCTCCTGTTGATGCTTTTGCATGACGATTGGCTTTGTCGATGTTCATATATGGCTGGTTTCTCGCCGCATGTCATCCAGATGGGACGAGCCATGAGGACTATCTACCTTTTGAAAGACTTTTGACACCAAAATCTTATCCCGCGATGCTGAATACTCGCAAAAATGCACGCTCCGGAGGGTACTACCCTGTTACGGTTCGAAACCCAGGCGTCATTCTATGCAGTTTATTGACGAATTTATGCAAGATAGCTTACACGCGCGTGCCACAGGACTGATGTTTGTCTCGGCGCTGTTAAAGCCATCCTGTCCATCGTGTCTTTTACAAGCTGCCGCGGTCCCTTTTGGGATCGTGGCAGCTTTGTTGTGGGTCAAATATGAACGTTGTGTTAACGACTCGGTGGACGGTGGTGTTTTTCGGTGAGCGGCGTATCCTTCCAACGGTTTATCTAGTGTGTCAGTTGAAAGGAAGAGGGCGCTCGTCATTGTTTGAATGTGAACTACCGTTTGACCATAAGACGTTGCATCTAGAGCTCGAGGATAAGAACTTCGCGGGTGTGATGGAAGGTCATCAAAACGAGTTTAAGACTACAAAATCGCAGGAAGAGCTGGTGAGGAGTCGCTTGCCAACCCTTATGGCTCACCTTCGCTCGAGGAGCTTTGTGCTGGCAAGAAGGATATCGTCATCATTAGCTCCGACCATACGCGCCCCGTTCCCTCGCGTGTGACGATGCCTATTCTGCTGCATCACATCCACTCTGCTGCGCCTGAGGCACGCGTTCGCATTCTGGTTGCTACGGGTATGCATCGTCCGTCGACGCACGAGGAGCTCGTCAACAAGTACGGCGAGGAGATCGTTGCCAACGAGGAAATCGTTATGCACGTCGCGACTGACGACAGCATGATGAAAAAGATCGGCACCCTGCCTTCTGGCGGCGAGTGCATCATCAACAAGATTGCCGCCGATTGTGATCTGCTGCTTGCCGAGGGCTTTATTGAGCCGCACTTCTTTGCTGGTTTCTCTGGCAGCCGCAAGTCCGTGCTGCCCGGCATTGCCAGCTACAAGACCATCATGTACAACCACAACGGTCAGTTTGTGAACGATTCCCATTCGCGTGCCGGCAACCTGTGCCACAACCACGTGAACGAGGATATGTTTGCCGCTGCCGAGATGGCTCACCTTGCCTTTGTGCTTAACGTGGTACTCAACGGCAAGCACGAGGTCATCGGCTCCTTTGTCGGCGACATCCACAAGGCGCACGAGGCCGGCTGCGAGTTCGTGAAGAGCCTTGCCGGCGTTGAGCCCGTCGAGTGCGAGATTGCCATCACCACCAACGGCGGCTACCCGCTCGACCAGAACATCTACCAGGCCGTGAAGGGCATGTGCGCTGCCGAGGCCACACTTCCCGAGGGCGGCGTGATCATCGACGTCGCCGGTTGCGCCGACGGCCACGGCGGCGAGGGCTTCTATCACAACATCGCCGACAACGATCCGGCAGAGTTTGAGCGTGCCTGCATCGACCGTCCCAAGGACGAGACCCTGCCTGACCAGTGGACGAGCCAGATCTTTGCCCGCATCCTGGCACATCACCCTGTGATTATGGTCACCGACCTGTGCGATCACCAGATGATCAAGGATATGCACATGACGCCGGTTAACACCCTCGAGGAGGCGCTCAAGCTCGCCTTTGAGATGAAGGGTGCCGATGCCAAGGTTGCTGTCATTTCCGATGGCCTGGGCGTTGTCGTCGCGCAGCACTAGCGCGCGGCCTAAACGAATCATTTATAACCGACAAGAAAGATAAGGTTTTATGCTTACCAAACTCCTCTGTGAATTCGGCGCAACGGCCCTCATGATCATCTTTGGCGTGGGCGTGCACTGCGATACCGTGCTCAAGGGCACCAAGTATCAGGGCTCCGGCCATATGTTTGCCATCACCACCTGGTCTTTTGGCATCTCGGTCTGCCTGTTTGTCTTTGGCGGCGCCGTGTGCATGAACCCGGCTATGGTGCTTGCCCAGTGCATCGTAGGCCTGGTGCCGTGGAGCAGCTGCATCCCCTTCATGATTGCCGATATGCTCGGCGGCTTTGTGGGCGCCGTAATCGCTTGGCTTATGTATGCCGATGAGTTCAAGGCTTCCGAGGGCGTCGTCGACCCCATTGCCCAGCGCAACATCTTCTCGACCAACCCCACCACCGAGGGCACCAACTATGCCCGCAACTTCTTCTGCGAGGCTATCTGCACCTTCGTGTTCATCAGCGCCATCCTTGCTGCCGCTAGCCGCGCCGGCGAGAACGTTCTGATGCTCGCCATCTGCGTCGGCCTGATCGTTTGGGCCGTTGGCATGGGCATGGGCGGCATCACCGGCTTCGCCATGAACCAGGCTCGTGACCTTGGTCCTCGCATGGCCTATCAGGTTCTGCCGATTAAGAACAAGGCCGACAACAACTGGAAGTACGGCCTGCTCGTCCCTGGCATCGCTCCGTTTGTCGGTGCCGCTCTGGCTGCACTGTTTGTGCACGGTTTCTTGGGCATGTTCTAGTCCAAGACAATTGATATAACGCCCGGGTCCGGCATAGGTTAACTTTCCGCCGCGTCCTCGGACATGCAAGAAGCTCCCGCTGCGCACTTCGTGCGGCGGGAGCTTCTTGCGTCCTGCGGAGTGCGGCGGAAAGTTAACCTATGCCGGACCCTGCGGGAATCCAGTTGCGTTCGAACAAGCAACCAACATATATATCTGAATTTGGATGTGGTGGGCACTTTGTTGTTGGGCGCTTTGAGGTGCGAGTGACACTTTGGGATGCGTGGCGGCCTGGGGTGGGGCGGTGCCTTGGGATGAGAGGCTTGCTTACTTAGTTGAAGAGGGGCTTTATGGCTGAGAGGTAGTCTTTGGCTACGTCGGCTTTATCTGCTTGGAAATTGTGCCAGGCCCACCATTGGACCATTCCTACGAAGCTTGAGGCTATGTGGTGTAGTAGGAAGCTACGATCCATGGTGGCGGCGGGGCCGTTTGGGTCGTTGGGGACGGTTTCGGCTGCGCGCGGCATGATGGTCTTGCGGAGACAGTCGGCGAAGAGGCGTGAGCCGGCGCCGGCTACGAGGGCTCGAACGCCCTGGCGACGCTCCCAGAGGTTGTTGAGGATATGCTCGACCTGTACGAGTGGGTCATCGAGGGGCGTACCGTCATCGTCGATGGCATGGGTGCAGATATCGCGCACGAGCTCAGCGAGCAGGTCATCTTTGCTCTTGAAGAGCCCGTAGAACGTGGCCCGACCTACGTGGGCACGAGCGATGATGTCGCCGACGGTGATCTTGCCGTAGTCTTTCTCGCACAGGAGCTCGGAGAACGCCGTAACGATGGCAGCGCGGCTTTTTGCCTTGCGGGCATCCATGGCTATGCGTCCGCGTGAACGAGTAGGCAGCGGAGCGTACCGGAGCAACCTTCGTAGGGGCGTTTGCCGGCGCCGTAGCCGACGGCTTCGATGCGGTAGCGTGAGGGCAGTTGGTCGGACGTGCGCAGCGCGGTGACGATGGCGGCGCCCGTCGGCGTCACGAGCTCGCCGGCGACCGGTGCAGGCGTGAGGGCGATATTGCCCGCCTGGCACAGGTTGACGACAGCGGGGACGGGAATGGGCATGAGGCCGTGGGCACAGTGGATGGTGCCGTGACCCTCGGAGAGCGACTCGACCACGATGTCCTCAATACCCAGGTCATCGAGGCAGATGGCGACAGAGCAGACGTCGACGATGGAATCGACGGCGCCTATCTCGTGGAACATGACGGTCTCGGGCGTTTTGCCGTGGGCCTTGGCCTCGGCGGCGGCGAGCGCGGTAAAGATGGCGAGCGCACGACGCTTGGCACCATCGCTTAGCTGCGAGCCGTCGATGATGGCGGTGACGTCCGCCAAAGAACGGTGGTGATGGTGGTGGGCGTGATGATGGCCCTCGTGGCCATGACCGTGGGCCTCATGGTCATGGTCGTGGCAGTGCTCGTGCTCGCCATGGTCATGATGGTGGTGTTCGTGTTCGTGCATATGCTCGACAGCTGCTTCGTTGCCGTAGAGCCAGGCCATATCGTGATCGTGGTTCTCGAGCTCCTCTGCAAGCTGGACATCGAAATCGCAGGCGTCGATGCCGTGCTTGTTTACGCGCGTCACGGCAATCGAAAAGCCGTCGACCGGCAGCGTGGCGAGCTGTTCGCGTAGGTGCTCCTCGCTGGCGCCCAGGTCGAGCAGGGCCGCGACGGTCATGTCGCCGCTGATGCCCGAGGTGCCGTCGATGATAAGCGTGTGCTGATGGTTGGACATGGAATGCTCCTTAACGGGCGCAGGGCGTGCCAGCGCTCAGATGATTGATAAGACTTGCCTGGTATGCGGCACCAAAGCCGTTGTCGATATTGACGACCGAAACGCCGCTGGCGCAGGAGTTGAGCATGGCGAGCAGTGCGGCTACGCCACCAAAGCTCGCGCCGTAGCCCACGCTGGTGGGAACGGCAATGACCGGACAGCTCACCAGGCCGCCGATAACGCTCGCCAGCGCGCCTTCCATGCCGGCGATGGCGATGACCACCTGCGCCTGGGCAAGTTCCTCGGCATGCGCGAGCAAGCGGTGCAGGCCGGCGACGCCTACGTCGTAGAGGCGGTCGACCTCGTTGCCATAGAACTCGGCCGTCAACGCGGCTTCCTCGGCGACGGGCAAGTCGCTCGTGCCGGCGCAGGCGACGACGATGCGTCCGTTACCGGTGGGGGAGGGCTTGCCGCCCACGAGGGCGAGCTGCGCGTCCGGGATATATCCCAGGTCGATGCCGTTGTCGAGGAGCTCCGAGATGCGGGCTGCTTTTTCGCTGTCCAGGCGCGTGACCAGGATGCGCTCCTGACCGGCATCGTGCAGCGCTTCGATAATGGCGGCAATTTGCTCGGCGGTTTTTCCGGCGCCGTAGACAACCTCGCCGGCTCCCTGGCGCACCCCGCGCGAAAGATCGAGCTGCGCAAAACCCAGATCGGCGGTCGGAGCCGTCTGGATGCGCGTAAGGGCGTCGGCAGGGGTGACTGATCCGCCGGCAACATCGCTCAGCAGCTGCTCTAGATCTCGCTTATCCATATATGTTCCCTTCGACGGCGGAAAGTCTAGCACTCAAAGGGTATGTTTCCGAACACTAAGACAAAATTGTTCGGAAACTATAGGACAGGCTGATTTAATTGTTAGACGGATCGGCTAGTCACGCAGGATGATGTCCATAGCGAGCATCAGGTTGCGCTCGTCGATGGCAAACGGGGCGGCCTCGCGCGTCTTGGGCTTGGCGCAAAACGCGATGCCCGTGCCCGCGGCCTGAATCATGGGGATGTCGTTTGCCCCGTCGCCAATAGCGACGGTGTGGGCCATGTCGACACCGCACTCAACTGCCCAGTCCAGCAGCTGGATGAGCTTGGACTCCTTGGTCACGATGTCTGCCGCCAACTTGCCGGTGAGCTTGCCGTCCACGACTTCCAGGCGGTTGGCCAGGCAAAAATCGATGCCCGCGGCGGCCACGATTTTGTCGGCGACCTCGTGGAAGCCACCGCTTACCACGCCGACCTTCCAGCCCTTGCTGTGCGCCGAGCGCACAAGTTCCAGCGCGCCGGGGGTAAACGTCACCCGCGCAAAAGTGCGATCGAACACGCTCTCATCCAAGCCGGCAAGCAGCCCCACGCGCTCCTCGAGCGCCTGCTTAAAGTCAAGCTCGCCGCGCATGGCGCGTTCGGTGATCTGTGCAACTTGCTCGCCCACGCCGGCCTCCTCGCCCAACAGGTCGATGACTTCCTGGTTGATGAGCGTGGAGTCGATATCCATAACGATGAGGCGTGCGGTCATGACGGGCCTTTCCGAGTGCAGTTGTATTGGGGCACATTGTCGCACGCGGCGCGCCTTGGTGACGGTCAGGCCGCGTCAATTGTTTCGTCTCCGTCAAGTCTTTGGGCAAGAGCTACTTTTTCGCGGCACATCGACGCGGGTGCGATAAGATAGAACGCCATGTCTGGCTGCGCGGTTTACGCAGGCTGGGCAAATCTGTACGACGCCGCCCGGAACGACACGGGGCGGCACAGATCCATAAAGGAGGATCACTGGTATGAGCCAGACCCGTCCCATCGATGAGCATTCCATGCACACCCGTACCTGCGGCGAGCTTCGCTTCGAGAACGTGGGCGAAGAGGTCACCCTCACCGGTTGGGTGAGCCGTCGCCGCGACCACGGCGGCCTTATCTTCTGCGACCTTCGCGACCGCGAGGGCATCACGCAGCTCACCTTCGACCCCGAGCACTCTGACGGCGACGCATTTAAGATCGCCGAGACCATGCGTCCCGAGTGGCCCATCAAGATCCACGGCGTCGTGCGCTCCCGTGGCGAGGAGACCACCAACGCCAAGCTCGCGACCGGCGAGATCGAGGTCCTGACCGACCACGCCGAGGTGCTCAACACGTCCGTCACCCCGCCGTTCCAGATCGAGGACGGCATCGAGACCAGCGAGGACACCCGTCTGCGCTATCGCTATCTGGACCTCCGTCGTCCCGAGATGATGGCCAACCTCAAGCTGCGCTCCGACTTTACCTTTGCCATTCGCGAGGCGCTGCACAACCGTGAGTTCATGGAGGTCGAGACGCCCTCCCTGTTTAAGTCCACGCCCGAGGGCGCTCGTGACTTCATCGTTCCCAGCCGTATTCAGCCGGGCAACTTCTACGCCCTGCCGCAGTCCCCGCAGCTCCTGAAGCAGCTGCTTATGGTCGGTGGCGTCGAGCGCTACTATCAGGTTGCCAAGTGCTTCCGCGACGAGGACCTGCGTGCCGACCGTCAGCCCGAGTTTACTCAGGTCGATATCGAGATGTCCTTCGTGGACCAGAACGACGTTATGAGCGCGCTCGAAGAGGTCCTGGCCGATGCCTTCGGCCGCATGGGCGTCGAGATGCCCACGCCGCTGCGTCGCATGGACTACTGGGAGGCCATGGACACCTATGGCTCCGACAAGCCCGATACCCGCTATGGCATGCATCTGGTCGACCTGACCGACATCTTTGCCAACTCCAAGTTCAAGGTCTTTGCGACTGCCGCAAACGAGGAGGGTTCTGTCGTCAAGGCCATTAACGCCAAGGGCGCCGGTGCCTGGGCACGTGCCAAGATCGATAAGCTCGCCGGCGTGGCCTCCACGTTTGGCGCCAAGGGCCTGGCCTGGATTGCTTTCCGCGAGGATGGCTCCATCAACAGTCCCATCGTCAAGTTCTTCTCGGACGAGGAAATGACTGCCCTGCGCGAGCGTATGGACGTCGAGCCCGGCGACCTCGTGATGTTCGCCGCCGGCCCACGCCTGCTCTCTGACGAGATCCTGGGCGGCATGCGTTCCCACATGGCCAATGCGCTCGAGATCAAGCGCGAGGGCCACGACTTCCTGTGGGTCGTCAACTTCCCGCTGTTCCACTGGGATGAGGACCGCAAGGCCTATGCTGCCGAGCACCAGCCGTTCACTCTGCCGACCGAGACCGACATCGCCAAGATCGAGGCCGACCCGTTGGCAGCCGGTTCCTGTACCTACGACTTTGTCATGGACGGCTTTGAGGCCGGCGGCGGTGGTATGCGAATCCACAACGCCGAGATGCAGATGTCCATGCTCAAGCTCCTGGGCTTTACCGAGGAGCGCGCCGAGTCGCAGTTCGGCTTCCTCATGGAGGCGCTCAAGTTTGGTGCGCCCCCGATGGGCGGTTTCGCTCTGGGCCTGGACCGCGTGTGCATGCTGCTCACCGGCTCCGACTCCATCCGCGACGTCATGGCGTTCCCCAAGACGGCCAGCGGCTCCGACCTCATGTCGGGCGCCCCGAGTGCCGTTTCCGGCGCCCAGCTCAAGGACGTCAGCCTGCGCCTGATGTAGGCGAGTGGCTACATATTGCCCGCAACGAGGGAAGGACGCGTGCCTTCCCTCGTTTTTTATGCGCCGAGGTTGCGAGGGCATGGGATGACCGGGCGTCGCGGAAACTGCGACCCAGAATCTAGCCAAATAACGGGTCGCACTTTCCGGTTGAGCTTCTGGCGGAAAGTACATCCCAGAATCGGCGTTCGGAATGGGCCGGGCTTTCCGCTAAAGCAGCCTAGCGGAAAGCCCGGCCCAGTTTCCTACAGTGAGTCTCTCTGAACGAGCTGCATGTGCATGGCGGTGGTGGTGGGCACGGCGCCATTGATCATATCGAGCGCAATGCCTGCGGCCATGCGGCCTTCCTCGCGAAGCGGCTGACGAATGGTCGTCAACGCGGGGACGCTGCGAGCTGCGACCTCGTGGTCATCGAAGCCCACGACCGAAACGTCTTTGGGTACGCTAATTCCTGCTTCGTTGAATGCGGCGATAACGCCGGTTGCGATACGGTCCGATCCGCATAGCACGCCGTCGGCATGTATTTCGCGCGCGAGCAACCGCCGCGTGGCTTGGTAGCCGTCTCCGCTGCTCCATCCGGTATAGATGACATTTTCATCCGGAAGGCTTTCGCCCAAAATTGCACGGTAGCCGCGAAGGCGGTCGACGACGGCGGGGTTATCCTGCGGCCCCAGCACGGCAACAATGTCCTTGCGTCCGCGATCTTTCATAGCGAGCGCCGCAAAGCGTCCGCCCTCTTCGTCGTCGGAGTAGACCGTCGAGAACACGTCGCGATAGGGATGGCCCTCGAGCTGGCCGCATAACACAGTGGGTACGCCCAGCTCGCGCAGCACCTCGAGCAGCTCACTGCCCTTGTAGGGCGAGACGTCGATGACGGCGTCAAACGAGCGGCGCTCAAAATGCTCGCGTGCGCGGTTGCGCTCATGCGAGGAAGATGCCTGCAAGATCACGGGCAAGTAAGATGACTCCGAAAGTTCCTCGGTAATGCCGCTTAAAAACTCACTGTAGGTGGGATCGCTAAACAGCTCGCTCAAAGGCTCGGTAACCAGTACGGCGATAATTTCCGTGCGTCCGACGGCGAGCGCCCGGCCGCGTGCGTTGGGAACGAAGTTAACCTTTTTCGCCGCTGCGCGGACGCGCTTTTTAGTTTCCTCGCTAATGCGGGGGGAGTCGTTGAGGGCACGCGATGCCGTGGAGCGCGAAACACCGGCAGCTTCAGCAACCTCGGCAAGCGTGGGTGCGGTGCGTGCTGGTTGGGTCATGGCGTCTCCTGTGCAATTGGGTCGGTGGGCTATCGATAAAGGCTAATGCGGATACAGATTACTATAGCGCGCGTGAACGGCGTCCATGGTATCCGGTGGCCGGTGTCGTTTTGCAATCAAACTGCGACTGAGCACGGCATGTATGGGCGAGACATAGGCAGGCGCGACAGTTGCCTGTGAGTTCAAGAACGATGCCCCGTGCTGTGCACCTAAGCTTAGGGTGACATAAGTAGCATGGTTGTACAACCGGTTGCACCGTTAATCCGACAAAATCGACCGTTCGGCGGACAACCGGTTGCACAGATTTTTGTACCGCCCGTAAGATAAGGACAACCGGTTGCACAAAGAAGCACTACGATGACGAAGGAGCATCACCATGGACGCCATTAACGATTGGGAAAACCAAGCGCTCACCCACAGGAACCGCCTGGCACCCCATGCGTACTTTATGGGTTATGAGACCGCCGATCTCGCCGCTACGTACAGCCGCGAGCTGTCGCGCGGATTTGTCCAGCTGTCCGGCTCGTGGCAGTTCCGCCTTTTTGAGGGCCCCGCGGCCGTCTCCAACGAAGCACTTTGCACGTACGAGCCCGAGTGGGATCACGTGGAGGTTCCGCACCTGTGGCAGGTAGACGGCTATGGCAACCTTGCCTACACCGACGAGGGTTTTCCGTTCCCGGTGGATCAGCCGTTCGTTCCCTCCGACGACCCTACGGGCGTCTACCAACGCATCGTCAAACTTCCCGCCGTGCCTGCCGGCGCTCGCGAGATTATTCGCTTCGACGGTATCGAGAGCTACGGCGAGCTGTATGTCAACGGCAAGTTTATCGGCATGACCAAGGGTTCGCGCCTGTCCGCCGAGTTTGACGTGACCGACGCGCTCGTCGAGGGCGACAACCTGTTTGCGGTCAAGGTTCTGCAGTACAGCGATGGTAGCTACATCGAGGACCAGGACATGTGGTGGGCCTCGGGCATCTTCCGCGATGTGTACCTCATGCAGCGTCCCGCCGCGCATCTGGTCGACTTTAGGTTCCGCACGCACCGCGAGGGCGATGCCGCTCTGATCACGCTCGATACGGTTGCCGAGGGCGCAAGTCGCGTCGTGTATACGCTCAGCGATGGCCAGAATGTGGTCGCTACGGGCGAGTGCGTCGACGGCCATGCCGAGTGCAGCGTTGCCGATGCCCACTTCTGGAACCCCGAGGACCCCTTCCTCTATGACCTTACGCTTGAGGTCTACGACGGCGACGAGGTCAGCGAGTACGTTCCGCATCGCCAAGGCCTTGCCGAGGTGACGGTCGAGGGCAATCATATCTACCTCAACGGCACCTACTTTAAGATGCATGGCGTCAACCGCCACGACCACGACGATCACAAGGGCCGCGCCGTGGGTCTCGAGCGCATGCGCCGCGACCTGGAGCTCATGAAGCAGCACAACATCAACGCGGTGCGCACGTCCCACTACGCCAACGATCCGCGCTTCTACGAGCTGTGCGACGAGTACGGCATCATGCTGGTCGCCGAGACCGATATGGAGAGCCACGGCTTCGAGAATATCGGCAATATCGCCCTGGTCACCGACGACCCTGCCTGGGAGCCGGCTTACGTTGACCGTGTTGAGCGCCTGGTGATGCAGGAACGCAACCACGCGTGCATCATCATGTGGTCGATGGGCAACGAGAGCGGCTATGGCTGCAACATCCGCGCGATGTACGCCAAAGCTCACGAGCTCGACGGTCGTCCGGTCCACTACGAGGAGGATCGCAACGCCGATACCGTCGACGTCATTTCCACCATGTACTCCCGCGTGTCGCAGATGAACGACTTTGGCGAGCATCCGTTCCCCAAGCCGCGCATCAACTGCGAGTACGGCCACTCCATGGGTAATGGTCCCGGAGGCCTGTCCGAGTACCAGGAGGTCTTCGATCGCTGGGATTGCATCCAAGGCCAGTTTATTTGGGAATGGTGCGACCACGGTTTGGCTGCTGTGACCGAGGACGGCGTTGCCTACGACATGTATGGCGGCGACAACGGCGATTACCCCAACAACAGCAACTTCTGCATCGACGGCATGGTGTTCCCCTGGCAGCAGCCGAGCCCGGGCCTTACCGAGTACGGCCAAGTCATCTGCCCGGTTCGCATGGCCTACGATGCCGAGGCGGGCGAGCTGACCGTCACCAACAAGCGTTGGTTTACCACCCTCGAGGATGTCTGCCTGTCGGCGGAGACCCTGGTGGACGGCGACGTGGTCTGCCGCAAGACGCTCATGCCCGGTGCGGTTGCCCCCGGCGAGTCCGTCCAGCTTCCGCTGGTGATTCGCGAGGCCGCAGTGGGCGAGACCCTGCTGACTGTGCACGCCTACACCATGGCGGCTCACGCCTGGTGCGAGCCGATGTTCCAACTGGGTGCAAGCCAGTTTGCCATCGCAAACCATCCGGCGCCGGCAATTGCCGCCCCCACTCGTCCTGAGCTTACGGTCGAGGAGACCGAGCAGGAGATTCGTATTCGCTCCCTCAACGGCGAGCTGACCTTCAGCAAGGTCAACGGTACCGTGAGCGAGTGGAAGGCATCCGGTCGCGACGTCATGACCTCCGGTCCCCAGGTTGGTTTTTGGCATCCGCTCGTCGATAACCACGCCCAGGAGTACGACTCCCTGTGGAAGGATAACTTCATCGATGTGATGCAGACGTCTACCCGCAATGTTTCTTGGAAGCAGGACGACAATGCGGTCGTCGTTACCGTGAGCCAGCGTATCGCTCCTCCCGTCCGCGCGTTCGGCATGCGCGTCGAGCTCGTCTATACCGTGCTTCCGAGTGGCCGCGTCGACCTCAAGGTTTCCGGCGAGCCCTACGGCGACTATTCGGACATTATCCCGCGCATCGGCATCTCCTTCGAGGTTCCCGGTTGTGATCGTGCCGTCGAGTGGTATGGCCACGGCCCGGGCGAGAACTATCCGGACTCGCTGAGCGCCAACCCGGTCGGTCATTACCGCACTACGGTCGACGACATGTTCACGCCCTACGTTATGCCCCAGGACTGCGCCAACCGCGAGGGTACCCGCTGGGTCGCCCTGCGCTCCAGCCACGGTGACGGTCTGGTCGTGACGCGTCCGAGCGACGCCGCTTCCAATCCGTTCTCGTTCTCCGCATGGCCCTATAGCTGCGAGGCTATCGATAACGCCAAGCATGTCTACGATCTTGTCCCGGGCGACACGGTTACGGTCAACATCAACGACCAGCTGCTCGGCCTTGGCTCGAACTCTTGGGGTTCCGAGGTGCTCGATTCCTATCGCACCCGTTTTGAGAGCTTCAGCTTTGAGGTGTCCCTGCGACCGCTGACGTCTGCCGATCTGGCTCAGGCGCTGGCACCCATTAAGGAGGCATAAGTCATGCATATCTTTAACTCGCGTGCCGATTTCGACGCCCAGATGAAGTCCGTCAAGAAGTGGATGCGTACCGGTCAGGCACTCGACGGCGTTTCTGAACTGCAGCACGATGTGGCGTACTCTATCGGCGACTCGCTGGTGTATTGGTGGGTGAACGCCCACGAGGCGGCTACTGCCGATCTGGTCGGTCACCGTCGCTACCATGCCGTGCTCGCCCCGCTCGACGGCAATCTGACCGTTGAGGTGGCTTTCAAGGCTGATCTTACCTGTACGCGCGCCTACAGCGATATCGATGATCGCGAGCGCTTTGAGGGTACGGGGGAGACCGTGACGATTCCCACCGGCGGCGTTGCCGTCGTCGAAATTGACGAGGCCTACCGTGTCGTGGCCGATGCCGCGGATCCCCGCGTCGTGGTACTGCACGTGACAGTCGAAGGTTATTCCTTCCCCAACAAGTAGTATTCGTCCGCCTGGACGTTTGCTTCGCGCCGTTAAGGGGGATGGCTTTGTTGACTCCCTTTTCCCCATTCCCCTTAGCAGGTGCGCCGTCCGTGTTTGCACTTGCAGCTCGGACGGTTTTAGATGACATTTAACAGATGATTGGGAGGGCTTATGAGCTCTGAAAAACGAGGAACGATTGGTTCGTTCGCTCTGCTGGGCATGACGGTCGCCGCCGTGTTCGGTATCAAGAACATCATCAACAACAACGCGGCCATCGGCTTGGCAGCTGCGCCGTCGTTCTTCTTCGCCACGCTTTTGTACTTTGTCCCCTATACCCTGGTTACCGCCGAGTTCGTCGGCCTCAACAAGGACTCCGAGTCTGGCGTGTACGCATGGGTTAAGACCTCGATGGGTGGTCGCTGGGCGTTCCTGACGGCATTTAGCTACTGGTTCGTTAACCTGTTCTTCTTTGCGTCCGTCCTGCCCAACGTCATCATCTACGCGAGCTACGTGTTCTTTGGTGCCAACGCCGAGCTTTCGCAGCTGTGGATCACCATTATCGAGATCGTCGTCTTTGCTATCGCCACGTGGGTTTCGACCAAGGGCGCTAAGTGGATCGGCTCCATTTCCTCCTTCGGTTCGACCGCGGCTCTCGGCCTGACCGCCGTGTTCATCCTACTGTCCCTGGCTGCTGCCTTTGGCGGCGTTGAGTTCGCTACGGCTCCTACTCCCGCTAACATGGCTCCCGACATGAGCAACTTCGCAACTGCGTGGGGCTTCTTCGGTACGCTTGCCTGGATCATCCAGGGCGTTGGCGGCGCTGAGTCTGTCGGCGTGTTCCTTAACGACCTTAAGGGTGGCGTCAAGGCCTTCGTGCGCACCGTCGTTATCGCCGGCCTGACCATCGGCCTTCTGTATGCAGGCGCTTCGCTGCTGGTTAACCTGTTCATCCCCGAGGGCGGCGTTGCCATCTCCACCGGTATCTTCGACGTATTCGGCGCTGTCTTTGCCCACTTTGGCATTCCCATGGAAGTGTCTACGCGCGCCATCGGCTTGATCCTTCTCGCCGCCACGCTGGGCTCCCTCATGATGTGGACCTCCGCTCCCATCAAGGTCTTCTTCACCGAGATCCCCAAGGGCGTCTTTGGTAGCAAAATCGTCGAGCTCAACGAGCACGGCATTCCTGCCCGCGCTGCCTGGCTGCAGTTCGCCATCGTCGTCCCCATCCTGATCATCCCGGCCCTGGGCTCCGGTAACCTCGACGACCTGCTCATGATCGTCACCAACATGACTGCTGCCACCGCTCTGCTCCCACCGCTGCTGATTTTGCTTGCCTACTTTATGCTGCGCAAGAACTTTGACGCCGCTCCCCGTGGCTTCCGCATGGGTTCGCGCAGCTTTGGCCTGGTCGTTGCCGCATTCCTGCTTGTGGTCTTCTGCTTCGTGCTTATCTGCGGCACCATTCCGCTCGATCAGCCGCTGTGGCTGACGCTGGTCTACAACGTTGGCGGTGTGGTTGTCTTCTTGGGCCTTGCCGTGATGTGGTACAACCGCTACATCAACCGCCTGCGCGAGACCGATCCCGAGGCCGCCGAGAACGAGCTTCGCCCTTCCGTCCTCGATATGATGGAGTAGCGGCTAGTATTAATCTACGGCTGTGGAATAAATCGATTCCCTTTCCTAAGGAGGGGCCTTACGAGGCCCCTCCTTTTGTGTTTTGGGGCATGGTTTTGGCCCCCGTGGTCAAAAAATGCCAAATATGAGTACTGTTGCAAAAGAAGTGCCATATTTTTCGGCCTGCTCTGGGCGAAAATGGGCTCAAAATCGATTTATCTAACTCCCTTTAAAGGGCGTTTGACGGCTTTCAACCTCTTCGAATCGATCGCGCGAATTTTTGTGGTGTAAGAGGGAGGGCCGCGTCAGCGCCCCCTGCGC